>JAGZWL010000073.1:0-6308 GCA_018378955.1 Atopobium sp. | reverse complement strand
CAACGTGGCTTAATGGTGTGGACAGTCATTGGTCTGGCCGCATTGCTTGCTCTTGCATTGTATGTTCTTGGCATCCTGGGACAGGCTGTTGAGCTGCTCGCCATTGGCGCAATTGTTGCGTTTGTCTGCAGCCCTGTTACCAATTGGCTTGAAGACAGGGGAGTGCCTCGTGGCATTTCCGCTCTTATAGCTCTTGTTCTTACGCTCATTGTGCTGGTAGGATTTTTGATTTTGATTGCGCAGCCATTGGTATTTGAGCTTACTACGCTACTCAGAAACGCTCCTTCGTATGCAAGTCAGATAGGAGCAATGGCAAGGGAATTTTGGCAGAACTTTGACACTCAAAGTAACCCTGCTGTTAGACAGACAGTAGAACTTGCAATTGAGCAGGCATCAAGTATTGGAATATCAGTTGCTTCTGGTATTTTGAGTTGGCTTTCCACATCTGCTTTAGGCAACATCTCTTCTATGGCAAACCAACTCATGGTCTTCTTCTTAGGCCTAGTGCTTGCCTATTGGTTGGCTAAAGATTATCCAGTTATTGTCCGCGAGATGGCTATTATTGCTGGTCCTCAAAAAGAGAATGAGTTCAGACTTATTCTTGCAATCTTAAGTAGATCTACCAGTGGATATATGCGAGGCACTATCATTACCTCTGCGATTAATGGCATTCTTGTGTACTTTGGGTGTCTGATTTTAGGCAACCCTTATGCCGCTCTTATTGGCATGGTTACAGGAATCTTCCATATTATTCCTGTAGTTGGACCGGTTTTCTCGGCAGGTATTGCTCTTATTTTGAGCATCTTGGTAGACCCTGTCATGACCGTATGGACTATCGTTATTTTGGTGGTTGCACAAAACGTTGTTGATAACGTGCTTTCACCTTTGGTTATGGCAACGAGCGTTAAAGTTCACCCGGGTCTTTCGCTCGTTGGTATTGTCATTGGCAGCGCTCTTGGCGGAGTAGTTGGAACTATTCTTGCCATACCTTTGACAGCAGCACTGAGGGGCATCTTTGTGTACTTCTTTGAGAAGTATTCGGGCAGACAGATCGTCTCGCCAAATGGCGCGCTTTTTAACTCTACGCAGTATGTGGATGAGACAGGCGCCATCCTTCCAGAATATGACGCTCTGGGCGATCCGAAGTTCTTTGAGGAGTCGCGTCTTGTTGATCAAGACACTACGGCTCATGTGCGCAGCAAGTCTTCAGCTCCCGCGCCCAAGATTCTTGGACATGATTTTTCTCAGTTACTTTTTAGGAATACTCAAGAAGTTACTAAGGAACCAGATAAACCATCGTCAGATGCGGTAGACTCAGACAGTACAAAAGAGTAGTTATTTGAATACGGAGAAGTACTTTATGGCTGACTATAAAACAATGACAACAGCAGAGATTCGCGAGGACTTCCTAAGCTTCTTTGAGAGCAAGGGTTGCAAGCGCTATCCTTCTTCATCTCTGGTGCCTTCTGACCCTTCGCTGCTTCTTGCTAATGCTGGCATGAACCAGTTCAAGGAATATTACCAGGGCATCAAGACTATGAAGGAGATTGGCGCAACTTCCTGCCAGAAGTGCCTTCGTACTAACGATATTGACAACATTGGCGACTCTCGCCATCTCTCATTCTTTGAGATGCTGGGTAACTTCTCCTTTGGTGGTTACACCAAGCGCGATGCATGCACCTGGGCAATGGAGTTTATTTCTTCTCCAGAGCACCTTGGCCTGCCTCTTGATCGCCTGTACTTTACTGTTTTTACTGACGACGATGAGGCAATTGAGATTTGGAAATCTCTTGGCGTAGCAGAAGATCACATCACCCGTCTGGGCGAGGAGGACAACTTCTGGGCAGCTGGTCCAACCGGTCCTTGTGGTCCTTGCTCCGAGATTTACTTTGATCAGGGTCCTGAGTTTGAGGGAGAAGCTCCTGGAGACGATGGTGACCGTTACCTTGAGTTCTGGAACCTCGTCTTTACTCAGTTTGATCGCCAGGAAGATGGTTCTCTGCCTGAGCTTCCTCATCGCAATATCGATACCGGCATGGGCCTTGAGCGTATCGCAGCTATCATGCAGCATGAGGGCACCAATTACGAGGGTGACATCATGCGTACTCTCATCTCTTTGGGCGAGAAACTCTCTGGTAAGAAGTATCACTCAACTGATGAGATTGACCGCAGCCTGCGTATTCTTGCAGACCACTCTCGTGCAGTTACCTTTATGATTGGTGATGGCATTCTCCCTGGTAACGAGGGTAGAAGCTACATTCTTCGCCGCCTGCTCCGTCGCGCTGTCTACCACGGCCGCTTACTGGGCATTCAGGGCACCTTCATGGCAGAGTATGCTCACGAGGTTGCCGTTCTGCTTGGCGCAGAGTATCCAGAGCTTGTCGAGAAGAGCGCTCTTATCGACGGCATTCTGACTGCAGAAGAGGAGCGCTTTGGCGCTACGCTTGACGCAGGTGAGTCTAAACTCACTGCAGAGCTTGAGCAGCTAGAGGATGGCGCACAGCTTTCTGGCGAGGTTGCCTTCCTTCTGCATGATACCTACGGATTCCCTATTGATCTTACTCGTGAGATTGCTGCAAATGCAGGTCACGTTGTTGACATGGACGCCTTTGACGCTGCAATGACTGAGCAGCGTGAGCGCGCTCGTAAGTCTGCTAACCGCGATGCCTGGGGTAACGCTCAGAGCATTTGGGTTGCACTTTCTGACCGCCTTGATGAGACCGTCTTTGACGGCTACGACAACAACGAGCTCTCCGGCGTTCGTGTTGTTGCTCTTGTTCAGGACGGACAGGAGGTTGAGTCCGCTTCTGCTGGCTCTGAGGTTGAGGTTGTACTTGACCGTACGCCTTTCTATGCAGAGATGGGCGGCCAGGTTGGAGATACCGGCAAGCTGACAGCTCCTGGTCTCTACGTTCACGTCACTGACACCAAGCACCGCGACGGCGGCCTTGAGTCCCACGTTGGCGTGGTAGAAGAGGGCACCATCTCTGTTGGTGATTCAGTCACCGCAACCATTGATGCCGGCCGTCGTGAGCTCATTCGCCGCAACCACACGGCAACTCACCTGCTTGACGCAGCCCTCAAAAAGGTTCTGGGCGACCACGTGAACCAGGCTGGTTCTCTTGTTGCTCCAGATCGTATGCGCTTTGACTTTACGCACTTTGAGGCTCTTACCAAAGATGAGCTTGATCGCATTGAGGGTATGGTTAACGCAGAGATTTTTGCTGCTAAGCCTGTTGTTACTCAGATTATGAGCATTGAGGACGCAAAGGCCGCTGGTGCTGTTGCACTCTTTGGCGAGAAGTACGGTGATGTCGTACGCGTTGTCTCTGCTGGTGCAGAAGACACTCCATTTTCTCGTGAGCTCTGCGGTGGTACTCACGCACGTAACACAGCAGACCTTGGCCTCTTCAAGATTATTTCTGAGAGCTCCGTTGGTTCTAACTCAAGGCGTATTGAGGCGGTAACTTCTATGGGCGCTATCGAGTACGTTGATGAGCGCCTGGCTCAACTTGACGAGGTTGCCGCAGCTCTGAAGGTTCGTCCTTCTGCTGTTGCAGACCGCGTTGAGCAGCTGCAGCAAGATCTTCGCACTGCAAACCATAAGCTTGAGGCCGCTCTTACCGGAGCAGGCAGCAACCAGGTAGCAGAAGCACTTAAGTCTGCTGTTCAGCTTAATGGCTATAGCTGTGTAATTGCTAAGCTTGAGGGCCTTTCTGGCAAAGAGCTCCGCTCTGCTTGGGATGGCATCCGTGATGCATCTGACGGCCAGCCTGTTGCTTGCGTCATTGCATCTGCAACCGCTGACGGTAAGGTTTCCCTGCTTGCAGGTGCCACTGATTCTGCAGTTGCAGCGGGCTTCTCGGCAGGAGATATTGTCAAAGAGATTGCAGAGCTTGTTGGTGGCCGTGGTGGCGGTAAGCCAGCAATGGCCCAGGCAGGCGGCTCAAATGCTGCAGGAATTGACGATGCGCTTGAGGCTGCAAAAGCAAAGCTTGGTGCGTAACGTTTGCGCGTTTTAGCTCTAGATATTGGTGAAGTTCGCATCGGGGTTGCTGTAAGTGACCCCGATGGTGCTATTGCGTCACCTGTTTGTGTGCTTCCTGCGCAAGAGGTGCTCTCACATGCGCGTACGTTTAAAGCTGTGCTTGAAAATTGGGAGCCAGAGCTACTTTTGTGCGGTCGTCCTAAAACGCTCGCCGGCGAAGATGGACCACAGGCCCAAAAAATTACCGCTCAAGCTGAGCAAATTGCGAAGAACTGCCAACTTCCATTAGAATTTACTGACGAAAGACTTTCTTCTGCGGAAGCGAAGAAGATTCTTCGAGCGCAAGGTTTATCTGAGAAAGCCATGCGTGGAAAAGTTGACATGGTTGCTGCTTCGCTCTTTTTGCAATCATGGCTTGATGCACAGATGAATAAGGGAGACTAAATGCCCACCCTATCCAATGGTTCTTCTCCGCGTCGTCAAGGCGCACATTTTTCTTCTCCTGTACCAGAAGGACAGGCTCAGGAAGAGCAGGCTCAGCAGGAACAGATCACGCAGCCTTCAGTTGAGGCTACAGGATCGCTACCTGCACTTACCGGTGGCAAGCTTTCTTCAAGAAGCGCTCAAGTCACTCATATGGCAAAGAACAAGCAGGTAAAGCATAGAGATAAGAAGGCTTCAAAGCGTTCTCGTATTTTTGCGGCACTTATCGCTTTTATTATGGTTGCGGCCCTTGGCATCTTTGTATGGAAAGTAGCGCTTCCAGAGCTTTCTCGCGCTAATTCCGATACACAAGAAATTACCGCAGGTCAGCAAGTTACCGTTACTATTCCAGATGGTGCTGGTGCGCAGGAAGTCGCAAAGATTCTTTTTGAGAACAAGATTATTGCAACTAAGAGCGAGTTTTTAAACCAGGTAAAGCGTCAGGATGCTGAGCAGAAAATCAAGAGTGGTATCTATGTTATTACTACTGGTACCAAGCCAGCAGACATCGTTCATCTGCTTATTTCTGGCCCTAATGCTCCTGGTAGTGGCTTTGTCGTACCAGAGGGTTATACCGTTTCTCAGGTTGCTGATTTGGTTCAGGACTACTTTGGTATTTCTCGCGATGATTTCTTGAATCAGGCAAAAGCATCCAATTATGTTGCTGACTATCCGTTCCTTGCTGGTGCGGTAGATGCTAATGATTCTCTTGAAGGCTACTTGTTCCCCAAGACCTATACCTTTACAGAAAGCAATGTAACTGCCGATACGGTCATCCGTGCCATGCTTGATCAGTTTGAGACGGAGACAGCTGATCTTAACCTGGATGCCGCCCGCATTACGCTCAATAAGCGTTACAACTTGAATCTTACTAACGAGCAAATCATTATCATGGCATCGATTATTGAGCGAGAAGCCCTGACTGATGATGACCGTCCTAAGGTTGCATCTGTCTTCTACAACCGCCTGTACGATGATATGTATCTGCAAAGTGACGCTACCCTTGCTTATTCTCTGGGTAGGGAAGCTACTGCAGAAGAGCTCAGCTCAATGACAAGCGACCCATACAACACATATGCGTTTAAGGGTTTGACTCCTACGCCTATTTGCTCCCCAGGTTATGCCTCTATTAAGGCGGCTATGGATCCAGCAGCAACCAATTATTACTACTTCTGGATTACCTCGGATGAGCACGTCTTCTCAGAGACGTACGACGAACATCAGCAGGCTATTGAAAACGCACGCGAGCGTGAAGCCGCCAGTAAGCAATAGCTGGTGTGGCATGAGTTTAATCAAAGCAACACAATACGTTTCTGCTGTTGAATACATCTCAATAGAGGATTTGGTTCAGCAGGGGATTAAACTTGTGCTCCTAGATCGCGATAATACCTGTGTACCCCGAGACACCAAGATGGTGCCGCCAGAGATTTCTGCTTGGTTTGAGAAGGCTCATGCGGCTGGATTAACGCTCTGCCTCATCTCCAATAACATTCATCTCAATGAGGTCCAGCGTAGCGCTCACGAGCTGGGAATTGAAGGAGAGGGCTTTGCGTGTAAGCCGCTTCCTCGCGCGCTAACTGCTGCTATGAAGCGTTTCTCGGCAACTAAAAAGCAAACCGTGATGGTGGGAGACCAGATTTTTACCGATGTTATTGCAGGTAATTTGGCTGGTGTTTCAACTATTTTAGTAAAGCCGCAGTCCAATGAGGATCTTTGGTACACCAATATCATTCGTCACGTCGAGCGCCGCATTTTAAAAAATGTAACTTTTACGTCATAACAAGACGGCTTTAGTTTACTTGCTCCAACTCGATGATAGAATCATCTTGAAAGGCTG
>JAGZWL010000072.1:0-6649 GCA_018378955.1 Atopobium sp. | reverse complement strand
TTGTAGACCCATGGGTCACTACCTTGTCTTTTGGTGTTGCACTAGCAATGAGAATTCAAGCCTAAAAATGTAAAAGAAACTGTGGATTTGCCTGATTTCATCAAAGAATCTGTGTCCCAAACACAGATTCTTTGCACTTTTCAGGCAGACTTTGAAGCGTGCTCGAGATTGTCCTTCCATGGACGATCACATGGAGCCTGATTTTCTCGCCATGTCTGAATGATTTGCCGGAAAAGTACACCAAGTCTGAGCTATTTGCCGGTTTTTCTCGCCATGTCTGAGTAAATTTACTCAGACATGGTGCACTTTTCAGGCTCGCAATCATGGACTAACCATCGGACCGCACACAAAAAGCCGCTGATACGTCATGTACCAGCGGCTTTCGTTTGTAGAGCTCAGCGTGTGGCGAGAAACCCCGTCTAGCTCCAGGGATCGCGCTCAAATAGCGGTTCGCTCACGGGACGACGATCGGAATACGGGTCGTAACCATCATCGTCCTCATTTTCTGCGCGAGCAAACTCCGGGTCAACAATCTGCGCTTTCTTGGAATCCGCGTCCTTGCGCGTTGCGCCCTGCAACTTGACCTGCGCTGCGACCTTCGCGGTAGCCGTCGCAGCAGCTTGCGTTTCGGCCTTTGGCGTTTGGTTCACTGGCTTGCCAGCTTCGTCACACATGCGCAGCCTCACTTACTTCTTGCGAGCAATCAAGTTGCCGTTCTCGTCAGTATCAACCAGAACAGTATCGCCCTCATGCAGCTCACCTGCAATAATCAAGTTTGCTACCTGGTCGACAACACGACGCTGAATGAGTCGCTTCAGAGGACGAGCGCCGTAAACAGGATCCAGGCCGTCAAGAGCCAGTGACTGCTTAGCAGCCTCGGAAAGCTCCAGCGTCATGCGCTCGTTAGCAAGCCTGCTACGAACATCCTTGAGCTGAATGTCCACGATGCGCTCAATGTCCTCAAGACCCAGAGGCTGGAAGACAACCACGTCGTCAATGCGGTTCAAGAACTCAGGGCGGAAGGAGCTACGCAGCGCCTCCATGACCTGCTTTCTGGACTCCTCGGTAAGGCCTTCTTCGCCAGCACCAGCAATGAACTGCGAACCAACGTTACTGGTCATGATAATGATGGTGTTCTTGAAGCTTACTACCCTACCTTGACCGTCCGTCAGACGACCGTCGTCCAGAACCTGCAGCAAGATGTTGAAGACATCAGGGTGAGCCTTCTCCATCTCGTCCAGCAAGATGACGGAGTATGGATGCCTACGAACTGCCTCAGTGAGCTGGCCACCCTCGTCATAGCCCACGTATCCTGGAGGTGCGCCAATGAGTCGCTGGACCGAGAACTTCTCCATGTACTCAGACATATCAATGCGGACCAGAGAGCGCTCGTCGTCAAACAGCAGCTCTGCCAGCGCCTTTGCCAGCTCGGTCTTACCTACGCCGGTTGGGCCCAGGAAGAAGAAGCTGCCCAGAGGCTTGTTTGGATCTGCCAGACCCGCGCGAGAACGACGGACTGCTGCAGCAACTGCGGAAACAGCGTCGTCCTGACCAATAACGCGCAGGTGAAGCTGGTCCTCAAGGTTCTTGAGCTTGTCCATCTCGCCCTGCATCATCTTGGACACAGGCACGCCGGTCCACGAAGAAACTACCTCGGCAATCTCGTCCGTGGTGACCTCTTCCTTGAGGATTCCGCCGTCTTCCTGCTTGGCGAGAAGGGCTTTTTCTGCCTCATCGTATTTGCGCTCAAGCTCTGGAATAGTGCTGTAACGAAGCTCAGACGCCTGCGCCAAATCGCCCTCGCGGGTTACGCGCTCCATCTGCGTCTTTGCGTCCTCAATCTGGGACTTCAAGTCCTGTACCAGGTCAATTGCGCCGCGCTCGTTCTGCCAGTTGGCCTTCATGCCGTCCAGCTTCTCCTGCGTTGTAGCAATCTCTGCGCGAAGGTTCTCCAGGCGCTCCTTAGAAGCAGCGTCTTCCTCCTTCATCAGGGCCTGCTCCTCGATCTGCATCTGAGTGAGCTGACGGTCAACCGCATCAATCTCTGCTGGCATAGAATCAAGCTCCATACGAAGTCTTGAAGCTGCCTCATCTACCAGGTCAATTGCCTTATCTGGCAAGAATCGGTCTGAAATGTAGCGGTTAGAGAGGTCTGCTGCTGCAACCAGAGCGGAGTCCGTAATACGAACGCGATGGTGCTGCTCGTACTTCTCTTTAAGGCCACGCAGAATGGAAATAGTGTCCTCAACAGTAGGCTCAGAGACAAGTACGGTCTGGAAACGACGCGCAAGAGCAGCGTCCTTCTCGATGTACTTGCGGTATTCATCCAGCGTAGTGGCACCAATTGCGCGAAGCTCGCCACGGGCAAGTGCTGGCTTCAAGATATTGCCAGCGTCCATGGAGCCCTCGGAAGCGCCAGCGCCCACGATGGTGTGGAGCTCGTCGATGAAGAGGATAATCTGGCCGTTAGACTTGGCCACCTCTTTGACCACGCTCTTCAAGCGGTCCTCAAACTCACCACGGTACTTTGCGCCTGCTACCAGGGCGGACATATCAAGCTCAACAAGCTCTTTGTCGCGCAGGGTACTTGGAACGTCACCAGAAACAATGCGCTCTGCCAGGCCTTCTACGATTGCGGTCTTACCAACACCTGGCTCACCGATAAGAACAGGGTTGTTCTTGGTGCGGCGGCTCAAAACCTGAATGGTGCGACGAATCTCTTCGACGCGTCCAATAACTGGATCAAGCTTTCCCTGACGAGCAAGGTCGGTCACGTTACGACCGTACTGCTCCAACGCCTCAAACTGCGGCTTTGCGTCCTGAGAGGTTACGCGCTCATCGCCACGAAGCTCGTTGTAGACCTCCTCAACGCGCTTAGCAGTAACGCCGGAGTCGCGAAGAATCCTACCTGCATCAGTGTTGTCGTTTGCCAGCGCAGTGAGCAGGTGCTCAGAGGTAACGTAGGAATCTCCCAGCTTAGTGGCAAGCTTCTCGGCCTCGTTAATGACTTTGAGAAGATCGTTGCCAATGCCAATCTGTGCTCCACTTACCTTTGGAGCCTTGGAAATTGCCTGATCCACCTGTGTAGCAATGGTGTCAGGATCTGCGCCAATCTTCTCCAAGATGGAACGCAGGTTGCGCTCATTACTATCAAGCAACGCCTTGAGCAGGTGCGTTGGTGCAACCTCGGAAGCCTCTACGTCGTTAGCAATACCAAGAGCTGCCTGTAGTGCTTCCTGGGCGGTTACAGCCCATTTATCTAGTCTCATAAAATCACCCTCCTACCCCAAACAAAAATCGTGCCGGGGACTGAATTTTCATCGAATTCTATATACCCCCAAGCACGACTTTTAATACATATCTAAGTGTGTTTGTAGTAGATTTTCTTATCGCGTTGTACTGAGCTTTTTCGCAGCCCTGCGCTGAGCTTTTGCGTTACCCAACTTTAAGCTTTCGCAGCCCTATCCCGCACCTTATAGCTTCTAAAATTCTGCCTCTTCATAGACTAGATTTTGCTCGGATTCCATTGTCGAGAAAAACTCACCAGGTGTAAGCACTGGTATATCCGAACGAGTAAAATCTGCCACATTTCTTGTGACGATATAGTCTGCCTTTATCTTTTTGGCCGCCCGCCAAATAAGACAGTCTTCAAAATCTTCCCACTGCTCCGACAGTGCATTCGAAATGTCTGCGCCATCAATAGAGCATACATTAAGCAGCGGAAATACCTCTTTTAGGATTTCTTGCATGCGGTCAGAACTATGAGCCTTAGCGCCCACATAGTAGAGATCTGTGTATGACTGAGCCGCAACCCAAAGTTCAGCGTCTCTGAACTGCTTCATTATGAAAAGCTTTTTTGCATCAGCAACAAACTGTTCCCTACACAAAAAGACGTCCAGCAAAACGTTAGTATCAATCAAGAGCTTCATAGTCACTTGACCTCCACTCGCTGATTGCTTCTTTGTAGGTGCTATCGCCTAAATCATTCCAAAACGACGCCGGTGCGGGAACAGATATCTTCCCAAAGAGTGCCGAGAGCTCTTCTTTGTCCTTCTCGCTCAATTTGCGAGAAGATCTTTTAGCAGAAGATTCCAACGAAGCGCCTTCATAAGCATCAGGAAGTTTGCCTGTTACCAGCACATATTCAAAGGCTGCATTAATTAGCTGGGTGGTGTTTGATCCAAGCGATTCAAGAACCTCGGAAACCTGATTTTTGACTTCAACAGGAATACGAGCAGTTACAATGCTGTCCATAGCTACTCCTTTACCTAGTTATATCATTGTATTCACGTATTACAACTAGGTCAAGGAGCGCTGATTAATCAGTTTCTGACTGGATGTTTCCGTCTTTTAAAACAAGAGACTGGAAGCGTTCTCTTATTTCTGGAGTTACTTGATGAGATGTCATAACAACGGTTCTCTCATCATCTTTTAAGATCAAATCAATGAGGCTCTGAACAGAATCGGGGTCCAAATGGGCAAAACTCTCGTCATAAATCACAATTTGTGGCTTAAACAAAAAGATTCGCGCAAGAGCCAACCGTTGTCGTTCTCCACCAGAAAGACTGCTTCCGGCTTGATCAATCACATGATTAATTCCGTCTGGGTATCTGGTAAGAATCTCAGAAAAGCCCGATTTCGTAATAGCGTCAATAATTTCTTCATCAGTAAAGTCATGGCAAAACAACGTTACGTTATCCCTGATAGTTGCGTTAAAAATAAACGTTTGCTGAGAGCAAGGGATTATGAATCGAGCATATTGCTCACTTTTGAATTGCTTGATTGGCACGCCATCCAAACAAATGTCTCCGTTATCTGGGCTCAGAGCATCCGTTAATAGTTTGATGAGTGTTGTTTTTCCACTTCCCGAACTTCCTTCAAGAAGATATTTTCTGCCACGTTCCAAAGTAAAACTAATATCCGATAAAACTAATTTGTCCTCGTCGTAGCCATACGAAACATGATTGACCGTTAGATTTGTAAAGTGCTCAGGGGTATTTTCTGCCCCACTTTCTGTAGCTGGGGCTTCATTAAGAAGCGTTTGTATTTTAGTAATTATCTCTTTTGCGCTTCTCATATCAGTAATTGAATCACTTATGTTTTGAATAGGATTTGCTATGTAGACAACAAGCTGAGATGCCGCAACCATCATTCCTACTGTCATTAAACCGTTAAGAGTGAGAATGGCGCCAATAAAATAAATTCCAATGTAAATAATTTGTCCCACAGTAAATGAAAGTAAGCGAGCTAAAGAACTAAAGTACCGAGCACCAAATTTCTGCTTCTCCCAAGCCTGATTCGCACTGCTCATGGCAACCCGTGAGGCCTCTGTTAGATGAAAGCTCCTGAGCAGATCAAACCCTTCAAGATGCTCATTTGCTGTAGCAATAAAATGCTCAGCTGACTCAGATTGTGCTTTTCGTTTATTAGAAATAATTCCAGACATTGTGTTAGGAACAAACATCTGAACAGCTATCATGCATAAAATGAACAGTACGAGCCACGGTGAAATAAACAGCAAGAGTATTAGGCTTACTACGCCAGAGAAGACATCTATCAAGAGATCAATAAAGACGCGGAAGTATGTTTCCTCAAGTAAATCAAGATCGTTAGTAAGAATCGAGAGCCAATGACTTGTATTGAATGAGTGAAACTCAGGAATTGAACGATTAAAAATCTTTTGTATCAGCTCATCACGTAAATGCGTTTGACAGCCCTGTATTACTGACCAGCGCAAACGCCTGCAAATCAAGTCGACGATAAAATAGCAGAGTATGTAAAGGCCAAACCAGAGGCCATCATTCAATGCATCCGACAGATTGCCGTCCATGGCAAGGTTAACGGATTGGAGCATTACAAATGAAAGGGCAATTTCAAACAAGCTGCTCAAAAGAGAGAAGACTATAAAGAAAAATAGTTTGCTTTTTTGCTGAGCGTAAAGGTATTTAAGCATGCCATCTCCCTTAAAAGAGATTTCGTTTAAAAAAGGTTATGACTGTATTCGGTATTCGGTATTCGGTATTCGGTATTCGGTATTCGGTATTCGGTATTCGGTATTCGGTAAATGGTAGCCGAATCCAAAAAAACCAGCTCCCCGCATTTACTCGCGGAGAGCTGATCATCTTACTAGTAGCATTTGCCTCGTCGTCTTACGATTCTTTTGGCTGCGCCGAGTTGTCCTCGGCGGCGTTGGCGTCAGAAGAAGCGGAACTTGGCATGCCAAGCAGGCGCTGCATTACCATCTCTGGACTGGTCTCGCTGTAGCGAACAAGCGAGGTGATGCGCTCGCGCATGTGGTACTCGTGGAGCTCGTCCTCAAGCACGCGAATGCGTTCACGCAGCTCATCAATAAGATCGTCCTTCTCGAGAGCTCGCTCACGCATGTCCAAAATGCGCACAACGCCGGCAAGATTGATGCCTTCGTCCGTCAGCTTTGAGACAAGATTGAGGCGGTCAATGTCCGCACGAGAGTACAGGCGCGTGTTGCCCCTGGAACGGCCGGGGTTGATCAGGCCCTTCTGCTCGTACACGCGCAGCGTCTGCGGATGCATGCCCGTGA
Source organism: Atopobium sp. (assembly GCA_018378955.1). Classification (GTDB taxonomy): domain Bacteria; phylum Actinomycetota; class Coriobacteriia; order Coriobacteriales; family Atopobiaceae; genus Lancefieldella. The sequence continues at coordinate 90 of JAGZWL010000072.1, read as the reverse complement.
GCTCGGCCGCAACGCTGATCATGTAGAGCGGCTTGTTACGACCGTCGTCCTTCTTTCGAGCCATTACCGCTCCTCTCGGTAGCTGCGCTC
>JAGZWL010000071.1:0-6879 GCA_018378955.1 Atopobium sp. | reverse complement strand
AGAGCGACTGCACTACCTCATGATGCGTTAATGCTTCAAAGGTAGTCTTTCCTACAAACTGAGCTGCATCTTCTGTCATAACAACACGAACGTCGCAGTCAGCTTTCTGAAGGCCCCTGAGTACTTCGCAGGCTTTATATGCAGCAATTCCTCCGCACACCACAAGGCATACAGAGGACTGAGCGGTTTTATCCAACATAGCGATAAATTCCTTTATTCTTCAAACGCTGTAGAAGTAATAAGCATTCTGTGGCAATAAGGGCACTCGGCAATCTCTGAGCTGTGCTGAAGATCGTGGAATGAACTTGGCTGCAGCTTAACGCGGCAGACACTTGGAACATTTCCTACAAGGTGCTCAACTGCCAGGCCCTTAAAACGTTTACGTGCAGCTTCATAGCGCTCAAGCGTGTCAGAAGAAATCTGAGCTGCAAGCTCTTCTCGAGATTTAGAGAGCTCAACAATCTCTGCGCGAAGAGCCGCAGAATCAATCTCAAGGGACTGAGAAAGGCTCTCACGCTCTTTCATAAGCTTTACCTGCAAGTCTTGAGCTGTCTGATAAGCCTTCTTGCACTTCTCAAGCTCTTCTGTTTTTGCTACAAGTTTAAAATCGCACTTCTCGATATTCTTTGCCAAAGAAGAAAGCTGCTGGTCAAAGTCTCTAAGAGCACGATGATTAGTTGCAGTTTCTACAGCAGCAGAAACCTCATCTGTCTTAAGGACATAATGGGCGCGCTGCTCATTGAGGTCAGAAATATCAATTTCTACGTCTTTTTTAACGCCAAGCACCTGCTTAAGCTGAGAAGCAATCTTTTTCTCTGCAAGCTGGGCGTTTTTAATCTTTTGAACCTGGGGCATTGAGGCCAAGTTGGATGCGAGTTTAAGCAGCTGCAAATCAATATCCTGGAGCTGCATCAGATTAACAGACTCACTCATAGGGCCTCCTCATATACGGTTACTCATCTAGTCTACCGTAAATAAGGACGTATCAGACGCAGAACATAACTAATGCAGAGATTAGTATGTGAAAAATTTATCCAACAATCTGCAGCAAGGTTGCACAGAAGGCATCAAGATCAGCTTCAGAAACGCGCTCGTCAAAAGTAATGCGGAGGCTGCCCAGAGCCTCGTTTCTAGAGATACCCATAGCCGAGAGAACGTGGCTTGCGTCAAGAGAGCCTGAAGAACACGCAGAGCCAGCTGAGACTTCAAATCCCGCTTGATCAAGCTTTAAGATAAGCGTCTCAGAATCCATTGAGGGAACCATAATGCTTACCGTGCCAGGCATGTGATCTTTGCCAGCGTACGCCTCTGTGGTTGGCTTAATCTTAGGAGAAGCACAAAGAGTCTCATACACCTTATTGGCGCGCGCAGAAACGCTCTCTTGCGTTTGAGTAAGGTTATCCAGGCACCACGCAGCTGCGGCAGCAAAAGCTAGTGCGCTTCGAACGTCCTGGGTACCATGACGCCTACCAGCCTCTTGTCCCCCGCCGTAACTCTGAGCTTTAAACGGAACTTTGGAGCGCATAAGCACCGCAGCAATACCAAGAGGTCCACCAATTTTATGGGCGGCAACAGTCAGGGCATCTACGTCTTCTACCTGAAGAGGAATACGACCAAACGCCTGAACGGCGTCAGTGTGGAAAAGAGCTCCCACCTTATGAGCAGCATGTGCAAGGTCAACAACTGGTTGAATAACACCAGTCTCATTGTTGGCATACATCACAGAAACAAGAGCTACCGACTGATCCAAAAGACTCTCAAGTGTAGAAGCCTCAATCTTTCCCTGACGGTTAGGCTGAGCAATTCTAACCTCAAAGCCCTTCTCGCGAAGAACAGGCGCAAGATCCAAAACAGAATCATGCTCAATTGCCGAGAAAACCACCGTGTTGCGCTTGTGATCCTTGTTACGAATACCTTCTGCCATACCAAGAACTGAGAGGTTATTGCCCTCGGTACCGCCGGAGCAAAAGACCACGTCAGGAGCTCTAAATTTGCCGCCTACCGCACGTGCAATAACACCACGAGCACCATCAAGCTCTCGCGCTGCTTGACGACCAAGCGAGTGCAAAGAATTTGGGTTCACCCCTGCAATGGGTGAAGCTTCATAGGTTTTCTCAGCATCAAGCGCCTCTTGGCGCATTGGTGCTGAAGCTGCATAGTCTAAGTAAACGTAATCCATAGCGTGTTTTCTGCTAGTTCAATCCTGAAAGAATGTGGTTGCTTAAATAATGAATTGAGCTGTAATTTAACCCTGAACGGTAAGAGCAGACTCGCCTGCGTCGCGGATTGCCTGGATAGTTGCACCGCGATCTTCCTGGCCAAATACAGCGCTGCCCGCAACAAGCATGTCTGCACCGGCGGCTACAACATCAGCTGCGTTAGCTGCACTAATACCACCATCAACCTCAATCAGAGGATGAACGTTATGTTTGCGGCAGAGCTCTTTCAGAGCTTTGAGCTTCTCAATTGAGTAAGGAATAAACTTCTGACCACCAAAGCCAGGGTTAACCGTCATGATAAGCACCAGATCAAGGTCTTCGATAAGATCCTCAAGAACGCTCACAGGAGTACCAGGGCAAAGCGAAACGCCAGCCGTAGCACCGGAATCCTTGATAAGATGAACAAGGCGATGAGCATGGACCTCGGCCTCGTAGTGGAAGGTGACAACGTCAGCACCACGGTCTAGGAACAGAGGTGCAATCTCAGCTGGATTAGTAACCATCAGATGGACATCAATAGGCAGCTCAGAAGACTTTTTGCAGTACGAGAAAATATCTGGACCAAAAGAGATGTTAGGAACAAAATGACCGTCCATCACGTCATAGTGGATGTAGTCAGCGTTTGCAATTGAATCAAGCTCGCTTTTAAGCTTGGAGAAATCTGCAGATAGAACAGATGGTGCTACCAGGACGTTATTCATCAAACTCTCCTATCGAGTCATTCCATAAAATTCTTCATTTGGAAGGCGGTTTGTAAGGCGAGAAGTAATTTCTTCTGGCGTAGCACCTTCGTAAAGTACAGCGTGAACAGCTGAAGTGATAGGCATCTCAACACTCATCTGCTGACCAAGCTCATAAAGACCAATGACAGCCTGAGCACCCTCAACAACCATACCAGTCTCTTCCTGATAAGACTGAAGCGTCTTACCCTTGACCAGGGCTTCTCCAAACGTTCTGTTTCTAGAATGCTCAGAGGTACAGGTTGCTACCAGGTCTCCCATACCAGCAAGACCCATGCAGGTGAGCGGATCTCCGCCAATAGCGCATACTACGCGGCCAAGCTCTGCAAGACCGCGGGTCATTAGGGCTGCAAGAGCGTTATCACCGTTGCCCAGACCAACTGCAATACCACAGGCAATAGCAACAACGTTTTTAGCTGCAGCACAAGCCTCAACACCGCGTACATCAGAGCTAACGTAGGTTCTGAAGTATTGTCGAGAAAGCAACGTCTGGAAACGCTTAGCAACCTCGGCGTCTTCAGATGCTACAACTGCTGCAGAGATTCCCTGCTTAATGACCTCTTCTGCATGGTTAGGACCGGAAAGAACGGCGATTCTTGCAGGGTTTCCAAGCTCGTCAGCAGCTACTTCGTGCATAAGCTTGTGAGAACCTGCTTCCATGCCCTTGGAAAGGATCAAAACATCAACCTCTGGATCAAGATATGGTGCGCAAGCAGCACAAACAGAGCGCAAAAAAGCGGAAGGAGCAGCCATAACAACAGCATCTACACCGGTGAGAGCCTCAGCCTCACTAGTGGTAGACACAATATTGTGTGGAAGCTCAGAATCAGAAAGATGTCTGCAGTTGACGTGCTCTTTATTGATGGATTCGGTAACATCAGCCTCTCGAGACCAAATAATTACCTCATCAGATGTTGAAGCAAGAAGTGTTGAAAGTGCGGTACCCCATGATCCCGAACCAATAACAGCAACTTTTTTCATGATTAGTTGTCCTTTTTCTTTTCGCCGAAAGAGAATTTAGACTCACTACCAGCATTAAGACGATTGATATTCTCGCGATGAGCCCAAATAACTGCCGCTGCTACAACAAATACAGGAATGGTTGCCACGGGATCCATACCAAATAGCAGGCAGAATAGTGGAATGGCAACAGCCGCGCCAATGGAGCCAAGCGATACGTACTTAGTTGGTACGGCAAGCGTAATAAACACCGCAAGAGCTACAAGAGCAGCAAGTGGATTTACTGCAAGGCCACCGCCAAATCCAACAGCAATTCCCTTACCGCCATGGAAATGAAGCCAAGGCGAGAAAATATGACCAAGAACGCAGCAAGCATACACAAAAGAAATGATGAGCTCAGCCTCTGCGTGATCATTTCCCGAGACCAGAGGAGTAAATCCCTGGGCTCCCAAGAACCAACGAACCAGGATGACGCTGACAATGCCTTTACCTGCGTCACATAGAAGCGTAAGAATACCTGCGGCTTTACCAGCATTTCTTGCAACATTGGTGGTGCCAATGTTTCCTGATCCAAGCTTGCGAATGTCTTCATGAGCCATAACGCTTGCAATAATCAAGCCAAATGGAATGCCACCAAGGCCAAATGCAATTAGTCCAAAAATCAGAGCAACAACAATTCCAGACATTAGTTAGATTCGACCTTCTTACGGAATTTCAATCGAATAGGTGTACCAATCAGAGAGAACTTCTCGCGAAGTCTATTCTCAATAAAGCGCTCGTAGTTATCATCAACAAGGTCTGGAGCATTGCACCAGAACGAGATAACAGGAGGCTTAGAGCCCGTCTGAGTAGCGTATTGAATCTTAAGACGGCGACCGCGGTCAGACACCGTGTGTCCACCCTCTCTGATCTGGGCGAGAAGCTCGTTGAGCTCGGAAGTCTTAAGCTGAAGAGCACGGGATTCTGCAGCCGAAAGAGCGGCGGCAAGTACCTTATCAATAGCGCGGCCAGTAAGTGCAGAAACGTTGATAGAAGCAATCCAAGGAGCAAAGGCCAGGCGCTTTGCTACAGAGACTGCTACCTCATCTCGCTTTGCTTCAGAGTCAATAAGGTCCCACTTGTTAAGCAGGAGCACCAGCGCGCATCCACGCTCTACGGCCATGTTTGCAAGTTTCTGGTCCTGCTCGGTTACGCCAACAGAGGCGTCAACAACAAGAAGACAAACGTCTGCGCGGTCCATTGCCTGCAGGCCTCTGACCAGACTGTAGTACTCAACGTCCTCGTGTACCTGGCTCTTTTTACGAATGCCTGCGGTATCAACAAGACGAATGGGAGTTCCCTTCCATTCAATCATGGTGTCAATTGCGTCACGTGTAGTACCAGCAACATCAGAAACAATAGAGCGTTTCTTGTTAGCCAGGCGGTTTGCCAGCGAAGATTTACCTACATTTGGTCGGCCGATGATGGCAAGGTTAAGAATGCCGTCATCTTCTGGCTCTTCATCTACCTCTGGAAATGCGTTGACAATGTCATCCAACAAGTCACCAGTACCGTGACCGTGTGAAGCAGACAGAGGTAGAGGCTCGCCGCAGCCAAGTGCATAGAAGTCCCATAGACCATCCTGCTCTGTAGCAGGGTTATCTTTCTTGTTGACAACCAAGAACACGGGCTTGTCGCTCTTGCGGACAATGCGTGCAACCTCTTCGTCTTCATCGGTAACGCCGGTAGAGCCGTCTACCACAAAAACAATAACGTCTGCCTCTTCACACGCAAGAAGTGCCTGCTCACGAATGTGTGGAGCAAAGCGATCCTGCGATTTAATTGACTCGATACCGCCGGTATCAATGAGCTTAAACTCACGACCATTCCAGTCAGCATCGTGATATGAGCGGTCTCGGGTTACTCCCCTTGACTCGTGCACGATTGCATCGCGTTTCTCGGCAATTCTATTTACCAGCGTGGACTTGCCAACATTTGGGCGTCCAACAATAGCAACAATGGGCTTAGCCATGTCTCACCTTTCATTCAGTTGGTTTAATAATACCAGCAATACGAGGCTAATCCCACTCTTTGAGCGCTTTAATGCACGACTTGGCAATGTTTGTGGGACCAGGAATTGACATGATTACTTTTGCTCCGCGAGCCTCTAGCTGCGCAGTTAAATCGGCTAGTGACATGCCATCAAGGGTGACTTTATCAAAGTTAAACATGACCTCAGGGAGCACTACCAAAATGTTTGTGAGGTCTTCAGGCACCTGGGCGAGAAGATCAACGGCGCAGATAAGTCCTGTGACGTTAACGTCTCCACCAAAGAAATCGTTGCGCACGGCAAAAGTAGAAACGTTGCCGTCAGCTGACCAATCGTCGCAGAAGGTCTGGATGGTTTGCTGAGCAGCTTCGCCTACAATCAGCAAAATCTTGCGAGAACGAGCAGAAAGATAGGTATCTGCTTCATCAAGAGCGGTACGCATAGAGCTACAGACCTCTTCAGCCTCATCGAGGAAGCTTCTGAGCATACCAATACCGTCATAAAATTGCGGATAACCGTCATAGGTATACGCAGGTGGAATAGGTAGCTGAGCGTCTACGTAGAACTCGTCAGAGAGCTGGAAGCGCGTAATGCCCAATGACGCACGTGCGCGCTCCTGGTAGGGTTCAACAATCTTGACTACAGAACGGGACAGCTCCACATCATCAGAATACGAATGCGTAAAGCGTTTAGAATCTTTGGTATAGCCAAGGGGAACAATGGCCAAAGAGGTAATCTGCTGGTGAGCCTCCACCCAATCAAGCGTTTTATCAAGCTCTTCACCGTCATTGATGTTAGGGCACAAAACAATCTGGCCGTGAATCTCAATACCAGCGTCCATGAGTTTCTCGAGAACTTCAATGCCTCTAGCAGCGCGAGCGCCAATTAAATTACGACGCACGTCAGGAGAGATTGCATGCAGAGAGACGTT
>JAGZWL010000070.1:0-6998 GCA_018378955.1 Atopobium sp. | reverse complement strand
CAGTTCATATGCAGGTGATTATGATTCTGCAGCGTGTTAGCGTCGACTTTTAGGCCTGGCGCACAAAATAGCGCAGCTTTCTTATGTTCTGCTGAAGAATCGACATGTTCCTAATCAAGATAGCTAGGCAGCTAGGCGGTCGCACTACCTGATATGCATCTCTATGCATAAACTTCATCTAATATGCTTAAATATGAATAGTCTTATATAAGAAATTTAACTATCGATAAATTCTGTATCTACGGAACACACTTAAGTCAGATATTCTGCACGTTTAAGGTATTTTCAGCGTAATGTATACGTCTTTTTGACAGATTATCCGACTTAGGTGTGTTTTGAACTGCCTCCTATTTCTCATGTCCAAGAAATGGGAGGCAGTTCAATAGCGGGTGGTTTTGTGTTTCGCGCGTTACACGCGCTCAACAGGCTAAAGCCTCGAATAGAAAAAGGCAGCTCACCCAGAGCTGCCTTCAACGCACACTATGTCTCCGCAGCACCTAGACTGCGTGCTCTGTCTCAGCTCCCTTTTCCTCCTTGAGAAACTGCATATCCAGAGCCTTAATAAACGGCAGGTAGATTGCCATATCAAGCAAAATCAATACGAGCTGAAGTAAAGCACCCTGCCATCCGCACAGAAGAAATCCCGAGACCAATGGAGGGGTACTTCCAGGCAGCATAATACCGTTGCACAGAGGCACCAAGCCGGCGCTCATTGCGGACCACGCAATTAAAACGTTAACAACCGGCGTAAAAATCAGAGGAATTGCCATGATGGGGTTCAGTACTATCGGCAGTCCATACATGACGGGCTCGTTGATACCAAAAATACCAGGCACAATAGAAATCTTTGCAATGTCTTTTGCACGGCGAGAATTGCAGAACAAAAATATCACAATCAACAGCGAAAGGGTTGATCCTCCGCCACCAAACAGCGCAAAGAACGCATCAAACTCTCGATTGATAATGTTGGGCAGTGCGGTTCCAGCTGCAAAAGCAGCCTGGTTTTCCAGCGTAAGTGCGGTCAAAATCGGCGTAAAAATAGGGCTCGTAATGTTTGACCCATTGATGCCAAAGAACCAGAAAATGCCCTGGATGACGTAAGCAATCGCCAATGCCCACACAGTTCCGCCAAGCATGGTCAGTGGAATCTGCAACATGGAATAAATGCAGGTAAACGCATCTCCCCAAGGGGTAAGTGCAAACAAAACGCTAATCGCCCACACTGCGGCAAACGTGAGTGCCATCGGAACCAGAGCACTAAACGCAAGCGAAACAGACGTAGGAACGCCCTCCGGCATCCTAATAACCCAGTTCTTCTTGATAACAAATCCAAAAATGGACACCGACAAAAAGCCTACGATAATCGCTACAAACACACCCCTCGCGCCGGTCCACGCAAGAGGAATGCTCTCCACCAAAAATGGATGAGAAACTCCCTGGGGCAAAAACTCAGTCACCTGAGGCATCAAAATAAACCAGCTGACGAGCGAAACCATACCAGCAGAAATTCGATCCTCTAAACCAAGTTGATCAGCAAAGTTGCAGCCAATCTCGAACGACAAAAATATTGCCATGAGCGAAACAGTGCAGGCAGAAGGGATAGCCAACAGCGAGAAAAGCGACTTGCCCTGAAGCGTAGTGGACTTCAAGAAATTAACCCACGCAGGAATTGGCAAGTTGCCTACCAACGTAAACATTGATCCGATAATAAGGATTGGCATGAGCATGGCAAAAGAGTCGCGCATAGTAAGAAGATATTTATTCTTACTCACCAACTCTGCCATTGGCATAAGCTTTTTCTCAAGGCATTCCGCTACATTCATACAGTCCCCGGCGTATCTCCTAAAATAACGATGTGAATCACAGGGTAGAATCATATATCAAAGACAATTGTTACTTCCAAAAACAAGACTATTCTTTACAAAAAACCTGGCGAGAAGATCGCTCCTCTCGCCAGGCGACTAATTTTCCATTTCAACATTGATGTTAAAACCAAACAGCCCCGCTAGTCTTTAACAAATCCAAACGGGAATTCAGGTTTCACATAATCCAACAAGAAGAGCTCGTCTTCTGGGATACGTCCTACAACATTGCGGGTTCCGTCGTCCTCAAAATCTCTTAAAGCAACTTCAACTTCTCCCAGGTAATGAGACAGATTATCATTCACTACTAATACGTCTCCGCGTTTAATATGACAATCTGTGCGCTCGCGAGCAGGAATTGAAGTGGAGTACTCAAACATCCTAGGTACTGAAGAACGCAGATAATACTCAGATGCATCGCCACGCGTTACGTGGTCGAACTGATACAAAACGTTCTTCTCAACCTCAGTTACACCAGAATCAAATTCAACCTTGAACGTTACCTTAGTAGTATCAACAGCGGCTAATGCGGCAAGTTCCTCTTCAGAAGCAAAGCAATTACCAATCATAATGTCGTCAATAAGGCCAGTTGCCAACAGGTGTCTTGCCTGCAAATCAATTGAACGAGTACGATCATCTTCGCAGGTAGGAAGACCGTCATAAACCGGCCATGGACCAAACGTGTTATCCTGCTGACTCGTCACAAATGCTGCCTGAGTTAAACCCATACCAAAATAATGCTCGGAGAATTCAATGAAGCGTTTCTCGCTCAAGCCAGAAAATCTCTGTGGATAAAAATTGTGACAAACGCACATATTGCGACGATATGCGCCACGCTCAATAAGCAGATCAAGCGACAGCATCTGACTGGCGTTGAACTCAACTGCAATGCCGTAAGGATTTCTTGTCAGAGCAATGTCCTGACGGTCTCCCAAATGCCCATCAAGGCGAATAATATCAACGCCCATCTTGGCAAAAACAGAAACATCAGTTGCCGTTGCCCCTAAGTGCTGGAATACGCGCGGGTTGGTATCCACTGCAACAGTAAACCCATACCCATGAGCGCGGTCCATAAACTGTGAAAACTCAGCTACTGTCTCTTCTGGTGACTTATCCACAGAAAGTAAGCATGTGAAAATGCGCGAGAAACCATAGTTACTTGCTAATGCCATGTAGACATCATCGGCTCCAGGTGTTGAGTGCTCTGGATAAAGAGAAATTCCAAGCCTATGCATCACTTCCTCCAATCAAGCATACAGACTGGTACCTGGCACAGCGTCTCAGCGTTGCACCAGGTACAGCTCAAATACAAAAGTTTTACAGCACGACAGAATCAAGGTCGATAGAGTCAAAGTCTTCGAGTTCAGTAGAAGGTTCCTCAGAAGCTGCGGCTTCTTCTTTCAGATATTCCTTATCCAACGTCTTGATGAAAGGCAGATAAATAAAGATGCCCAGAATAATCAAGAAGAGCTGCAGAACAGCGCCTTGCCAACCACTCAGCAGGAATCCAGAAACCAGAGGAGGAGTAGTCCAAGGAAGCATAACGCCATTGCACAGAGGTACTAAACCAAGATCCATGATGAAGTACGCAATGATGATGTTGACCACTGGAGTAAGAATAAAGGGGATCAACATAACTGGGTTAAGAACAATAGGAAGACCAAAGATAATAGGCTCATTGATACCAAAGATACCAGGAGCAACAGAAATCTTTGCCAAATCCTTAATACGCTTGGAATTGCAGAACAGAAGCATTGCAATTAGCAGAGAGAGCGTCGAACCACCGCCGCCAAAAGTTGCAAAGAAGGTCTCGAATTCACGGTTAACAATGTTAGGAAGTGCTGCGCCAGCAGCAAATGCAGCCTGATTTTCCAGCGAAAGTGCGGTAAGAATTGGTGTGTAAATTGAACCAGTAACGCTGGAGCCATGGATACCAATAAACCAGAATCCACTTGCCAGGACATAACTAAATGCCAATGCCCAAACAGTTCCACCAAGTGAAGTTAGAGGAGCCTGAAGAATTGCATAAATGAAGTTAAAGGCATTGCCCCATGGGGAAATGATAAAGACAATACCAACCAGCCATACAGCGGTAAATGCAACGGTCATAGGGATAAGAGCGCTAAATGCACGGGCAACAGTAGGAGGAACGCCCTCTGGCATCTTAATGGTCCAGTCTTTTTTAATGATGTAACCAAATACGCCTACTGCAAAAAATCCTACAATCATGGCAATGAAGACGCCTTTTGCACCCGTCCATGCAAGAGGAATACTGTCTACCAGGAATGGCTCTACGCCTTCTTCAGGTGAAAACTCAGTTACCTGAGGCATAAGGATGAACCAACCTACCAAAGAAACAATGCCCGCTGACGCACGGTCTTTAATACCAATGTGCTCGGCAAAGTTATAACCAATATTAAAAGCAAGGAAGATTGCCATGAGCGAAACAGTACATGCGGAAGGAATAGCCAGCAGAGCAAACAGCGATTTATCTGGCTGAACCATCGTAGTCTTCAAAAAATCAATCCACGCAGGAATTGGGAAGTTGCGAAGCAAAGTAAACATAGAGCCAATAATCAGGATTGGCATGACCATTGCAAACGAATCTCGCATGGTCAAAAGGTATTTATTTTTACCAATCATTTCGGCCAGCGGCATAAGTCGCTTTTCAAATACATCCATCGTTTTCATAGAACCCTCCAAACTAACAACTCTCCATTTTTTATAAAATCACAGATAAAACGTATAGCGAGAAACCCTATGCAGTAGAACCACGCTTAATCAAAGAAATGGCCATCTTAAGCACACGCTCGCCGTTCAAGTTGCCATAATCCGCTGACTCAATAACACCAACAGGAATTTTTGCTCCGTATTTTGCGTTTACATCGTCAAAGCTAAAACGAACCTGGGGTCCCAGTAAAATGCAGTCAGGAGTGTTGTGCTCTACCTGGAAATCAATCGAGGTAGAAGAAAATGCTTCAACCTTTACTTGAATTCCATGGGCATCAGCAACCTCTTGCATCTTGTTTGCAAGCATACTTGTGGACATACCTGCACTACAAAACAAATCGATCTTTTTCATACCTACTTCCTTTCACTCATCACTGCTCGTAGTTACTTGCTTACAAAGCTCAACAATTTGCACTGCCAAATCGTGTGTGGTAAGAGCACACATCAAATGATCTTGTCCGTGGACCATCAGCAAAGATAGTGGTTTGTTATCCTGTCCAATAATTTCCTGCTGAATCCGTTCCATCTGAAACTCATGCGCTCGATTTAACGATTCTGAACTCTGTTTCAATAACTCATCTGCCTGGTCAAACTTTCCTAAACGAGCGCACTTGATTGCTTGTATTGCATAGCTTTTTGCATCCCCACCATGCACAACCAAGTTGGTGACAATAGCCTCTACCTCTCTTTCATCCATTCCTATCCCCTCTTTCTTAAACCATCACCTGACGATGTAATCTGACCAACAAAAGTTGAAAAACTTTGATGCTTTACCAGTGAACAAATTGCCTCTTTATCCATAAGAAGGGACGCCATGTTCTTGTTAAATAAACGGGTCTTCTCGTCTTCTGAACAAGAAACTGAAATCAAAAACACAGCAGCTACGTCATGACCGTCCCAGTCAATTGGGTTATCTAATAAACCAACTGCTACACAAGTACGTTCAGATACCGGGCGCGAAGGATGAGGAAGTGCAACCAAGTTTCCAAAGGCAGTCATTGCTAAAGTTTCGCGGTCAAAAACCAGAGCTCTGAACTCATCTTCTGAAACAGAGATGTTTGATCTCTCAATGTTGCATAATTGACTGACCAAAAAGTTAAGTACTTCTTCCTTACTTCTGTACGCAAGATGTGAGAAGAAAAGATGCTCGCTAAAGTGTTTAGCAAACTCCTCTTGTTCATCTCGACGAAGCAAGTCTTTAACTAACAAGTCTTTATTAATGTCATCGAGCAAGAACCCCGAATAACACACAGGAACTGACAAAGGAGCTTCAATCTCAACAGTAGAGAACACGTAGTCAATATGTGAAAAATCAATCTGAGAAATCTGGCTTAAGTTACACGTAGTAATTGACCCGATATAAGGTCCAAATTCCTCTTTGATACGAATTCCCAAAATCTTTGAAGTGCCTAGACCTGTTGCGCATACACAAAGTACATTCTTTTTTGGCAGTTCAGTACGCTTACGCTCCAAAGCCAATGCAAATGCCAGGGCCAGATAAGCTACTTCATGCTCACTGAGAGTTGCTTCGTACTCTTTGGCCAAGATTGTTGACGACTCCATGGCCATCAAGTATGCCAAAGGCATTCGATACTGGATGTCAGTAAGCAGTGGATTTTCTATCTGCAGGTTATAGTGCAATCGAACGGAAAGTGGCACAATGTGCCTGGCTAAACTCATATGTAGTTCAAGATCATTCCTAAAATCAAATCTGAAACTACTCCATACCAGATCAATCATCTGACGCGTAACTGCAAATACGTCATCGGTAATTACTAGATTTGGAGACTCAGAAATATCTTTGAACATCTTCTTTGATGCCAAATGAATTGCAATATAGGCAACCTCTGTCTGAGGAAACTCAACATCAAACTCAGACGACAGGCAATTTACCAGCTTTTGTGCCACGCTATATTCATACGAGCACTGAATTCTCTTAAGCGAGTCTTCCTGTCCTACAACATAGCGCTGTTGCTTAATGCGATTAATTGCAACCACAATATGAATGACAAGATTTCTAATTGCAAAATCATTCAAGCTGACATCATGATGTTCAACACACTCAACTACCAGCTTTGTTACATCAGCAATAAGTTCATTATTTTCTACCGTGGCGTGACAACTGCCCGAATATGCTTCGTTTGTTACCAGACTTGCCAGGCAGAGTCGCTTATTAAATTCAGTACCTTCAATCTGAATTCCATAATGCGATTTACGCATTATGTGCAGGTCAAATCTAGCGAGAAACTCTTCAGCTTGTTTTAAATCAGCCGAGATAGTCTTACGAGAAACGTAAAGAATCTCTGATAACTCGTCTACCGTAACCCAATCGCTTCGATTAAGCAGATCGTCCAATATATATGCCACGCGTTCATTAGAAGTCTGAGGTAGCTGATCTTCTTTATT
>JAGZWL010000069.1:0-7095 GCA_018378955.1 Atopobium sp. | reverse complement strand
ATAACTATACGCACTTACGACTCGTTTGTGAAGATGATTTTGTATCTTCTTAATTCCTCCACAATTTCTACACAATTCGTAGTCTTTAGTGAACTAATGCGTATATTGGGCACTAAATTCCCTTTGTCGTCTAGTAGTAACACTTTATTTTTCAACTATATATAGTGTTGTCATTTTGCGTTAGTTTTTACGCTTTTTTGACATTATCTTTGTGCGAGCTTTACGCGATTTTGACGTTGTCTTCTTGCGCGTTTTTACGCTGCCTTTTGCGGTGTCTTTTACGCTGCCATTTAAACGGTCTTCTCGACACGCTTTGTTTGGGCTAAATCTCGTCTTTGACAATCTGGCAAGCTGCATCAAGAAGTTGATCGCGAAGTGTCTCGTTAGCGGCCTCAGAATACACGCGTACCAGCGCATCCATACGAGAAGGACGAATGAGCACCCAAGAATCGTCTTTAAACTGAAGCTTAAGGCCATCGGCATGGCTTACCGAAACAGGCACTTTACCTGCAACGTTTTCTGGATTGAGGCCTGGAAGGATGTTTCTGAACGCCTGGGTAGCTGCAGCATCAAGTCGTACTCCTCGCCTGCTATAGCACATGCGACCCAGCTCAGCCTCATCCTCAGCAACAAGCTGTGCAAGCGATTTGTGGGTGTACGCAAGCATTTCCACGACGAGCAGGGCCACAAGCAGGCCGTCTCGCTCCAAAAGGTGGCTTGGAATGCAGATTCCGCCATACTCCTCTGCGGCGAGAAGAACGTCTCCTTGCTCAATCTCTGAATAGAGTCGAGCAAATCCAACAGGCACGCTTGCAGACTCTAGTCCAAGATGAGCTGCCTGCCTGGATACCGTTGCCGAACAGGTCAGTGTAGAAACAACGCGGCCGGTTTGCTTTCTATTTTGTACAAGATGGCGTGTGATAAGCGGAATAAGCTCGTGTGGGCTAAGGAGTCGGCCGGTTTCATCTACGGCAGCAGCTCGGTCTCCGTCACAATCAAGCAAAAGGCCCAGCTGTGCATGGCGGCTTACCACCATCGAAGAGCACTCATCAGCCCAAGGGTCCGCTGGTTGTGGGTGAATGCCACCAAAATCCCTGACAGGACCTTGGTGCATCTGATGTACAACACATCCAGCTGCGGAAAGTACGTCAGCAAGCAGGTCTGTTGCTGCACCATACATAGGATCAACTACCACGCTCGGGCGTAGCTCTTTAATAACAGACACATTAATCTGATTAAGCAGCGCACTTTTATAAGGCGTCACAATATCTGTTGTGGTAAAAGTTCCACGCTGATTTGTTGGCTCAAGCGGCGTTGCGGATTCCACGCGCTGGAGAAAATCGCGAGAAACAGGACCTCCATTAGCAGCGCGAATAATCATGCCGCAATATTCGCAGGAAAGCTCAGTTGCAGAAATAATGAGGCCACCAGCTACATCTTTATGATGCGCGCAGGCCCAGCAAACAGATGGAGTGGGGCAAAAAGTCTCGGACACACGCACGTCTAAACCAAAGGAAGCCAATGTTGCAGCGGCTTCAAGAGCAGACGAATCTGCTTCAAAGCGTGTGTCAAAGCCGACAAACACAATGCCGCCAGGCAGCTCCTCTGACCAGACGGTACCAAGGGCCTCTGCAAGTCTAACTACATTATCCCTGGTAAAGCCTTTATCATAGCGGGCTTGCCAGCCATCGCTGCCAAAACGGAGTATGTCGGGTCTTTTATCCAATGCGGTTGGCATAGCTGCCGAGCGCCTCTTTAAATGCTGCTGCAGAACTCTGATCAGAGAGTGCCATACGAGCATTAGTTGCTGCCCAAGCTGCAGGAGTACCGGTATCGCAGCCCTCTTCCGCGTCGATTACCAGCGCATACATCTCTTCCTCAGCAAGCAGGCGCTCCATTGCATCTGTCAGCTGAATCTCGTTGCCGGCGCCAGGACCCTGAGTTGCCAAGAGCTCCATAATCTTTGGAGAAAGCAGGTAACGACCAACAATAAACAAGTGAGAAGGTGCGTCTTCTGGACGGGGCTTCTCGACAAGACCTGTTACCTTCCAAATAGCGCCCTCGCCCTCAGAGTTATCTGAAGGAGAAGAGATGCACTCACCTGCGATAATACCGTAGCGATTCACCTGATCTGCAGGAACTGGAGCAACTGCAATGACGGATGCGCCATTGTGCTGCTTGGAAATCTCTGCCATGCGGATGCACATCTGACGGTCTGGAACAAAGTAATCGCCAAGAAGTACAAAGAATGGCTGGTCACCTACACCGTCTGCAGCGCAAAGCACGGCATGACCAAGACCACGAGGATTGTCCTGATAAGTAAAGGAAACAGGAAGTGCAGAAGCTGCATGGACCTTCTCGGCAAGGTCTTGCTTTCCACGAGAAGAAAGATCTGCCTCGAACTTCTGGTCTTCAGCAAAGTAGGTTTCAATCTGTGGCTTCTCGCGAGAATTGATGATGATTACCTCATCAACCTCTTCTGGCTCAAGAGCCTCTTCTACTACGTACTGAATGACGGGCTTATCCAAAACAGGCAACAGCTCTTTAGGGGTTACCTTTGTTGCAGGTAGAAAACGCGTACCTAGACCTGCTGCTGGGATAATTGCCTTCATGTGTTTGCCTTTCACCTATGAGCCCTGTTGGCTCTGCACACCTAACGTGCGCTTGTAAGAATGACGGTTTTGCCGCCGATAAACTCAAATGACAGGCGCTTTTATACGTACCTAGCTTGCATAAGCGCCAGGTTACGTTACTTACTTGGAATCTCAATTCCACGCTTCTCAAGGAATTCAATGAGCTTAGCCAGCGTGTCTACAGAAAGTGAGTGCTCCATAAGGCAAGCCTCTGCGTCTGCGGTTTCTGTGTCTACACCCAAGTCCTCCTCAAGGAAGGTGCGAAGCGCACGGTGAGCACGCCATGTGGTACGGGCGTTTGCCTCGCCTTCTTTGGTCAGCGTGACGCGACCATAACGACTCTGCTCAACCATGTCCTGCTCTTTAAGCTGGGATAGAGCCTTGTTGACGCTTGCCTTGGAAACATCAAGGCTCTCGGCAATATCAACGGAGCGGACGCTCTTATCGTCATCTGGCTGTTCAAGTGCAATGCGATAAATTGCCTCGAGATAGTCCTCGCCGGCTTTTGTCAGCGTGTGTTCGTTTTGTACGTTATCGTTGGCCATAACTCTCCTCCGACGACTGCTTGACAGTCTTTTTCATGCAAAATCAGTTGCGCTACGCAACGATAGTATTTCTAACACTTGAATGATACCCAAAAACGACGCTTAGTTTTACTGGCGAGAAGAGCTGTTTGAAGATTCTGAGGACTCTTCTGAGCTTTTCTCGGCAGCCTCAGCATTTGCCTCGGCATCTGTTTGTCCATTTAAACTAGACGGATCGTCTCCTGCATCAATTACTTTCATCATCTTTGCAAGTGCATCTTCATCTGCAATGACATACGACTGACCGTCAATTTCTGTTCCCTCGGATGGTACGTATGCCGTATAAATATCCTTGTCAGTGTTCATGCCAATCATCTGAGTGCCCAAAGAAATAATGTCTGAGACAGAGAGATCGGTAATAACCATTTTTGCCGTTGAATTGACAGTATTTGCAATGGCTACAGGGTCTCCTGTGTTCAGAATCTGAGCAATCATAGCCTTGATGAAGGTTCTCTGATGACGCATGCGGGTGTAATCGCTGTCTGCAAAAGCGTAGCGAACACGAGTAAAGAAGAGTGCCTGAGCACCGTTCAGCTTCTGAACACCAGGGTACAGTTCAACAACGTCGCTGAAGTTCTCGGTATCGCGCATGTACTGCTCAACGTTTACGGTTACGCCACCAAGAGCATCGGTAATGCCTGCGAGACCATCAAAGTTGACCTCTGCATAGTGGGCAATATGTACGCCGCACAGTTCATTTACAGCTTGTACCATGCCATTTGCGCCGTCATAGTAGTGGACGGCGTTAATCTTCATGTAAGAACCCTTCCACAAGACACGGGTATCTCGTGGAATAGAAAGCATGGTCACACGCTTATGGATAGGGTCAACGCGCGCCAAAATAATGGAATCCGCACGATATTCAGTCTCGCCAGGTCGACCGTCGGTTCCTAGAAGCAGCATATAATAGGGGTCGCTTGGTGCAGAAGGCTCCTGAAGCGTCTGACGAAGCTCAGCAGTAATGACCTGCGAGTTATTGAGCTGCGCTTGAACGCTTGCATACCAGATACCTGCGCCCACCACAGCGGCAACAAAAACAGCAGCAAAGACGCCCAAAAGCGACCTGACTACCATCTGCTTTCTGAAAACACGCTTACGACGCTTGTGGTAGCCCTCTGCCTGCGTGCGGCTAAAAGGAGAGTTGCTAACTGCAGCGTTCTGCGACGTATTGGTTGCAGCGCTTGCTGAAGTACCTTGGGTACTTCCCGTAGCGGTATTTTGCGCAGCGTCAACCGAAGTGCCCTGTGAGGCCCCGTTGTCGAGCAGTTTTGCATGCTTTGGTTTAGTTGACACAAACTATCCTTCGATAAAGTCGTCGTCTGGAATGGTAGTGCGCTGAGCATCTGCTCCCAGCGCGACGAGTTTCTCGACAAATCCCTCGTAACCGCGGTCAATGTGATGGATGGCAGAAACGATTGTTTCTCCCTCGGCCACAAGACCAGCCATAACAAGCGCGGCGCCACCACGAAGATCTGGTGACTTGACCTGTGCCCCCTCAAAGCCGGAGACGCCGCGAACAATAGCGTGATGACCCTCGATGGTGATGTCTGCTCCCATGCGAGAAAGCTCGGATGCCAACATAAAGCGGTTCTCAAAGACGTTTTCTGTAATGATGCAGGTACCCTTAGCCAGAGCAAGCAGCGTCATGGTCTGTGCCTGCATGTCTGTTGGAAAACCCGGGAATGGCAGCGTCTGGATATCGATAGCTTTAAGATCTTGCTGGCGAGAAGCCCTTGCCCACCTATCTCCGGTCTCGATGGTAATGCCCATCTGCTCATACTTCTTAAGTACCAGGCCAAGGTGATTTGGCTCGAAGCCGTGAACAGTAATAGGCTCACCAGTAAGCGCGCCAATAGCCAGGAAGGTACCAGCCTCAATGCGGTCGCCGACAACTTCATGCTCAACAGGATGCAGCTCTGTAACGCCGTGAATCTCAATAACAGGAGATCCGGCACCCTGAATGTTGGCACCCATTTTGTTGAGCATAGTAGCAAGGTCAACAATTTCTGGCTCACGAGCTGCGTTATCAATGACCGTTACACCCTTGGCAAAAACTGATGCCATCATCAGGTTCTCTGTTGCACCAACGGAAGCAAAGGCTAAAGAAACGGTCTCGCCGGTTATGCCGTGAGGAGCGCTTGCGTGAATATTGCCGTGCTCAACCTTAAATTCAACACCCAAAGCCTCGAGGCCCAGGATGTGCATGTCAATTTTGCGAGCACCGATATTACAACCGCCTGGCATCGCCACAACAGCCTTGCCAAAACGAGAAATAAGGGGACCCAAAACAGCAGTTGATGCACGCATCTGTGCGACAAGACTGTAAGGAGTCTCCCAGCTTGTAATATCTGTGGTATCAATTTTGAGCTCGTGAAGACCAACGACTTCAATGCGAGCGCCTAACGTCTTGAGCACCTTGCCCATGACGTGAACGTCTGCAATATTAGGAACGTTAGTGAGCGTAGTAACACCAGGAGCCATGATGGTTGCAGCCATCAATTTAAGGGCGGAGTTTTTTGCACCCTCTACAGTGACCTCTCCTGTGACAGAACGGCCACCTACTACTTTTATGACGTCCATAAACCTCCGAAAACGACAGTGAGAGAATTTTACTCCTCAACCACTTGCTTCAGAAGTAGATTACACCAGTCTATCTTTTTTTCGTAGTAGGCACGACGATTATCGTCTTCTGGAAGAGAAAGCATCTGGTCAATGACGTCATCTCTTGTCTCGCGCACAACATCTGCATCAATGTCATCAACGCGACGAGCATGATCTGCCAAGATAATGACTCCTGTTGGATCGATTTCTGCGTATCCACCAGAAATCACTATCTTGGTCATAGATTCTTCATTCTCTGGATGAGGCATGTGCAGTCTTACAACACCATCGCCAAGCGCAATGATTTCTGGTGCGTGGCCTGGCCACACACCATACTCTCCATCTGCTGAAGCAAGAATCAGACTTTCAACGGTTCCTTCGTAAAGGAGCTTATCTGGTCTGACAAACTGACAAGTCAACTCAGCCATGAGAAATCCTAGTTCTGTGAGCTATCCGAAGCGGACATCTTTGCAGCGCGCTCGCGAACATCTTCGATGGTGCCTGCAAAACGGAATGCCTGCTCAGGAAGGTCATCGCACTTACCGTCAATAATCTCTGCAAACGAGCGGACAGTCTCCTCAACGGTGCAGTACACACCAGGGTTACCAGTGAACTTCTCGGCAACGTGGAATGACTGAGAGAGGAACTGCTGAATCTTACGGGCGCGAGCAACGGTGCGCTGCTGCTCCTCAGAAAGCTCGTCCATACCCAGAATTGCAATGATGTCCTGAAGGTCGGAGTACTCCTGCAGAGTCTCCTGAACTGCCATAGCAACGCGGTAGTGCTCTGAACCAACAATGGATGGATCAAGAGCAGAACTGGAGCTGGCCAGAGGGTCAACTGCTGGGTAAATACCAAGCTCGGTAATAGCACGAGAAAGAACGGTAGTTGCATCCAAGTGCGTAAAGGTTGTAGCAGGAGCAGGGTCAGTAAGGTCGTCTGCAGGGACGTAAACTGCCTGTACGGAAGTAATAGAGCCTTCCTTGGTGGAAGTAATACGCTCCTGAAGCTCGCCCATCTCTGTAGCCAGGGTTGGCTGGTAACCAACTGCGGAAGGCATACGACCGAGAAGTGCGGAAACCTCAGAACCTGCCTGAGAGAAGCGGAAGATGTTGTCGATGAACAACAGAACATCCTGGCCCTGATCACGGAAGTACTCTGCA
Organism: Atopobium sp.; assembly: GCA_018378955.1. GTDB lineage: Bacteria > Actinomycetota > Coriobacteriia > Coriobacteriales > Atopobiaceae > Lancefieldella. Next base: position 114 of record JAGZWL010000069.1, on the reverse strand, counting down.
GTAGTAAGGCCTGCAAGAGCAACACGCATACGAGCTCCTGGTGGCTCGTTCATCTGACCGTAGACTAGGCAGGTCTTGTTAATAACGCCGGACTCAGTCATCTCAAGGAAGAGG
>JAGZWL010000068.1:0-7145 GCA_018378955.1 Atopobium sp. | reverse complement strand
CGTTTACGCAGGCACCGCTCTTGAAGATGGTGACCTTATGGTAAGCGTCACTGCTCCTCCAGGAATGTCTCGTATCGACAACATTGTTGATATGGTTGAGCAGTCTGCTGAGCTTAAGGCTGGCGCACAGTCTAAGGCAGAGCGCCTTTCTGATGCATTGGTTCCTTACAGCTTCCTCGCCTTCTTTGGTATTTGGGGCATTACCCGAAACATCACTAAGGCTATGACCGTTCTTATGGTTGACTATTCCTGCGCCATTAAGCTTTCCACTCCTGTTGCAGTGGGTAGCGCAATGGATGAGGCAGCTAAGTTTGGCATGACGGTTAAGGGCGGAAAATACCTCGAGAAGATCGCTGCGGCTGATCTTATCGTCTTTGATAAGACCGGTACGCTGACAAAGGCAGTTCCACATGTTGAGTGCATTGTCAGCTTCTGTGGTCGCACCGAGGACCAGCTTCTGCGTCTTGCTGCATGTATTGAGGAGCACTTCCCACACAGCATGGCTCGAGCAATTGTGAACGAGGCAAAGGTACGTGGCCTCAAGCACAATGACGAGTTCCACGCAGAGGTTAAGTATGTTGTTGCTCACGGTATTCGTACCAAGGTTAACGACAAAGAGGTCTGCATTGGCTCAGCTCACTTCATTTTTGATGACGAGAAGACCCCAATGCCCGAGGGAATTCAAGACGACCTTGCACAGATTGCTCCAACCTCGTCCATTATCTTTATGTCCGAGGATTCAAAACTTATTGCAGCAATTTGTATTACCGATCCTGTAAGGGAAGATGCAGCAGCAACTATTACGCAGCTCCGTGCTCTTGGTGTTAAGCGTATGGTTATGTTGACTGGCGACTCAGAAAACGTTGCAGCAAGTGTTGCTAAGAAGCTTGGTCTTGATGACTATGTGGCACAGATTCTCCCAGAGGATAAGTGCGAGTATGTTAAGAAGTTCCAGCAGGAGGGCTACACCGTTGCAATGGTAGGCGATGGTATTAACGATTCACCTGCACTAGCCGTATCTGATGTTTCACTGGCTCTGTCTGATGCAACTGATATTGCTCGCGCAGTTGCGGATATTTCGATTAAGAATGATTCGCTTGAATCGCTGGTAATCATGCGTCTTTTAGGCCAGCAGGTAATGAAGAGGATTCACGCCGACTATCGCACAATTGTTGCGCTGAACAGCTCTTTCATTGCTGCAGGCGTTGCAGGTCTTATTACCGTAAGTGCTGCTGCATATATGCACAATCTTCTGACACTTATGGTAACGCTTGCAAACACAAGGTCACTGCTTACCACTGCAGCTCATAACCCTAATGTTCCTTCTGAGGTAAAAATGCTTCTGACAGATGGGCAAGCTGTCTAGAAGTACTTCTTGGTATAGCTAAGCGGCAAATAGATTTACATATAAGCTCCTGTTTCTTACAAAAAGAGACAGGGGCTTTTTTCTGTCAAAAAGTAAAAATATTTTGGTTTATTACTTGCAATTAGTTAGCTAAGGCTTACACTTTAGATAGTTAGAAAAGGTTAACTTGTTAAGGATTTATGTAACAGGTGCTAGTTCTAACAAATTTACTTTATCAGCCCGGAACCTTTCCCCTCTCCAAGGGTCCGGAATCCAGGCGCCGTCGGCTCCCTTTTAGTCGGCGGCGCATTTTTAAGAAGGGAGCAAGTACGGTATGGATTGTCTTACTTCTTTTGAGAATTCATCGCTCCTAGACGTTCCTTCTCCCTATGCATATTCCGCTGATAAAAAGTCTGCATTCAATGAGGGTGAGAGAGCGTATACTCCCGAGCTCTGTCACGATTTTGCAACAACATTTGTTCGCTGTGCTGCTGGTGTTATTGCTCACGTTAAGCCGGCTGCGCTCTTTTCATTTGCTTCTCATAAGTCTTGTAGCTCTTGTGCAAGCCTTGTCTGCACTGATCCAACGTTGAGGTCATTTCTATGCAACGCTACTCACGAGCTCTCACTGTTTGGGGTAACGCTCCTTGCTACCTCTGCTATTTCTGGCGGAAAGGTGACGTTTGTTGCCTATAGACCTGAGCTTATTGAGGATATTCTCGCCAAATCAGAGCACCGTGAGTTTCTGGCTGCCTTTGGCCATTCCACTGAGTCAGTGCAGGCGTTGATGAAGAGCATGCGTTCAAGAATTTTTGCTTTTCATGCAAGAAAAGCTGCGTTTCCGCACGAGATTGGACTGGTACTGGGCTATCCACTTGCTGATGTTCAGGGCTTTATGAATGGACAGTCTGAGCTTTTTACTGGTGCTTGGAAAGTCTATGACAACACGGAAGAAACTCGCCTGCGTCTCGAGAGACTTAAAGATGCAGAAGATCAGTGCAAGCATCGTTTTTATCAAGGGGAATCTTTAGCGCAGATTCTCTCATCGTATGGCAATACCAAGAAACGCCAGGTTGCATAAGGGGTGTGCTTGGATTTCTTGTTGAGGTATTGAAAGTAATGTGTAGTTTTCCAGGGGGAGCCTGGACACAGAAGGAGGAAATGTATGAGTAAAGTAGCAGTTGTGTATTGGTCCATGACGGGCAATACTGAGGCAATGGCAAAAGAGCTTGCAAGTGCTGCAGACACCGAGGCTATTGAGTCTTCTGAGTTCTCTGCAGATATGTGCGATCAGTACGATGCATTTGCTTTTGGTTGCCCTGCTATGGGTGACGAGGAGCTTGATCCTGATTTTGAGGAGCTCTTCAACGATTGCGCTGGCAAGCTTGGTCAGAAGCCAACCGCTCTCTTTGGTTCTTACGACTGGGGAACCGGCGACTGGATGGAGACTTGGAAGCAGAATGCTGAAGCAGAGGGTGTCAACGTTGTTGAGACTTTTATCTGCAACCTTGAGCCAGATGACGATGCTCTTGAGGCTCTTCGCGGCCTTGGTGCAAAGCTTTCTGCTTAAGCTGCATTACGATTTTTGCTGTTGCTGTAAATTTTGCGAGAAAAACATCATTTTTTGAATAATCTATAGAATGGTGGGTAGTAAAACAGCAACAGAAGGGAAGTTTGTATGTCACCAATCAATATCATTGTTATTCTTGCTGTTGTAGCGCTTTGCGGTTTTGCGGTTTATCGTGTTTACGGAATTGCTGCAGGTAAAAAAGGCTGCTGCTCTGATGAAGGAACAGGTGTTACTACCTGTAACACAGAGCAGGTTTCTGCTGCAGATGGTCCAGAAGACAAAGATGAATCTCATTACCCTTATGTTCAAACATTTGAGATTGGTGGTATGACTTGCCAGAACTGCGTCAATCATGTGACTCGAGCTCTCGATAGTATTGAGGGAACATGGGCGCAGGTTACTCTAGCTGGTGGTCAGGCACGTATCCTCAGCAAAAATCCAATTGATGTCGATGCGTACCGAGCTGCCGTAGAGAAAGAAGGCTACCGTCTTCGTGCGTAAGCACAACAAGACCATCTCGTAAGAAACAAACTTTGAAGAAATTTTGTAAAACTTGCGTAATAGCTGTGCAAAGTAGCGCTCTTTGGCTTGTTTAATCAGCCGAAGAGCGCTATCCTATTGCCCGTATGGCGTCAAGCTATGCACTGTATCTGTTGGCCCCCGAGAGCATGTAAGTTTCCGAGTAGAGAAGCCCACGTATTGGCACTCTGGCAGCAACCATGTTGACCGGGGCCCCGTTTTGGAAGGGGTCCACCTTTGAGTGAGATTCAGAACTCGTCCATCTTCTCTTTGGATGAAATTTCCGATGAGGAAATGAACAGCCTGATTGACGGCACTGTTACCGATTTTGATGAGGGAGATCTTGTCAACGGCACCGTCGTCAAGATTGAGCGCGATGAGGTCCTCGTAGACATTGGCTACAAGTCTGAGGGCGTTATTCCTGCTCGTGAGCTTTCTATTCGTAAAGACGTTAACCCTGCAGAGGTCATCTCCCTGGGTGAGGACGTCGAGGCTCTTGTTCTCCAGAAAGAGGACAAAGAGGGCCGTCTGGTTCTCTCCAAGAAGCGTGCTGAGTACGAGCGTGCTTGGAAGGCAGTTGAGGATAAGTTCAACGCTGGTGAGACCGTTGAGGGCGAGGTTATCGAGGTTGTTAAGGGCGGCCTGATTCTTGACATTGGCCTCCGTGGCTTCCTGCCTGCGTCCCTTGTTGACCTCCGTCGTGTCAAGGATCTTGGTGCATTCATGGGCACTCGTATTGAGGCTCGTGTTATCGAGATGGATCGCAACCGCAACAACGTTGTTCTTTCTCGCCGTATTGTTCTTGAGGAGGCTCGTAAGGCAGAGCGTCAGGACATCCTGGGCAAGCTCCAGGTTGGCATGAAGCTCAAGGGCACTGTTTCCTCCATCGTTGAGTTTGGTGCATTTGTTGACCTTGGTGGCATTGATGGCCTGGTTCACATTTCTGAGCTTTCTTGGAACCACGTTAACCACCCATCTGAGGTTGTTAAGGTTGGCCAGGAGGTTGAGGTTCAGGTTCTCGACGTTGACCTTAACCGTGAGCGTATCTCCCTTGGTCTTAAGCAGACTTCCGAGGATCCATGGCGTGTACTTGTTTCCAAGTACCCAGTTGACGCTATCATCGAGGGTACTGTCACCAAGCTTGTTACCTTCGGTGCATTTGTTGACCTTGGCAACGGCGTTGAGGGTCTTGTTCACATCTCCGAGATGGCTAAGCAGCACGTTACCGCTCCATCTCAGGTCTGCAAGGTTGGCGACGTTGTACAGGTAAAGGTCATGGAGATTGATCTTGACCGCCGTCGCATCTCCCTGTCTATGAAGGCAGCTGCAGAGACCCTTGGTATTGATATTGAGGTCACTCCACTTCCAGAGGAGGAGCGTGCAGCAGCAGAGGCAGCAGCAGCTGAGGCTGAGGCTGATCTTGAGGCTCACCTTGTTGAGTCTGAGGCTAACGCACAGGCAACTGAAGAGGCTGCAGAGTAGAGTACTTTGCGCATCTAGAGATTTGTCAAGAGACGTCATCGAAAGATGACGTCTCTTTTTATGTAAGTAACAAATATCTCCATTCCTTCAACAGGGTGTTAATGCGAAAATATAACGCTAAGTTTTTATTCTGAGGAGGAATACGCCTATGACATCAAAGATGCAGGGCCGCAGTTTTCTTGCTGTTATGTTTGCATTTTTGGCAGCTTTAATCTTTATGCCAAATATTGCATACGCTGCAAGTAATAATTCGTTTTATAACGGCACTACTACTAACGTGTCTCCTTCTGTGAGTGCGGATGGTCTTATCGAGCGTTCTATTTACTTTACAGATGCTTCTGGCCAGACATCTAACTACGCTTATAAGGATAATGACACCACTCAGATGAACCGCTCCATTGTAGATATTGATAAGTATCAGAATCTGCAGGCAGTGGTAAAGATTACCAACATCTCTTCATCTCCAGTTTCTGTTAACGAGGTCATGCAGCTGCCACTTTCTTACTATGTCAGCTCAAGCCCTAATCCTGATTTGCGTGCAACTGGATTTACCTTCTCGTCAACTAATGCAGCAACTGCAATTAACCTGAACATTAGTGGACTGAACGGTGGTTCTGGTTCTCAGCCTGCAGCTAATGCTTATGCTGCATACCAGGCAGCTGGTCAGGACAATGCTGAGATGCGTTCCGTTTCTGTCTCTGGTACTCTGGCCGCTGGTGAGACCATTACGCTTACCGTTCCTTTGACGCTTACCAATGGTTCTACTCTTAATCTGTATGGCACCAACTATGTAGGTCTTACTCAATATCTGCTTGATCACAGAACCTCTTACGGAAACCCTCGTGTTTCAGTTAGGTTTGCAAGGCAGGTCTTGGAAGAGGGAACAAACAATTCCATTCTTAGCAGCAATAAGAAATATCTTGGCGTAATTATTAGGCCTGACGGTAGCTATTACGCTATCCCACAGGACGAGTGGAATTACATGCCAACTATTTCTGCAAGTGATATTCACGTTGACAATATCCTGTATGAAGATCGCCACAGCGCAACGGAGAATGATGCTCTGTATACCGGCGGTGCGTACTACATTGATTTGACCAACATTAAGAATGCCATGAGGGATTATGGCTATTCAGTTCACACTGGAAATTCCAATAGGGGACTGTACCTTAATCTTCCTGGCTGGCAGCTTGCTGTTGATAATGATCTTGCTGACGATGTGTATCAGGAGTATTCGTACACTTCTCTTTCTAGCGGCAACCTTGTCATCAATGCTTCTGAGAATTCAACTGACGAGCTTGATCTTAATAACGGCGTTATCTCTCCTCTTTATACAGAGCTTAGGCAGGTAGTTACGGCACACGACAGCACTATTACCGCTAACCAGGATTCCTGGACTATTCTTGATAACCTTGATGCTATGGTTGATCACAGCGCTAGTCAGGTTACCCCTGCTGCTGGTTCTGCTGACGCTCGCGTTAAGGTTGTTGATCAGAGCGGTACAGTTGTACTTGATACAGCAACCATGGATGCAGCAACTGTTGCTCAAAAGGCAGAAGAGATTTCTAAGACTCCTGGCGCATACTCCGTTACGTATTACTATTACTTCAACGGTAATGCTGCAGCTGCAGGCAATGACTACGAGGCAGCAAAGACGGTTACCCTAACTGTTAAGTCTGATACTCCAACTCCAACACCAACTCCAGCTCCAGAAGAGCCTTCCAATCCTGCTTCTCCTGTAAAAGAGAAGAAGACAAAGAAGAAGAAAGCACAGCTTCCTAATACGGGAGAAGAGCTTCTGGTAATGCCTCTTATGGTTATGGGTGGAGCTGCTTTAACAGCCGTAGGTCTTATGAAGCGTAAGCACTAAGACAGAGAGTTCTTCTCGTTACATGCATTTGTATTGGCAGGTATCTCTTTAGTACCTGCCAATATTTTTATAGATAAAATGGACAACTGTCCAAAAATGCTTAGTCAATTTTTATGTTTCAATATAGGTAATTCCTATATGGTTAGACAAAAAGTGCAGGTAAATAGATTTTGCTGTTATCGTCGCAATTTAATGTTTCATGTCTATTTCATCCTAGGTATATATAGGTAAATGCTGGTAATTGTTTTGTATAGTTATCTGACCCCAGCAGGGTTGTCTTATAAATCGTTTTAATAAGAAAGAAGGGTTAACATGCTGGAGAACTCACTAAGCCGTCGTAATTTTTTGAAGGCATCAGG
>JAGZWL010000067.1:0-7189 GCA_018378955.1 Atopobium sp. | reverse complement strand
CTGACGGTGGCTATGGTCACACCAGCTCTCTTTACGTCAACATTAACGAGAAAGAGAAGATTGCTAAGCACCAGGAGGCAATGAAGACCTGCCGTATCCTGATTAATACACCTTCCTCTCAGGGTGGTATTGGAGACCTCTACAACTTCAAGATGGCTCCATCCCTAACCCTTGGCTGCGGCACCTGGGGCGGCAACTCCGTTTCCGGTAACGTTGGCCCACAGCACCTGCTTAACTACAAGTCTGTTGCAGAGAGGCAAGAGAATATGCTTTGGCTTCGTGTACCTGAGAAGGTCTACTTCAAGAGGGGCTGCATGCCTCTTGCTCTCCGTGAGCTCAAAGAGGTCTACAACAAGAAGCGCGTCTTCATTGTCACAGACCAGTTCCTATACAAGAGTGGCTTCACCAAGACCATCGAGGAGACTCTGGATTCCCTGGGCATCGTCCACTCTTCATTCTGGGATGTTGCTCCAGACCCAACACTTCAGTGCGCTCTTGAGGGTGTAGCTCGCATTCGCTCCTTCGAGCCAGACTGCATCATCGCAATCGGCGGCGGTTCTGCTATGGACGCAGGTAAGATTATGTGGTCCATGTACGAGAACCCAGAGGAGAAGTTTGAGGACATGGCAGCGGACTTCTTGGATATCCGCAAGCGTGTCTACAACTATCCTAAGATGGGCAACAAGGCATTCTTCGTTGCTATTCCAACTTCTTCTGGTACTGGTTCCGAGGTAACTCCATTTGCCATCATCACTGATGCTGACAACGGCGTTAAGTACCCACTTGCAGACTACGAGTTGCTGCCTAACATGGCAATTGTTGATACCGACAACATGATGAGCCAGCCTAAGGGCCTGACCTCTGCTTCTGGTATCGACGTTCTTACTCACTGCCTCGAGGCATTTGTCTCTATGGTGGCATCTGACTACACAGATGGCATGGCTCTTCGCGGCATGAAGCTGGTCTTTGAGTACTTGCCACGTGCTTATGACAATCCAAACGATGTTGAGGCACGCGATCACATGGCAAATGCTTCCTGCCTGGGTGGTCTTGCATTTGCTAATGCATTCCTCGGTATCAACCACTCTATGGCTCACAAACTGGGCGCTTTCCACCACATTCCACACGGTTGGGCAAACGCAGTTATCCTTACTCGCGTTATGCGCTACAACGCAGCTGAGCGTCCAACAAAGATGGGAACCTTCCCACAATACGATCATCCACACACCCTCGCACGTTACGCTGAGGCAGGCCGTTTCTGCGGCGTTACCGGCAAGGATGACCGTGAGGTCTTTGAGAACTTCGTCAAGAAGATTGAGGAGCTCAAGGCATACATCGGCGTCAAGGAGACCATCAAGGACTACGGCGTAGATGAGAAGTACTTCCTCGATACCCTTGACGAGATGTCTGAGCAGGCATTCGATGACCAGTGCACTGGCGCAAACCCACGCTACCCACTTGTCTCTGAGATTCGTGAGCTTTACCTGGATGCTTACTACGGTCGCGAGCCAGGCTTCTACGAGGACTAATTCTCGCGTGCGTCACAGTCGCGGCCGCTACGTAGCGCATCCATTGTGTCGCGCATTCACCGCTTCCGACTCGTAGCGCGTAAAGCACAAAACAAGAGCCGGTTACCTAAACCCCAGGTAACCGGCTCTTTTTCTTGTCTTCTGAACTTTCTGTCTGATCGACTGATGTGCAAATGCGATTGAAACTGTTGCTACAGATTAACAAAACACATCTATGTCACTTAATCTGTCAAAAAAGGCTATACATTGCTTCAATAATGCGTGTTTAGCGCAGAATATCGTCATTTGATGTGCTATTAGCATCGAATTTTGCAGATTATCCGACATTGCTGTGTTGTCGCATGGGGCAATTCAGGGATAGTTAAATTTTATATATTAGTTCATTCATAAATCTGTATATTAAATCAAGTTTATTCATTAAAATGAATTGCTCATGAGAATACTGACGTAACATCCGCTTAATCCGGTACAGATTGCTATCTCCCAAGTCCTTTTTAATGCTTAGGAACATATTTTGCATTGCGAGCTGGTTTCTGTAGATATCCGCATTCACAAAGTACTCCTTAATACTCACCGAATTCAGCTCATTTGTTCTTTGATTATCTTTTCTTTGCTGATAGAAGTCATCATGATATGCACCGTTATATTCAATAGCTACTAAATTCAATCCAGACAAATTTGATTTGGACATCTTGCCAAAAAGTAAATCTAACCTTCGTTCCTTAGGTTGAGCCGCTGGATTTATCTGGTCTTTTATTACATACGATTTATTCAACGCAATCGGCATTTGATTGAAACCACCTTCACAATAGGGCATGGCAGATCTAATTGCCATTTTGACCTCCATGGGAGAGGCCGCGTCAGAGAAGAAATAGCGCATGTTTCTTCGCATAGTTCTTAAACCTGGAGAATAAGGTTCAAGTGCACTCAAAAGAGATGTAAGCTCGTTCGAAGTTACCAACGGAACATCAAATTCGCAGAGTTCACCGTTTGCAAGATGACCATAACTGGCCATCAGTAGATTAGCCAGTACAATTTGATGGAGAGGACTCATATTCCTTGACATCATACAAACAGTTAAAGCAGGCGAGATACAATACACATTTTGTCCAAGCTCAATAAGCGAACCAACAGGTAAAAGGCATTTGAATTGATGAGATACTCGCGCATCGCAAGACCTTGTCCTCGAATTATCTCTGAGTATTTCATGAGTGGTTTTAGCTAAAACTATGCCATATTCTTTCTTCAGAAATCGGAGTTTCTCCTCATACATCTCATCTGAACATGCAGCGTACGTTGCGCGGAAATCCCTTGATGAGCGTTGTGATAACATCTCATCATTTCCGTGATTCTTAAGTTGACCACAGATTTGAAGTGCAGTTTCATGCGAGAAAATAATATCCATTCGCTCCTCCTTAGATTGAGAAACGAATATATCAGCACGCTTTGTCAGCAATCTGACAGCTATTTGTCAGTTCCCTGACTCGGTTTTGTCATAATAAAAAGTCCTCTCATACCATCAGGTAAAAGAGGACTTGCATGAAAATTAAACAAAAGAACCCATAAAACGTTTCGCCCAATCAACATAAAATTCATACGATTGGACGCACTGATGGGTTGTGCGCAACAACAAAAACGCTCTTGGTAGGCCCACACGACGCCTAAACGTGTCGGTAGGTTACAAACTTGAAAGCGATACCTTCTGAAGTCACGCCGCCATCTTCCTCGTTACAAACTTCCCAGGCAGGATCTTCGTCCAGGTTGGGGAAGTACGTGTCCGCCTCAACCACGGTGTCGTGCTTCGTGATGTACGCGTAAGAGCACTTGTCGAGAAGAGCGCGGTAAATTGAAGCTCCACCAATAAGCCAGACCTTCTCGGGAGCTTCATCCGCAACTAAACGAAGCGCTTCCTCTGCCGACGACACCACCTCAACGCCTTCGACCTGGTAATCGGCATTTCTAGAAATGACAATGTTGCGGCGACCTTTAAGCGGTCCACCAGGGAAGCTCTCCAGCGTCTTTCTGCCCATGACAACCGTGCAACCACGCGTGTGCTCAACAAAATACTTCATGTCGGCCTTGTTGGGGATGAGAAGATCTCCGTCGCATCCGATGCCCCAATCGCGTGTTACAGAAACAATTGCGTTCATGTGGTTCTCCTGGCAAGTATCGTCTTAAATGAAATGATGATCTCAGCTTGAGCGTCTGCTCGTGCGTGTCTGCAGCACCAGCCGCGTCCGCAGCAACTGCGCCTAAACCGCAATCGGAATGTTCTTGATCTGCGGACCGTGCTGATAATCCTCGACAATGAGGTCGTCAGTAGTGAAGTCGTAGAAGTTGGTGACGTTAGGGTTCAGGCTTACCTTTGGTGCATCAAAGGTGGGGCGAGAAATCAATTCTTTAACAATGTCAACGTGACGATCATAAATGTGAGCATCGGCAATCATGTGAACCAGTTCGCCGGCCTCCAAGCCGCTAACCTGCGCAACCATCATCAACAGGATTGCGTATTGGCAAACATTCCAGTTGTTAGCAGCTAGAATGTCCTGGCTACGCTGAACAAGCAGCAGGTTAAGCGTAGGTTTATCCTTACCTGGCTCCTGAGTAACGTTGTAAATTGCGTTGAATGCGCAAGGGTAAAGGTTCATCTCCGAGAGGTCGGCAAAGGTATACAGGTTGGTCATAATACGGCGGCTGAACGGATTCTCCTTGAGATCCTTGAGCACGCGGTCCATCTGGTCATAGTCGCCATCGGCGTAGTGAGAAACCTGTCCAACCTGATAACCGTAAGCCTTGCCAATGGAACCAGACTCGTCAGCCCATGAATCCCAGATGTGAGAGTTAAGATCGTTAACGTTGTTGGACTTCTTCTGGTAAATCCACAGGACCTCATCCATGGCGCTCTTGAGCGCAGTGCGACGAAGCGTCAGCGCTGGAAACTCCTCGCGCAAATCATAGCGATTGCAGACGCCAAACTTCTTGATTGTGTATGCGGAGGTACCATCTTCCCAGGTAGGACGGACCTTCTCGCCCTCGGTGGTGGTGCCGTTTTCAATAATGTCGGAACACATATCAATAAAAATGCGATCTGCTTTGCTCATATTCAATCCTTCAAAATACCGTTAAAATGGAATAAACACCTGCTGGTTGTACGTATAGCAAGTCTTTTCCAAGTACATTACCAGTTGCTGTCAGTATAAGCGCTGTAGGGGTCCCCAAAAAGCGGGCTTGAGGAAGTCTGATTGCTCGAAACACAAGAACGTCCCAGTCCCGAGAGCAGCATAATAACTATAAAAAATAGCAAGCCTGCAGGGAAAGGAGAGCCGTCAGGCATCTGCGACGGATCGTTTGGGTCAAAGTCAGGTCCCTCGCCGCCAAATTCATGTCTGTTGTGCCTGGTATCTTGGTTGTCGTCTTTCTTTGCCATCAATCCTCAATCAAACGCTTACACTTTGATGATACCCGTCGTCGCCCAAGGATTTCATGGCGAGAAACCCCTCTTTTTGTCACTTCACATTCTCTGCAAAGTATTTTGCACACGACGACTTGTTCGCGCCTGCAGCTCGCTTACACCCGCAGCATCCGCGCTCGTAGCTCTTGCACCCGCAGTTCACGCGCCCGCGGCTCCCTACAGGTGCTGCGACGCAAAGATGTCGTTCCAGAACGTGCCAAGCTGCTTAATGAGCTCAATGTCCGCAGGAAGCCACTGCACGTCAAGCAGCTCGTTTTGAGCAAGCCAACGAAGCTCCGAGTGAATCTCTGGGTCCGCGACAGGCTCCTCAGACTCACCCAGCGTGCAGATATAACAATCCATATGCAGGTCAAAGGTGGGGTAGGAGTAAGCTACCGTGTCATAGAAAAACGCTGCCTGCACGCTACAGTGCAGTTCTTCCTGAATTTCTCGACGCAGGGCCTGCTCAGAGGTTTCTCCAGCCTCAACTTTTCCGCCAGGAAACTCCCAGAAGCCAGCATTATCCGCATCAGCTCTACGAGCGGCAAGTATTTTGTTGTCTTTATAGAAGATAGCTGCAGCTACATTGACTGTTTTTGCCTCAGCCATGTTATCCCTCCAGTCTGACTGTTGCAAAGACGGTGGAACTCTCAGCATCTTTGAGCACTACCGAGAAACCCGTCTCATCGGTGTATACCTGGGGAGTAATGGTGTCGCCCAAGCGTGCCTGGCTTCTGTACTGCACCACAATGCGGCGCAGCTTGTGAGAATAGCCAAGGGCCACAAGCGTGTCGACAGCCATGAGCACGTACTGAGCATTATTAACGTGCTTGTTTGTATCCAGATGCTGCTGGGAAACAAGAATGGCTGGACCATCAACAGCATTTCCCTCAAGTGCAATTTTGCGAGGAGTTGGTGGCAAATCTACGCGAGGCTCGCCGGTAATGTAGACGCTCTCGCTCTCTGGAACGCGAGCCGCCTTGCCTTCTTTAATGTTCATCAAATACCAGGTAGAGTCCGCTTTTACGATAGTCGCGCCGCTAGCATCATTAATAACAAACGACCTTGATGCTTGAAGACCCTTCATCTGATATGACCAGGTACCTACGCAGATCTTCTCGCCAAACTGGGGAAGACGGTCAACTTGAATTTGCCACGTTGCCAGAACCCATGCGTACCCCTCGCTGGTCAGTTGCTTAAAGCCGCGGCCAATATCTTCTGAGTGGAACGTCGAGCAATCCTGCAGGTAGTTCATAACGCCTACCAGGGAAAGCTTTCCGGTCTCATCGCACTCGCTATATCTAACTCTACTTTCAATGGTGTACATATAAATCCAAACTCGAAATCAGCGTTTGCTGAGGTATTACGATATGTCGAGAAACCCGTCTAGTTGTCCCATGGGAACGAACCCGGCAAGCGGTCTCTGACTTTTTGCGTGGTATCGTCAAGTTTCTGCTTAGTTACCTGGACTTTTTGCGAAACCTGTTGAGCTTTTTGGGTAGCAATAAGAGTTGCGTTCTGGGCCGCCGCATTTGCCTTTTGAGCTGCTGCGTTTGCTTTCTGCGATGCGTTTTGTGCCGCGGCGCTTACTTTCTGCGAAGCATTCTGTGCGGCTTCTTCAACCTTCATTGATGCATCTTGAGCTGCGGCTTCAACTTTGTGATGGGTAGTAGGACCATTCCAAAGAAGGCTGGCAACCGTGTCCAAAAAATAAAGCGTAACCACAATAAACGCCACAACCGAGACAGTATGCTTGGAGAAAATCATCAAAATATTAAGCATCGTTGGAACGAGCACAAAGACTGATGTTACAGAAAACGCGCCAAACACCGCGCTGGCCTGGGGACAAACACGACCATGCAAATTGAACTTAAACATGGAGTAGTCCCACCACTTCTTTTTAAATCGACGCTCCAAAAAGAGGCCGGTCGAGTACTCAATAACTGTGGCTAAAACTGCACCAATGATAAAGACAATAATTGGATTAGAAATCTGGCCTAGTACCAGCCATTCCGCAATCGCTCCAATGCCATAAATAGGGCAGGTAGGACCAAAAAGAAAACCGCGCTTGGTAAATTCTCCCTCAACAACGGAGCAATAAATGGTCTCGTATACCCAACCACCAAAAGAAATCAGCGCAAAAATTATGACCATCTGAGGCAGATGCTGCACAAAGAGCTCAATATTCTTATCGAGTGCAAAGAGCGTA
>JAGZWL010000066.1:4384-11584 GCA_018378955.1 Atopobium sp. | reverse complement strand
TTTTCTCCCACATCAACGCACATGCAATTGACCGTCTTGGATATCGAGAAGAACATCTGCTTCTTGATCTAGTTCATCGGAGTGCATAATCACCACGACAGTCCGACCACCTTTAAGGTTGGTGAGATATCTACAAAGCCTCTGTGATGTTGGGGCATCTAAATTCTGCAGAGGTTCATCCAAAACAAGTGCTCCTTGTTTTCTGGATAGAGCTCTCAAAAGACCAATTTTTTGTCGCTCACCCAAAGAAACGGACTCCTCTTTTCCGTCAAAAGCATGCGTCTCAAGAGAGGAGAAATCGAGCAAGTTGTAAACCGCACGATCAATCTTTTCTCCAAACATATTGTCAGCAAGGCTTCCTTCTACAAGAGGTACCGGACGAGCAAAACGAGAACAGTCTTTAAGATCATCCGAAAGCTCTATATCACCACTGAATAGCGATGGATCAGAGCAGCCTGCCAAAAGATCTACGAAAGAAGACTTGCCTGAGCCATTGGAACCTCTTACCACCACGAGAGATCCTTGTGGAATGCTGAGAGCTTGTGTATGGAAAAGTTCTGGACCTTCAAGAGTAGCTAAAAGAGTTCCCTCTCCTATCTTTACAGCTGGTTTAAGTGAAGAGTTCCAAAGCTTCTCATAACCTGAAGGCTCTTGAGATTCTTTCTCATGCTCAAGATAAACATCAATATCCGCTTTTGCTGCAAGATATGAGCTTTTAACAGAACAAATCGTATCAAGTGGTTCACTCAATACTGACAAAATCAGATAGGCGGCTAAAATCTCTCCAACACTCATCTGACCTATAGAAAGCAGCATAACACCTGTAATTATGGCTACGACTTGCGTGAAATTTGAAAGCGCTGATGGAAGGTTCTTTGATAAAGCAGTAAAAAAACTACTTCTTTTTACGTAGAGAAAATACTCATCATTAGCTGCCTCATAAGCATTTTCAAAATAGCTCTCTGCTCGTAGCACATTAATCGAGAACTTTTCCTCAATTATGCGCCTACCGATATCCAGCCAGCTTTCTCGTTTTTTCATTGACTCGGTCAAAATCTCATTTGTTTTCTTGCTCGGATAATCAATAATCACCAAGTAAAAAGGAATATAAAGCAAAACAAGCAAACCAATCCATGGATTTACCGTAAATGCCACAATTGCCAAAACAACAACCGCTAAAAGACCACCTAAAAATTCAACACTTACTGCAATTTGAACACCGCTGAAGACAAAGGCCGCCATAGTGACTACATTAAGATAGTGTCCGGTTTTCTTTTTTGGAAAAACACGAAGCGACATCTTTAAGAATTCCGATATCGCTACCTCAGAACTAGCAACCGCAGCTTCTAAATTGAGCTTTTGTGGAATCCAAACAGTGAGAAAAAAGCTTAAGCAAAGCGTTGCAAGCGAAAGGAGCAACAACAGCCCTAGCTTTTGCCAAACACCGTCAGCAGCTTGCACATTAAGCATACTATCAATTAAATCGCCTGTAAAAATACCCAGCATTGCAACAGCAATATATCCAATTGCCAAACCAAGGGCGGATAGAAGCATATGTTTTCGTATAACAAATAAGTGAGAGAGACGATTATTCATACTCATCATCCCTTCCAAAACATCATTAGCTTAAAAACGCAGTAAGTAATTCAGCATCCTTTCCAAAACATTAATTACCTGCACTTGTAAAATAAACACTTAATAGACTCTTTAAGGTAAAAAGCGGGTTTCTCGTATAAAATTGCGTTATCACCCTATAATTTGACGCAGGAAAATACCGTTGAAAGGCTGATTATGAGCGAAAAGCGACTAACTCAAGCACTTCAAAATATACTTGCCAATGGGAATTCTCTTGCTCAAGGTGACGCTTCAAATGTCATTTTGAGTGCACATTACGAAACAGAAGAATCTGTTAACCCTCATATCAGAGGATTTTTTACTCTCACTTCTGCTTTTGATTTAGCAAATTTAGGCCAATTTTCTACAAAACCTTATGGAGACGACATTGTGAGTCTCTCAATACTTGCTCGTAAAAACTATTTTGGAAGTTTTCTTTTCTTTCTAATGCCTTCATCAGAAGATTTCTTTACTTTTACTACAAACCTTATATCAAATAAAAATACACTACCGAAACAAGTTCATCCAGCTGATATTGAACAAATTTATACACTTTATAGTCAAATTATCATTACGTATTCCGAAAGAAAACCAAATTGGGAAGCTATTGTTACTTCCTTACTTATAGCGCTTATTACCTGTCTTTCTCCTGATGCTCACTATACGTTCACTCCAAGTAATACTAATGAGACGATCGCTCTTATCCTTAATGAAATTACTGCTCATTCAGAAAGTATTACACTTGCTAAGCTTTCAGAAAAATACTCATATACACCAACTTATCTCTCTGAACTTCTCAGACAAAAATGTGGCAAAACTTTTTCTGAACTTGTATTAGAACAAAGAATGGAACGAGCAAAAACGCTGTTAATTCATACCAAATTGCCTGTCTCTACTATTTCTTCAATGATTGGCTATGGAGGAACAACAGAGTTTTATAGGAAATTTAAGGACTACTTTTCTCTTACACCACGTGAAATGAGAAGCGAAACTTTTTAGTCATATTACAACTGTGGACAAATCTCATCTCCTACAGAAGTCCTTCCCATAGACATAGCGCTCTGAGAAATAAGGGCTTCTTGCAGGTCTTTTGGCAGTGTATCTGCTACCACGATATTCTCGCCCGTAAAGGGGTGCTCAAACTGAACGTGCCAGGAGTGTAGAAACTGCCTGTTAAGGCCAAGGTTAAGGCTCATATCTTTTTTACCGTAGAGTTGATCGCCGACAACTGGATGACCAATGTGGCGCATGTGAACTCTAATCTGGTGCGTGCGCCCAGTATAGAGATGACACTCAAGAAGCGAGTAGCCCTCGCCTTTTCTACCTGCTTCAAAGCGCTCAAGCGTTCTAAAGGTGGTAATGGCCTCTCGTGCGCCAGGCGCGTCTGATACGGTCATTTTGAGACGGTCTCGCGTTGAGCGAGCAATGCCCGTTTCAATGGTGCCAGAATCGTGGGCAACATAGCCTTGTACCAGCACAATGTAGCGTCGGTCAAGCACGCGCAGCCTAATGAGGTCTTGAAGAGCCTTTTGCGCCTCGTCAGACTTTGCCGCCAGCATAAGACCAGACGTATCCATATCAAGACGATGCACAATACCAGGACGTTCTTCTCCCTGAAGCATTCCTAGGTGTTCGTAGCCACAGTGGGCTACCAGGGCATTTGCCAGGGTGTCATCAACGTGGCCAGGAGATGGATGGCAGACAAGGCCAATCTGCTTGGAGAGCACTATGAGGTACTGGTCCTCAAAGCGAATATCAAGGGGAATGTCTGGGTTTGGACGTAAAAGTCCCGTTTGAGGCTGTGCGTCAGGAAGCGATACCAAAAGTCTATCGCCCAACATAAGTTTTTCTGACTTAGACGTAGCAAGCGTAGCGTTGATAGTTACTCTTCCCTCTTCTACCAGCTTGACGCAGGCACTTCTTGAAGGAAGCGTATCTTGAGCAGAAAGAAACGCATCTAATCTGACGCCGTCCCCTTCTGGTCCAACTAGTATGTCAACGATACGCTCATTCATTGCCACTACCCTGCTGCTGCTTTTTGTCCCAAACCATCCAGTACACAAAAGCAATAAGGATGCCGCAGGTCACAAAAATATCCGCCACATTAAAGACAGCAAAATTAACAAACGTTGTAGCAAAGAAATCAGTAACCTGACCATACAAAACGCGGTCAATAGCGTTACCAATTCCGCCGCCCGCAACGCCTCCCAAAAGCGCAATAAGTGGCAACGGGAGGTTCTTCTCGCGAACTACAAAGCCCACAAGAGCGGCAATAACCACAGCAGTGAGAGCCACAAAAAAGAGGGCATTTCCAGAGCCCACAGAAAACGCTGCACCGGTGTTGCTCACGTGGAAGAGCTCCATAACACCAGGGATAAACGGTATTGCCGTTCCCTCTGGAATTGAGGTTCTCACCCAAAGCTTGGTTACCTGGTCAAGCACGCAGGCAACAGCGCCCGCCCCGCAGAGAACTGCAAGGCGGGTCACGAGCGTGTGAGTTGTATGTTGCTGCTGGTCGGCGTTCATTTACGCAACAACATCGTGGCAGCGGTGGCAGAGATGATCCTCACCAAGCTCGCGATAGTTCCAGCAACGGTCGCAGCGCTCGCCGTTTGCAGGATAGACGCTTACGCTCAGCTCAGAGCCTTCGGAGACGGTAACCTCAGAGCAGACAAATGCCTCAGCAAAGTCAAGGCCAGCATGAGAAATGGATGCAGCCTGTTCAGCGGTAAGGGTAACCTCTGCACGAGTAGCCTGCGTGGTCTTCTCGGTAACAACACCTGCCTCAAGAGCGGTCTCGTATGCCTTAGTGTATGCGGCGCGAGCATCAACCAGTACCTGATATGCAGGAAGCAGTGCAGTGTACTCGTCAGTGCTCATAGGAGCCTTATACCAGTCGAGAAGAGCTGCGTACTTCTGACCGTCACGCATAGACTCTGGCAGGAACTGCATAGCCTCGTCGGTGGTGTAAACCAGAATTGGCTGCAGGTCATGAACAAGCATGGAGAGAATCTCTGCCCAAACGGTCTGAGCGCTTCTGCGTGTTGCAGAATCTGCAGCATCGCAGTACATACGGTCCTTAGTTGCGTTCAAATAACCGTTGGAAAGCTCAATGATGTAATCGTAGAGGGTACGGAAGACGTTATTAAAGCGATATCCCTCGTAAGCCTCAGTGACTGCAGCATGAACCTCGCACATACGTGCAAGAACAAGACGGTCATACTCTTCAAGGTCCGCTACAGCAACTGCATTGGTAGCAGGATCAAACTGGCCCTCGAGCTCGCCAAGAAGGAAGCGAAGGGTGTTTCTGAACCTACGGTATGCATCGCCTACCTGGGAAAGAATGGCGTCATCGCAAGGAACGTCAGTTGAAGTGTCAACAGAAGCAACCCAAAGGCGTAGGACGTCTGCGCCACGTTCAGCACAAACGGCATTTGGATCAATGACATTGCCCAGAGACTTACTCATCTTGCGTCCCTGACCATCAAGCGTAAAGCCCTGTGAGACAACAGACTTGTAAGGAGCAACTCCGTAGGCTCCAACAGAAGTCATGAGAGAACTCATGAACCAACCACGGTGCTGGTCGGAGCCCTCAAGATACATATCAGCTGGGAACTTAAGGTTTGGACGGTGCTTGCAAACAGCAGTGTGAGAAACACCAGAATCCCACCAAACGTCCAGAATGTCCTTATTTGCCTTGAGATTGTGACCGCCACACTTAGGACAGACGCAAGCGTCTCCTAAATAGGTCTTAGGATCGTCGGTGAACCAAGCATCAGAGCCCTTCTCGCGGAAAAGCTTGATGACAGCGTCAAGTGTCTGGTCATTAATAACGGTCTCACCGCAATCCTCGCAAGTGAAAGCAGGGATTGGAACACCCCAGTTACGCTGCCTAGAAATACACCAGTCAGGACGACCTTCAACCATGGAGCCAATACGCTTAACCGCATTTGCAGGATAGAACTTAACCTTTGTGAGCTCCTCTGCTGCCTGCTGACGCAGACCAGTCTTATCCATGGAGACAAACCACTGGCTTGTTGCACGGAAGATAACGGGCTCTTTACAACGCCAGCAGTGTGGATAGCTGTGGGTAATCTCTTCTGCAAGAATGAGCGTTCCACGGTCTTTGAGCCACTGAACAATGACAGGGTTAGCCTCATTGACCTCCATACCAGAGAAGGGGCCACCAGTGCCCTGACCGTCACCTTTGAAGAAGTGACCGTCATCATCAACAGGCATAGTCTGTGGAATATCAAAGCGAACACCAGCGTTATAGTCGTCTACGCCATGACCAGGTGCGGAGTGAACAACACCAGTACCGTCGTCAAGGGTAACGTACTCTGCATAGATAAATTTACCAGTGTTACCAAGATCACCAAAGATTGGCTGCTTATACTCATTGCCTGCAAGCTCAACACCAGTTCTCTTCCAGGTGTTGCCCTCTGAGTCCTGAGCAAGCTTCCAATCGGTATAGCCAAACTTGGTAGCAGCCTTCTCTGCAAGAGCCTCAGCAACAATCTCTATGTGTCCATCAGGAAGCTCAAGACCAACATAGTTTGCTTCTGGATGCAGAATGACTGCCTCGTCTGCTGGCATAGTCCATGGAGTTGTAGTCCAGATGTCTACCCAAGTCTTACCTGCATAAGCCTCAAGACCCTCAGGAACCGTAGTTAGCTCAAAGCGAACAAAGATTGCAGTAGAGGTGACATCGTGATACTCAATCTCTGCCTCAGAGAGAGCAGTGTGGTCATGAGTACACCAGTGAACAGGCTTGGTACCTCTATACACAGAGCCCTTGTCGTAGATTGCCTTGAAGATCTCAACATCAGTTGCGTCGTAATCGTTGACGTAAGTGAGATAAGGGTTGTCCCACTCGCCCAAAACACCAAGGCGCTTAAAGCCCTGACGCTGGGTATCTACCTGCTCAACTGCCATCTTGCGGCAGAGCTCACGGATCTTCTCGGTAGATAACTGATTGAACTTCTCGGTGCCAAGCATCTGCTCAACCTTGTGCTCGATTGGCTGACCATGGCAGTCCCAACCAGGAACATAAGGAGTCTGGAAGCCCTGCATAGCCTTATAGCGGTTGATGATGTCCTTGGAAATCTTATTCTGTGCGTGGCCCAGGTGAATTGGACCATTTGCATAAGGAGGTCCATCATGAAGGACAAACTTGTCATGTCCCTCATTCTTCTTCATCAGGAGCTCATAGACGTTGTTTTGGTCCCAATCAGCCAAACGCTGAGGCTCGTTCTGCGCAAGTGATGCGCGCATAGGAAAGCCTGTGTTTGGCAGGTTGGTGGTCTTTTTGTACTCGTTTGCCATCAAGCACAACCTTTCTGGGCACAAATAAAGCGCCCGTCCCTCACAGCTGGGACGAAGCGCCACAATACACTTCGTTGTAACCACCCAGCGACGGATTTGTCCGTTTACTCGGCTGGCCTGTCACGGCGACCATTTCCGGCAGCATCTACTAGTACAAAAACCTGTACGTTTGAACTGCAGCTCCGAGGTGATGTTCACACGGACGCAAATGCGGACTTCCACCAACTCCGCTCGCTTGAGATTTGCGCTACCCAGCTACTG
>JAGZWL010000066.1:0-4359 GCA_018378955.1 Atopobium sp. | reverse complement strand
AGCTTGTGTAAGTAATACTACCACGTCTTGTACTCATTGAACTAAGTAATACACACGCGTAAACCGTTTTTAACAAATTATGCGGAATCCAAATTTTAAATTTTTATAGAAATAAAAAATGTAGATTGGGTAAAACAATTCCAATATCTAAGTGAGCTCATATCACATTTGAGCCAAACAGGTAAAGGGACGTGTATGGCAAATAACGATAACAAGCACCGTAGATCTATGTCGATGCTACTCTATATTGCAGTAGCCATCTTTGTATATCTCCTGCTTAGCAACACATTATTACCAGGACTTCTGCGTCAACAGGTACAAACTGTCTCGTACAGTGAGTTCCTTAACAAGGTTGACAATAATGAAGTTACCAAGGTAGACCTTAATACGGGCAGCAGAAACATTAGGTTCACAACTGGCTCTGGAGATTCCGAGAAGGTCTTTGAGACCACACAGTTCCCTAATGATGCAACACTGGTTCAGACGCTTAGAGATCACAAAGTTGATTTCTCGGCTTCTATTCCTGACAACTCTACAAATATGCTGCTTTATGCCCTTATTCAGTATGGAATCCCTCTTGTCATCTTCTTGGGCATTGGCTACTTTATCAACCGATCCCTTAAACGCGCCATGGGTGACGACGGTCCTTCCATGAACTTTGGTGGCGGTTTTGGAGGTCTTGGCGGCAATCTTGGTCGCTCAAGCGCTAAAGAAATTAAGGGAGAAGACACAGGCATTACGTTTAAAGACGTTGCTGGTCAAGAAGAGGCTAAAGAATCTATGCAAGAGATTGTTAGCTTCCTTAAGACTCCTGATAAGTACAAAGAGATTGGTGCTCGCTGCCCTCGTGGCGCCTTGCTTGTAGGCCCTCCAGGTACTGGTAAGACCCTCATTGCTAAGGCAGTTGCTGGTGAGGCTGGCGTTCCTTTCTTCCAGATTGCTGGCTCTGAGTTTGTTGAGATGTTTGTTGGACGCGGAGCTGCAAAAGTCCGTGACCTCTTCAAACAGGCAAATGAAAAGGCTCCTTGTATCATCTTTATTGACGAGATTGATGCGGTTGGTAAGCGCCGTGATGCTTCTCTCAACTCCAACGATGAGCGTGAGCAGACCTTAAACCAGCTGCTCTCTGAGATGGATGGTTTTGATAACCACAAGGGCATTGTTGTTCTTGCAGCAACCAACCGCCCTGAGACCTTGGACAAGGCACTTCTGCGTCCTGGCCGTTTTGACCGCCGTATTCCTGTTGAGCTTCCAGACCTTAAGGGTCGTGAGGCAGTTCTTCAGATTCACGCCAATGATGTAAAGATGGAGCCAGGCGTTGACCTCTCTATTATTGCTAAGTCCACACCAGGCGCATCCGGTGCAGACCTTGCAAACATCATCAACGAGGCAGCTCTTCGTGCTGTTCGCTTTGGTCGTCGTCGTGTTACCACCGAAGACCTTGCTGAGTCCGTTGACGTTGTTATTGCCGGCGCAAAGAAGAAGAACACTGTTCTTTCTGAGCACGAGAAGGACGTTGTGGCTTATCACGAGACCGGCCATGCAATTGTTGGTGCCATCCAGAAAAACGATGCTCCTGTTACCAAGATCACCATTGTTCCTCGTACTGGCGGAGCTCTTGGCTTTACCATGCAGGTTGAGGATGATGAGCGTTATCTGATGAGCAAGAGCCAAGCTATGGATGAGATTGCCGTTCTCTGTGGTGGACGCGCAGCTGAAGAGCTTATCTTCGGCGAGATGACCAATGGCGCTTCCAACGATATTGAGCGTGCAACAGCAATTGCTCGCGCTATGGTTACGCAGTACGGCATGTCTGACAAACTTGGCATGGTTACCCTCAGCCAGCAGCAAAGCCGTTATCTTGGTGGTGGCTCTTCTCTCACCTGCTCTGAAGCAACCGCTGAAGAGATCGACGCTGAAGTTAGACGCATTGTTGAAGAGGGTCACCAGCGCGCACTTCAGACACTTAAAGAGAACCGCTTCAAGCTGCATGAGATTGCTCACTACCTGCAGAAGAAAGAGACTATTACCGGCGAGGAGTTCATGAACATCCTTAAACGTGAGAATACCTTTGCACCAGTAGTTGAGAACACCAATGAGGAAGGCTCCTCTACTTCTTCAGCAGAGTAACTTTGTCTCATAAGTAAAATTAAACGGCCGCCTATTCTGAACTGCCTCCCATTTCTTGGACATAAGAAATGGGAGGCAGTTCACTCTCGTAGGTGGCCGTTTTTTTGTGCCGTATGTAAAGGTTTCCTGCTCAAGTTATCGAGCAAAAAGTTCCCAAAAAGCAACAGCAGATGATGCAGCAACATTGAGTGAATCTACCTGATGAGACATGGGGATGATGGTGGTAATGTCACAAGCCTTAATGGTTTTCTTATCAAGACCATAGCCTTCACTACCAAAGAATAGTGCAGCTTTTTTACCTTTTACCAGCTCTTTATTAAGAGGTACTGCAGAATCTGTGAGTGCAAGTGCACACGTAGTAAAAGAATGAGCTTTAAGCTTTTCAATAAGGTCCAGTGAAGTTGTCTCTTCATCCAAACGAGTCCAAGGTACCTTAAGAACCGTTCCCATAGAAACCCGCAGGACACGCCTTGAGAGGTTGTCGGCGCACTTAGCAGTCAAGATAACAGCATCTACATTGAGGGCCGCAGCTGACCTAAAGACAGCGCCAACGTTGTTAACGTCTACTAAATCTTCTAGTACGGCAATATGCTTTGACGTGCTTAGAATCTCTTCTAGCGATGCACCTTGAGGTCTCCTCATGGCACAGAGCACTCCTCTATTCATCTTGTAGCCAATAAGCTGTGTAAGCTGCTCATCTGGAAGAATGAAAATAGGAACGTCATCTGTCAAAGGGTGGAACTTCTCGACAATCTGCAAAATATTGTCTGTATGAGAAGTATTTGCAAGAAACGAAAGCGGCTTGCAGCCTGCGGCAAGTGCAGTTTCAATCACAAAATGTGACTCGCAAATCATGACGCCGCGAGTTGGGTCAAGACGATTACGAAGCTGGTTATCAGTCAATCGAGCATACATATCAAGACGACTGTCGTCAGCTGAATCTAACTGAATAACCGGATATGTAGCCATAAATAACGTACCTCTCGCCTCTTGTTAGACAGTATTCTCTCACTCTTGAGGCAAGAGTAACGTCATGTATTCCTAGATTACTTCTCTAGCAGCTTTCTCTTGAGGAAGAAGCTTAGAGAAACCAGTGAGACAGAGGAGCAGACAAGTGTGCCCTGAAGCGCAACCTGAGAATAATCTGCAGTATCAGGAAGCTGTGGCTTCTTCTGAGCTTGCTGAGGCTCCTCAGGAGTGTGCGTCTCAGGTGTTTCTGGCGTAGTCTCAGGCTGCTTCACGTATACGTGAGTCCAATTTGCAGTAATGGCTGGCTGAGAAGTATCACTTGTTCCAATAATAAGATTGACTTTTAAATGCTGGTACGAATCAAAGTTATCTGGATCTGCAGATGTTGGGGTAAGCAGATATTCAATTCGATACTGACCAACAGGCAAGGTGTCATCTTGATATGAAGAATAAACAACATCCTTAAAGTGATTAGAGAAATAAATAGCATTGCCGTCGGCATCAACGACACGAGGTGTGCCGTCTGATGTATAGGTCAAGTCATTAGTAAATTGACCGTCCTCAAACAGTTGGATATCGTAAGTGTTACCACCAGGAGTCCTGCTGATAACAATATCGCCATTGTGCGTAGCAGCACTAACAGGGAAAAGCTGCGTAATATCTTGCGATTGAATCTCTGCCATAAGACGAGCTGTTACGGCATCAATGTCCAGCACTCGCCTTGTTCCTGCATCAACCGTGTGATCATAGTTGTAAGAAGAGATGGTAGCTGGCGCATTCTGAAGACCAGCGTCAATAGGCTTTAAAGTAGTTCCGGTATCAGAGACATATGCGGTGTGCGCGAGAGTGTAGTAATACGTAATATGTGTTACATACGTAGTTGGACGCGCAACATTACCATCACCATCATAACCAGCAGGAATCGTATAAGAATCCACTTCTTTATGGTCAAGAATGTCATTACCCACTACCTCTGGAGCCTGGAACAGACCTTGTTTTTCAGTCTTATTTCCGTTGCTATCAACAAACGTTGTGAGGTTACGATCAATATTAGATACACCCACGTGCATGGTATAGATGTAATAGAAGCCATGCTCTTGATCATACGAGAGCGTTTTTTCCAACTTATACTGACCCATAGGCAAACTGGTATCAATAACAGCGGTATTATCCTGACCAACCGACCCTTGTGCCAGCTGACCATTAGCAATGTAAGAATTAACTCTGTCTCTGTGAGTCTGAATATCATTGTCTGAATCA
>JAGZWL010000065.1:0-7202 GCA_018378955.1 Atopobium sp. | reverse complement strand
GAAAATGAATAGACTTATATAAGAAATTTAACTATCGATAAATTCTGTATCTACGGAACACACCTAAGGCGGATATTCTGCTCAATTGCGGGCATTTTACACACCTAATGACGATAATCTGCATGTTTGTGGTAATTTCAGCGTCATGTATACGTCTTTTTGACAGATTATCCGACTTAGGTGTGTTTTGAACTGACTCCCATTTCTCGTGTCCAAGAAATGGGAGGCAGTTCAAAGCCGCGTGAAAACGTGGCTTTTTCTTTATGCAATGTTGTTGAAGCTGCAGATGTTCTAGCTTAATATCCCTGCTTAGACGCTGGAATCTTTGCGTCAGCAATGGTGCCCAAAAACGTCTGGGCATCGCGACAAGCCATAAGCTCCTCGGGGAAGTCAACCTCTTCAAGCAGCTTAATAACAGAATGCGCATCAGCAATGCGGGTTGCAATGTGAGCATCTGAGCCAAAAGAAATCTTGCATTCAAGCTCAGCGCAGGTTTCTGCAATTACACGACAACGCTTAATAGCAACCTCACGCTGGCCTTCGTCGTGTGTGGCTTCGTTCATCTCGATGAGCTTACCGCGATCGCGGCACTCTCTGACCAGTGCCGGAACATCAAAATTTAAACCACTGCGGCCAAGGTGACCAAGAATCAAAACATGTGGATTATCCAGCGCATTTACATACATCTGGGTAATCTGCTTCTGTGAGGCACCAGCCGCCCACTGCTTGCTGTGGATACTAGCAACCGCATAATCGCAGGTACCAAGGATGTGCTCGCCAAGAATATGGGGCTGACGGAGTTTATCGCCATTAATACCCTGGTCAAACGTAATATCGTAGGCAAACAGATTGCCCTCGAGGTCAACAATGTCCACCTCAGCGCCGTGGAGCAGCCTGACGCCGTACCAGGTTTCTGGCCAAATGGCGGTGTTCATATAGAACTGGAAATTCTTAATGGTCTGCTGGTCATACAGCATGGACGAGAAGTGATCGGTGATTCCAAGCAGCTCATAGCCACGCTCAGAAGCTGCGCGAACGTTCTCCTCAACGGTTGAATAGGCGTGCCTCGAGTACAGACTGTGAGTATGAACGTCGCAAGTAATGCGCATGACGTGCTCCTTTGACTTCCAATCGACAACTCTAGTTAATCACGGCCGCCATCATGAGGCAACCCTGGCGAGAAGACCGGTCTTCTCGCCATCCGCGCGTACTACAGCTCAATGCTCAGCTCAACGGGACAGTGGTCGCTGCCGTAGACCTCGCTCAAGATGGATGCGCTTTTGACCTGCTCAGCAATGCGATCGGAGACCAGGAAGTAGTCGATGCGCCAGCCGGCGTTGTTCTTGCGAGCGTTGAAGCGGTAGCTCCACCAGCTGTAAGCGCCGGTCATGTCGGGATGGCGATACCTAAATGTATCGGTAAAGCCTGCGTCCAACAGCTTGGTAAAGCTCTCACGCTCCTCGTCAGAGAAGCCTGCGTTTTGTCTGTTAGACGAAGGATTCTTCAGGTCAATCTCGTTGTGTGCAACGTTAAAATCGCCGCAGGTAATTACTGGTTTTTGCTCAGATAGCTTAGCCAAGAACTCGCGATAGTGCTGATCCCACTCAAGACGCTCGTCCAAGCGCGCAAGCTGGTCTTTTGAGTTTGGCGTGTACACGCACACAAACCAGAACTTCTCAAACTCCAGCGCACACACGCGACCTTCGTCGTCAGCAACGGGGCATCCAATCTGGCGAATCACCTGCAGAGGGGTTTCTCGCGAGAAAACCGCTGTGCCCGAATAGCCCTTTCTGTCTGCGTAGTTCCAGGTTTGAACGTAGCCGGGAAGATCAAGCTCCACCTGACCTTCTTGCAGCTTAGTCTCTTGAAGTGCAAATACATCAGCATTTATGGTTTCAAAAATTTCCGTGAACGAAGGCTCTTTCTTGAGCACGGCACGCAGACCGTTAACGTTCCAGGAAATTAGCTTGTACTCTCGAGTATCGCTCATAACTCCTCTTTCATACTACGACCTGGTGGTTTAGGTCGCAGTGGATTCGTATCACAGTAGCCGCGAGTAACGCGCGTTCCACGCTCCAGTTACGGCGCCAAGCGGTGCGTTTGCGGCAATAAACTTTCAATAAATCCATGGTATACGACTAGTAGCCACCAATACCGCTACAATAGAAACATTCATAGCTGGCAAGGAGGATTCATGCTTCGTCAAAGCTACAACACCTGGCAATGTGGAACTCACACTATCTCGTTGGCGCGTCCTAGGATTATGGGCGTTCTCAACGTCACTCCAGACTCGTTCTCTGATGGCGGAAAGAACTTTGATCCAGAGGCTGCAATTGCACGCGGTCTACAGATGCTGGATGAGGGCGCTGACATCATTGACGTTGGGGGAGAGTCTACTCGCCCAGGTCACACGCCTGTTCTGCCTACAGAAGAGGCTGAGCGTGTAGTGCCTGTGGTGCGTGCGCTGGTGGCTGCCGGCGCAATTGTTTCCATTGACACGCGTCACGCCGAGGTAGCAAAGATGTGCGTCCGCCTTGGAGCATCCATCATCAATGACGTTTCTGGCTTCACCGATCCAGAAATGGTTGCTGTAGCTGCGGAGTCTGACTGCGGCTGCATTGTGATGCACTGGAATAAGGACGGCCTTGGAGCTCGTGTTGAGCGCAAGCAGGTGCAGCTGGACGACATGCGCCCTTCTCGCCCTACTGGTAGCGCAGCTGCTCGAGCCGCAGCTACAGGAGTCGAGACACGCACGCTGAGCTCGCAGCGTCGTTTTACCCTGCCAGAAGAGGCGCCTATTATGCGCCAGATTATGGGCTTTTTGGGCGACCAGGCTCGCGGTCTTATGCGTGCTGGCGTTTCCAAGGACCGCATCTGCATTGACCCAGGTCCAGGCTTTGACAAGTTTGCTGACGAGGACGTTGTTATTCAGCGTGCTACTCGCTCGATGGTTTCTATGGGATATCCGCTGCTCTGCGCCGTGTCCAGAAAGCGTTTTGTCGGCGCTGTTTCTGGCGTAGCCGAGGCTACCCAGCGCGACGCAGCTACGCATGCAATTTGCATTGCTGCAATCACCAACGGTGCCCGTATCCTGCGCGTTCACGATGTTGCGGGAACCGCTCAGGCTATCAATGCTTACTGGGCTATGACCGAGCGCGATCCTCGTCAGGGATTTGTGGCGCTTGGCTCCAACGTGGGTGACCGTGTGGGTTATCTGGCCCGCGCAACGCAGCTCATCGATGAGATTCCGCTGACCTGCGTTGTTTCTCTCAGCCACGCCTACGAAACTGAGCCTGCATACGGTATTGCTACACCTGTGGTAAACGCCGTTGCCGAGATTAGAACTGAGCTCCATCCGCTGGTGCTGATGGATAAGCTGCTTGAGGTAGAGAACGCTCTCAACCGCACACGCAAGAAAGGCGAGGAAGGTCATGGACCTCGCACTATCGACTGTGACCTTCTGTGGGTTGAGGGCGAACAACACGCAGGTAAACACCTCACTTTGCCTCATCCACGCATGGGCGAGCGCGATTACGTGCTTGTTCCTATGGAGGACCTGATGCACGATCCTGTGCGCTTCTTCTCGCACGGCGGCGTGGAGATTGCCCCTCCTGACCAGCGCGTTGGTCACGTAACCGAGGATCTGGGAGCCATTACGTGGGAGTAGCACAAGAAGCTCTAGAGTTGGCGCGTGGTGGTGCACAAACGGGAGAATTTGTGTTCCGAGCCCTTGACGTGCAGGAATGCGCTGCCCAGGACAAAGACGAGTGCTCCGAACTGGCCCTTGATCCATCATCCGCATCAGCGTCCACACCGTCTGGCGAGAAACCCTTTGAGGTTGCAACGGTCGTGCGTCTTGGGGTTTCGATGCCCTATGTACCTGCAGTTCCTTACGTTGTAGCACTGGGAGTTTGCCAGTTCTTGCGCGCAGCAGATGAGGGTTTTGGCATTTGCTGGCCTTACAATATCTGCTACAAAGACCAGGTAGTCGCCTCAATTAAGGCTACCGCTGGTTATCAAGAGGGCATGTTTGCTGTGGTAAGTGTTGTCGCAGATGCTAAGTTGTTGAGCCCAGTGTTTGACGTTGCAGACAATACAGAACTTCTCGCTAAAAAGGTATCTGAGCTGGTGGTTCAGAGCGTAAGCGCGTGGGAGCAGCAGGTTAAACGCGCAAGGAGCTTTGCGGGACCTATCGCGCTGATTCTGAGCGACTACTTTGATATGGTTCCGCTGCTTGGACAGCAGGTCAACAAGGTATATCCCAGCGGTAACGTTGCACTGACCGCTCGATTTGGCGGTATTGATGTGTGGGGTCATGCCATCCTTGTTGATGAGGATGGTAAAGAAATCCTTGTGAGTGAGGAAGAAGCTTCCGTAGTGCCAGCGGTTTAACTGCCGGTTTAATAGCGGATCCAGATGCCGGTTTAGCTGCGGGCCCGATTGCCGAGCTGTCGGCTGTAGCGTGCCTGCAGTGTTACCTACTTGGCAGCTTCGGTAGACTGCTTCCAGATTAGATAAATTCCACGCATGGTGAGCTGCGGATCAACCACGTCAAAGACATCCGTTGCCTCGCTGACAGTGTTTGCAAGACCACCCGTTGCAATAACAGTTGCACCCTCAATACCAGGCTCCTTGAGTGTTCTGGCAACCAAGCCTTCTGCCTGAGCAGCTGCGCCCACTACAATACCTGCCTGAACAGCGCTTTCTGTAGTGTTGCCCAAGACAGTTTCGGGAGCCTTGATAGGAATGCTAGAAAGCTTAGCTGCACGCGCAAACAGAGCGTTTGCAGAGATCATAATGCCTGGTGAAATGGCACCTCCGCGGAATACGCCATCTTTATCAACGACGTCCAAATTGGTTGCGGTGCCAAAATCAACCACAATAACTGGATAACCATAGCGCTCAGTTGCGGCAACGGAATTTGCTACGCGATCAGCACCCACAAGCTCGGGGTGGGGGATATTGAAACGAATCTTATTCGTGGACAGCGCGTTAATGCGGGTCAGAGGCTTGTTGAGCAGCAGCTCAAAGCAGCGCTGCCAAGCACGTGTGATAACGGGGACCACGCACGAAAGTCCACCAGCCTCAACGTCGTCAAGGCTCAGTCCATCTTTCTGGAAGAACATGAAGAGGCGGCCGTGCAGAATGTCAGAGGTGTCGTGTTGATCGGTGGGCATTCTCCAGCCGCGCACCATAGTGCCTTCACTGTCAAATAAACCAATGGCAGTTTGCGTATTACCCACATCAATCGATAAAAACATTATGCCTCCGAAGAGCTGCAGACCGGCTTTGTATGTTGCATTGGATTTTAGCGCATCAAGGGCTTCTCAAAAGTTGTCGCGCACAAGAATTGTCTGAACAAAATGTGAATTTCTCGCCAACTGATTCTAGCAACAGAGGTGTTGTTCTGCTATACTTTTTCAGCTTATTGTCTTGATTGAGCACGTGCTCATAAAGACACCCCTGCTCTGGTCGGAAACCAGAGCCGATGTAAGGAGTCCTGCATGAAGCAAGGTATTCATCCAGAGTACGTAGAGTGCACCGTTCGCTGCACCTGCGGAAACACCTGGACCACACACGCAACTGTTCCAGAGATGCGTCTTGACCTCTGCGACAAGTGCCACCCATTCTATACGGGTCAGCAGAAGCTTGTCGACACTGGTGGACGTGTCCAGCGCTTCGCCGACAAGTTCGGTGGCGCAGCAAACGCTGCTCTCGAGGCTGCTAAGGCTGCCAAGGAGGCAAAGGCTGCTAAGGCTGCTGAGCAGGAGGCTGCTCGTAAGGCTGCTGCTGAGGCTAAGGCTGCTGAGAAGGCAAAGCGTGCTGCTGAGTTCGCAAAGAACGCACCAGCTGCAGAGCCAGAGGCTGAGGTCGAGGCACCTGCAACCGAAGAGGCTGCAGAGTAGCAGGTATTTGCTCGCGCAAAACCGCAGAGTACAGAATCGGGGTGGCTTCGGCTGCCCCGTTTTTGTTTGGCGAGAAACCCTCTTAGCTCAGAGGGTATACTTGAAAGTGAAAAATCTGCCGTCGGAGGACGAATGGAATCACTGTATACAAAGTATCGTCCGCAAACGTTTGAGCAGGTAGTTGGCCAGAAGCACGTGGTCGGCACCCTTGAGCGAGCGGTCTTGGAGCAAAAGCTCAGCCACGCATACCTGTTCTGCGGACCTCGCGGCACAGGCAAGACCACTATGGCTCGCTTGCTGGCAAAAGCTATCCTCTGCCACGAGGCTCCTGGTCATCTGCCTGATGGCACTTGCGAGGACTGCCAGTTGATTGCTGCTGGTCAGCATCCAGACGTCTTTGAGATTGACGCCGCTTCTAACACAGGCGTTGATAACGTGCGAGAAGAAATTATTTCTCGCGCTAGTTACGCTCCCGTGCGCGGCAAGGGCAAGGTCTACATCATCGACGAGGTGCATATGCTTACCTCGGCGGCATTTAACGCCCTGCTCAAGACGCTGGAGGAGCCTCCTTCGCACGTGACGTTTATCATGTGCACCACCGATCCTCAAAAAATTCTTGCGACTATTCTGTCCCGCGTGCAGCGCTTTGACTTCCGCTCCATTGCCGCTGACGAGATGGCAGAGCACCTGGTCAACGTCTGCAAAAATGAGGGCTTTACCTACGAGGACGCAGCTATCGATCTTATTGTTCGTCATGCGCGTGGCGGCATGCGTGACGCTCTGTCTTCTCTTGAACAGCTCTCCGTTTACGGCGGCGGCGTCATTTCTGAGCAGACGGTTCGTGACGTTTTGGGCCAGTCTTCCGGCTCTCTTATCAACAATGCTGCAATGGCCTTGGCTCAGCGAGACATTTCTTCGCTTTTTACCACGGTAAATACGCTGTTTGAGGGCGGCAAAGATCTGCTGCAGTTTACGCGCGAGCTTGCTGTTCACGTAAGAGATCTCTACATTGCCGCAGCTGTGGGCGTTGATTCTCCTGCGCTGGCAAATTCTACTGCTTCGACGGAGCAGCTTACCAAAGAGGCCCAGGCATTTGGTTCGGTTGATCGACTCTCCAGAGTTCTGACCGTTTTGGGCGACGCGGCCAATCAGATGCGTACCGCTGTTAACCAGCGACTGGTCCTGGAAGTTGCATTCACCAAGCTGGCGCGCCCCAACACGGAGCTTTCATTAGAAGCGCTGGCAGATAGGGTAGCCGTTCTTGAGCAGCAGTTGGCAAACGGTGTTGTTGCAGCT
>JAGZWL010000064.1:0-7275 GCA_018378955.1 Atopobium sp. | reverse complement strand
GCCCTCGGAGCCAAACTTGGTGATAGCCGCATAGTTTGGACGCACTCCATCAATTGGAGTCTGATCAAGCTTAAAGTCACCGGAGTGAATAAGCGTTCCTGCAGGAGTCTTCATGTGAATACCAAAAGCAGCAGGAATAGAGTGGGTCATCGAGAAGAACGTGATGTCAAAGGCACCAAGCTGGACCTTTGAACCATCAGTAACCTCACGAAGCTTGGTGCCCACAATCTTGTGCTCAGCAAGCTTACCTTCAATAAAGCCAAGCGAGAGCTTACTGGAATAGATTGGCACCTTACGAGTAAGGTCCATAAGCAGGTACGGAAGAGCACCAATGTGATCCTCGTGACCGTGGGTAATCAAAATACCACGAAGCTTATCTTCATTTTCAAGTACATAGGTGTAGTCTGGCAAAACTAGATCAATACCAGGCTGTTCGTCATCTGGGAACATCAAACCAGCATCAACAAGCACCATATCATTACCGTATTCAAAAACGGTCATGTTCTTGCCAATGCCATCAAGTCCGCCCATAGGAATGACTTTAAGAGCTGGGTCTTTCTTAGGCATTAAAACGGTTTCCTTTCAAAAACTTTCTATGACAGACGCAACCCAAAGGGCCGTCTCTAAGACTTTTTGCAAAATCTACATGTTGTTTAATTATATAAAAAATCTGCACGTATTACGCTATATATTCCCAAAGAATCAAAATCTCAACAGAATAACAAGAGAGCTCCGACATGAATCGAAGCCCTCTTCAATACCTCATGTTTTATAAGACCTCGCGTGGCGAGAAACCCATTGAGTTTGAGCGTGCCTTATGCGTCGTGGTGACGACGTGGCTGCCTGCGCTCAGAGTTGCCGTTGTCGTTCTGACGACGTGGACGACGCTCCTCGCGCTCCTTCTTTGGAGCGCCCTGTGGTGCCTCTGGCTTATCAAGACGGTCAAGAGAAATCTTGCCCTTCTCGTCTACCTCAAGGACCTGAACCTTAACCTCGTCGCCAACAGCCAGGACATCCTCGATCTTCTCGACACGTCCCTGTGCAACGCGGGAAATATGAAGCAGACCGTCCTTGCCAGGAAGAAGCTCAACAAAGGCGCCGAATGGCTGAAGACCAACAACGCGACCAGTGTACTCCTCGCCTACCTCTGGAACCTTAACGATAGCCTTGATGCGCTCTGCAGCAGCCTCGGCAGCACCGTTAGTACCAGCGATAAAGACGGTACCATCCTCCTGGATGTCAACGGTTGCGCCCGTATCCTCCTGGATACCGCGGATAACCTTGCCACCAGAGCCAATGACGTCGCGAATCTTATCAGTTGGGATAGAAAGCGAGATGATCTGTGGAGCGGTCTCTTTGGTCTCAGTACGAGGTGCTGGAATCTGCTCGAGCATCTTGTTCAGAATGAACATACGGCCCTCTTGAGCCTGAAGAAGTGCGCTGCGCAGAATCTCTGGAGTAAGACCAGTTGCCTTGTTGTCCATCTGCATTGCGGTAATACCCTTGGTGGTACCGCAGACCTTGAAGTCCATGTCGCCGAGGAAGTCCTCAAGACCCTGGATATCGGTAAGAACAACAGTCTTGCCGTTCTCCTGGATAAGACCCATTGCAACACCAGAAACAGGACGCTTTAGAGGAACGCCTGCATCCATAAGGGAAAGCGTAGAACCGCAGGTAGAAGCCATGGAAGAAGAACCATTGGACTCCATTACCTCAGAGACAACGCGGATGGTGTAAGGGAACTCTTCCTCGGAAGGAATGACAGGTAGAAGTGCGCGCTCTGCAAGAGCTCCGTGACCAATCTCACGGCGCTTTGGACTGCCCATACGGCCAGTCTCACCGGTGCAGAATGGTGGGAAGTTGTAGTGGTGAATGTAGCGCTTGCCATCCATTGGCTCAATAGTGTCAAGACGCTGCCACTCGTTGAGCATGCCAAGCGTACAAATGGAGAGAACCTGAGTCTGACCACGCTGGAAAAGACCAGAACCGTGAACAAGTGGAAGATAATCAGGCTTGACCATGATTGGACGGATCTCGTCTGCAACACGGCCGTCAACACGCTCACCGGTCTCAACAACCATGACGCGCATAGCGTGCTTCTCAAGACCCTTGAGCTCAACCGCAATAGCGCGGCTCCAAAGCTCCTGCTCCTCCTCGGTGAACTGAGCCTTAATCTCGTCCATCAGGTCAGCAACCTTCTGCATACGGGACTGCTTGTCAGCGTCCTTAAGAGCAGCACTCATCTGGTCATAGTAAGCAAAGATGCGGTCATGGACCTCAGCGATTGGCTCGTCAAGGATGTACTCGCGCTTGACGATAGGGCCGTTAACCTCTTCCCACTTAGCAATAAACTTCTTCTGCTCCTCGCAGAAGGCTGCAATTGCCTCCTGACCAAAGGCCATAGCGGAGAGCATATCCTCTTCGGAAATCTCATCTGCGCCAGCCTCAAGCATGGAAATAAAGGTGGAAGAACCGCCAAGCTCAAGGTCAAGGTCAGAATGATCGCGCTCTTCATAGGTTGGGTTAACCAGGAACTCGCCGGTATCGGCGTTGCGGCCAATACGAACGCACGCAAGTGGGCCCTCAAATGGAACGCCACCAACGGCCAGAGCAGCTGATGCACCCATGACAGAGATGGTATCAACAGCATTTACCTGATCGGCAACAAGAGAAGTTGCAACAATCTGAACCTCATTGCGGAAGCCATCTGGGAAGGATGGGCGCAGAGGACGGTCAATCATACGAGCAGTAAGGGTTGCCTTCTCGGATGGACGAGCCTCACGCTTGAGATATCCACCAGGAACACGACCAACTGCGTACATTTTCTCAATAAAATCAACAGTCAGTGGGAAGAAGTCGTAATCTTTGCGCTCCTTGGAAACCACTGCAGTGAGAAGTACGGTGGAATCGCCGCACTTAACGATACAGGCACCTGTTGCCTGCTTTGCGAGCTCACCGGCCTCAAGGGTGTAGTGCTTACCATAGAGGTCAAATTCGTGAGTTACTTTAGTCATTTCTTTCCTCTTCTATCTCCGTTTGCCCCATTGCAAACGGGCCTCAAACATAAAGGGCGCCAGACGGCGCCCTAAAAAGCCAACTTACTGGATGTTGTCGCGGATACCCAGGGAAGCAATAAGAGTACGGTACTCTTCAATGTCGTTCGACTTGATGTAAGAAAGAAGACGACGACGCTTACCAACGAGCATCAGAAGACCACGACGAGTGTGGAAGTCCTTCTGGTGGGACTTCATGTGGTCGGTGAGCTGACGAATACGCTCAGTAAGAAGAGCAACCTGAACCTGTGCGGAACCGGAGTCCTTCTCGTCCTTGCCGTACTGCTTGATGAGCTCAGCCTTACGATCCTTAGTTACTGCCATAATAAACCGCCTTTCGCGTTGAATACTCCTTGTACTGAGAAGGTAGCCGGCAGTGACTAGCCCCTAAGAACAAGGAAATAACCTACAAGAGGATACCAGTTACTGGTGAACTTTGCTAGTAAAAATACACTTCAGCTAGATACTGAGCAAAAATTCAAATGCCTTCAGACGTGCTTCAAGGTGTGTAGCCGCCCAAATATGCGCACTGGTGAGCAAAAAGAGCGCAGTTTCTGGAGCAATTTCTGCAATAACAAGCTGGTCAAAGGTAAGTTTTAGAAGCGACGATAACCACGAGAGCTCAAGTGGAGTTACCTCAATGGCTCCCTCAATCTCATGCGCACAACTTCCACACAATGCACCGCCAGCAGCTGGCGAGAAGTACGTTAGAGCTTCATCTCCACAGGCAATGCACGATTCCAACTCAGGGCGCCAGCCTTCATGTGCCAAAACCTTAAACACATAAGCAGCAACAACAAGATCTAAGTGTTTCTCGTCAGCTACTTCTTCGCAGGCTCTGAGAGCGCGAGAGAGCAGTGGATAGAGAAACGCGTCTTCGACGCCGTCGATACACGAAAGACGTGCGACTTCACAGATAGCTGACGCAGCCGCTACCTTAGAAAGATCTCCGCGCAGCGATGCGTGCGGCTCAAGCAAGGTTGCCTCGGACAAGATATCAAGTGAGCGACCTTCTGCCAGCAGTACGTCTAGCTCACAAAACAGTTCAACGCGGGCTGCAAATCGGCCGCCTGGCTTTCTAGCGCCCTTGGCGACAGCGCGACGCTCTTCTCCTGAATCGGAAAGCATGGTTAAGATGAGATCTTGCTCAGCAAGTTTTGTTCTATCAAGCACAATTGCTTTAAGACGCGTTGTCTTTCTACCAGGCACAACTAGTCCTCAGTTGAGTAACCTAGGCGCTTAATCTCATTGGCATCACGTCTCCAGAGAGGCTGAACGCGCACCTGCAGGTCAAGATAAACCTTGCGACCAAACAGTTTCTCTAGATCTTTTCTAGCCTCAACGCCAACGCGTTTAATCATGGAGCCGCCCTGGCCAACTACGATGCCCTTTTGTCCTTCTCGCTCAACCAAAATGGTGGCAGAAATAGAGAGGTGTCCATCCGTTGCAACCTCATACGAATCGCAAACAACGGCAACGGAATGGGGAACTTCCTGACGAAGATTCAACAAGAGCTTCTCGCGAACAAACTCTGCTACCAGGTCTTCTGGCAATGCGTCAGTCTCCATATCCTCTGGAAACCACATAGGACCCTCAGGAAGATGCTCTGAAACAAGCGCAATAAATGCCTGGATATTGAAGTCTTCTGGAGCAGAAACAACAAGCACGTCATCAAAATGTGCAAGAGCTTGTGCAGCCTCAAGCTGTTCTGCTACTTGCTCTGGAGTTGCAATGTCAGCCTTGGTAATAACTAGCAGCTTAAAAGCGGCATGCGCCTGCTCAACATGATTGGCAACCCATTCATCTCCACGACCAACAGGCTTAGTAGCGTCAATCAAAAAAGCAATGACATCAGCGTCGTTGAGTTCTCCGAGTGCAGCCTTGTTGAGCTCTTTTCCAAGAGCATCTTTGGGCTTGTGGAGGCCTGGAGTATCTACAATGACCAGCTGGGAGTTCTCTCCGTTCACCACTGCCCTAAAGCGACGTCGTGTTGTCTGGGCAACAGGGCTTGCAATGGCCACCTTCTGACCCATACATGCGTTTAACAGCGTGGACTTACCAACACTAGGACGACCAACTAAGGCAACAAAACCGCTCCTAAAGGGAGTGGTCTCAGATGAAGTGTTTTCAGAAACTGAATTGGTAGTCATATGTCCTCCAACTTACCAATGAAAAATTGCACGCGAGAAAATCAAAAGTCCTATAAGAGCTGCGGTAATGCTAATGCAGCACGATGCAGCTGCCGCAATATCTTTAGCTTTACCAGCCATGGGGTGAAACTCTGGAGAAACCAGATCTACCACGGTTTCTATTGCTGTATTGAGAAGTTCTGTGGTTAAAACCGCACCAATACAAGCAAGAACAAGTGCCCAGCTCACAGCATCTAAACCAACAAACAATCCCACCACCACGGTTACTGCAGCAGCAACGGCCATACGACGCAAGTTTGCTTCCTGAGCAAATGCTTGGCGAGCGCCCTGTAGTGCAAAGAGAAGGCCGCGCTTAAAGCTTGGATGTCTGCCTTTAGATCCCGGAATCATTACTCGTCAATCCCCTCACGGTGGCGAGTCAATACAACTGGCTCAATAGTCCTATCTGTTGAAAGCAGAGCAACAAGAGCATCTTCACGAGCTTCCATAACCTCTGCCTCATCATCTTCAATATGGTCATATCCAAGCAGGTGGAGCATGGCGTGAACAAGCATAAGCCTAAACTCATCTGCCTCTGTAGTGCCATATTCTTTTGCCTGGCGAGCAATAAAATGAGGAGCCAGAATAATATCGCCCAGCTCACACATCTCACCGGGAGCCAAATCTGGATCATCAGGGCGCTCTACCTCAAGTGAAATAACGTCAGTAGGTACATTTTTTTCTCGCCACTCAAGGTTTACCTGCTGAATCTCCGCATCACTGACTACAGAAATGGAGACGGTACAGGGGCGCTCCACGCCCTCTTCAGAGAGTACAAGATTGCAATCGGCTTCAATCTCTTCCACAGAAATTGGCGACTCCACGCCTTCTTCAATCACAATGTCATACTCGTTAACCACGTTACTCCCCTAGCTGTTTTTTCTCATACGCAGTGTATGCATCAACTATCTTACCAACCAACGTGTGGCGAACAATATCATTTCTATCTAAATCAACAAAAGCAACGTCTTCAAGATTACCCAACACCTGTCGAGCAACATCCAAACCACTTTTTCCTACAAGGTCTCGCTGTGTTGCATCACCAGTTATCACAAACTTTGACGAGAAACCCAGGCGAGTCAAAAACATTTTCATCTGCTCAGGGGTGGTATTTTGTGCCTCATCCAAAATGACAAACGCATCGTTCATAGTGCGGCCGCGCATAAATGCAAGCGGAGCAATTTCAACAATTCCCTGTTCAATGAGGTTATTTGCGTACTCCATTGAGGTCATATCAAAGAGAGCGTCGTAGAGCGGCCTAATGTAGGGATCCAGCTTTTCTTGAAGTGTTCCTGGAAGAAAACCAAGAGACTCTCCTGCTTCTACAACAGGTCTTACCAGCACAATTCTGCTGATTTGCTGAGAAGTCAAAGCGGCAAGCGCCATGGCAACTGCCAGATAGGTTTTGCCGGTGCCCGCAGGACCAATACCAAACGTAATGGAATTGTTTGCAATTGCCTTGGTATACGCTATTTGACCTTGTGTTTTAGGCTGAATTGCTTTGCCTTTATGAGTTACAAACAGGGTACGTGTTCCCGTTTGCTCTAAGTTGGCATTTCTTTTGGTACTATCAAGCAGCAACTTTACGTCTTCAAGCGTTGGCCTAGATCCAGACTCGACCATTTGAATCAGGTGAGAAAAAATAAGCGTTAACTGCTCAATTTCTTGAGAAGTTCCCGACAAAAAGATGGCTTTACCTCTGACTGAAATAAGAGCCGCACATGACGCTTCAATTTCTCTGAGCAAACTATCAGCAGGACCTGTCAGATACAGAGGGTCCACTGAATCAGGAATAGTTAAGCGAATCTGTGTTGGCTCCATGTTCCCCCAATTTATAAACGAGTAGCTTTTAGTGTTCCATTAGGTAAAACTTCATCAAAGCGCATAGCGATAAGTTCATCAAGTTCAATAGTAGGATCAACCTGGACATCAAAAAGACCGCCAGAAATTCCCCTACCAGGATACTGTACCACCACATTATCGCAGGTACCAACAAGCTTCTTAGCAACATCAAAGCGCATAGCATTACCCAG
>JAGZWL010000063.1:0-7288 GCA_018378955.1 Atopobium sp. | reverse complement strand
CTACACGACAGGCGCTCTTCTCGCCAATTAATTACACACCAAGCGCGCGCTGTCCAAGCACCAAAGCACCTAGAATGCCCTGGTTTCCCTCGCAACCTCCAGGAACAACATAATTCTGTATGTCCTCTATCTCTGGAGTGTTGATGTAGCCGTTGAGGTACGCAACAAGTTTCTGCTGGATAAGCGGGAACAGTTGCTTCTGCTCCATGACGCCTCCGCCCAGAATAATACGCTGAGGTGAATAGCACATCACGTACGTACTCAGAGCTTTTGCAAGGTAGGCAGCCTCAAGCTCCCATACCTCGTCTTTCTCGGTAAGCTCAACAGCTGGAAGTCCCCAGCGCTCCTGAATAGCAGGACCTGATGCCAGCCCCTCAAGGCAGTTCTGGTGATAGGGACACTTAGTCTGCTGCCAAGGATCATTTGTCTCGCGTTCAACAAGGATATGACCAGCCTCGGGATGGAGCATACCGTGCTGGAGTTTTCCTTCAAGCAGCACGCCTGCGCCAATTCCGGTTCCTACTGTCAGGTAGACAACGTTATCGAGGCCGCGAGCTGCGCCAAAAACTGCTTCTCCTAAACAAGCTGCATTAACATCAGTGTCGTATCCAACAGGGACGTTCAGTCCATCCTTCAACGCCTGCAACAAGTTGAAGTTGCGCCAACCTTGCTTAGGAGTCGAGAGAATCTTTCCGTAGCTAGGCAGGTCAGGATTGACTCCCGTGGGGCCAAATGCGCCAACACCTAGAGCCTGAATAGAGCGAGCTTTGAACCAGTCCACAATCTTTGGCAAAACAGACTCTGGTGCTGTCGTGGGAAAGACCTCACACTCACAAATTTTTCCGTCTGGTGTACCCGTGGCAAGAACAATCTTTGTTCCACCAAACTCAATACCACCAAGAAACGTCTCTGCACACATGTTTTTCTCGCCAGTTACTTGTCAAGAAGCTTCTCGTACACGTCAATAAAGTCCTCAGCAATAATGCGGAAAGACTCGGCCTGCATAAGCTGGTCCTCAGCGTGGAGCAAGATGAGCGAGAACTCAACATTGCTGTTATCAATTGCGGACTGCTGCAGCATGTTCAGATGCGTGCTATGACCCTCATTAAAGATCTCTGTACCAGCAAGAATATCTGCACGCGCACCTTCAATATCGCCCGTTTTTGCCTTTTGGATAGCGCCAATATACATTGACTTTGCCGTTCCAACGGTAGCAATAATCTCAAAGGCTGCTTCTTGCGTAGCAGTCATGCCGTCATCTAAATCCATTTTTACCCCATACTCTTTTCTTGAGCACCTGGGAGCTCAGAAAATCTTTTATCGCTTATTTAATAAGCTCCAGTGCGTCGTCAAGGATTTTTGCAGCGTTCATCCTGCCGTAATCAACCATAGGAATAACAGCTACAGGAGTAGATCCTGCTGCGGCCTCAACGTCTGCCTTTGCATACGCAATCTGAGGTCCAAGCAAAAAGACGTCTGCGCCATCAATGAGCTCAAGTGCCTTATTAAGAGGATTTGCAATAATCTCTGCATCCAAACCACGAGAAGCAGCCTCTTTCTGAAGCTTCTGAACAAGCAGGCTCGTGGACATTCCGGCATTGCAAGCAAGTAAGATTTTCATGTGATCTCCTTTTGATGAGCCAGCCACCAAATACGATGGCTGGCTTCAAGTGATACTCAGATTATAAGCTCACAAACTACTCTGCATCCTGAGCGTTCTCTGCAAGAGCCTCAGCCTGCTTGGCCTGTGCGCGCTCGGAAATCTTCATGAATGGCAGGTAAATTGCCATGGCGAGAAGAACCTCGATGACCTGCCAGATAACGGCACGAATGTCGCCACCGGTTGCCAGCCAACCACTCAGGAAGACTGGGGTTGTCCAAGGAACCATAGCAACGCAAGGGTTAATCCAACCAAGGTTGGTGAACAGGTAGGTCAGGCCGATGAACAAATCTGGAACAAGAACAAATGGAATCATCAGAGGAAGGTTAAAGACGATTGGGTAACCGTAAATAACTGGCTCGTTGATGTTGAAGATACCTGGGAGAAGAGAAAGTGCTGCAACGTCTTTAGAAGCCTTGTTCTTTGAGAAGACAAAGGTGTCAAGGAGCAGCATCAGAGTACAACCAGAACCGCCGATCAGCGCAAAGGTGTTGATGATCTGCATGTTCATGTAGTGGTCCTGAGGAATTGGCTGACCAGCTGCAAAGGTTGCCATATTGTCAACAATAAGCATGGTCAGGATTGGCTCGATCAGAACACCAGAGATGGTGGACTGGTGAATGCCAAGGCAGAAGAGCAGGTTTGCAAAGGTGTAGATGATGATGACTGCAAATGGACCAGCATTCATGAGGCCCTTCAGTGGGGCAGAAATGCTTGTTGCAATGATGGTCATAAGGTCAGTACCAGCACAAACTGCAAGAAGAGCAGAAGCAATACCAAAGACGGTCAGGGTCAACATCATTGGAATCATGGTGTTAAAAGAATCTGCAACCGCTGGTGGAACGCCCTCACCAAGGCTGACCTTCAGCTGCTTAACGCTGGAGAGCTTAATGAAGATAGTGGTAGAAAGCAGGCCAATGATGATTGCACCAAAGAGGCCGTTAGTACCGGTGAAGGAAGTGGAGAAAGCACCAGTTACATCAACGCCAGTAACTGCATAGCCGGTTGGCAGAAGCTTAGCAACATCAGCCACAGGAAGTGCAACTCCTGCAGCTGCTGCATCAGCGGCGTTTGCTGCATGAAGAACAGCGCCTGCAGTAGCAACAATGCTCTGAGGCATCATGATGATAAGTGCAGCAATACCAATAACAACGCAAGAGATTGCGTTTTCAAAACGCTTGTTACGAGCGAGGCAATAACCAATAATGCCTGCAAGAATAACTGCCGAGAAACTCAGAGTGCCCTGAGCAACAGCTGCACCCCAAACCTTGAAATTAGCCAGGGTAACTGGGTCGTTTGCAAAGA
Source organism: Atopobium sp. (assembly GCA_018378955.1). Taxonomy (GTDB): domain Bacteria; phylum Actinomycetota; class Coriobacteriia; order Coriobacteriales; family Atopobiaceae; genus Lancefieldella. Next base: position 4,323 of record JAGZWL010000063.1, on the reverse strand, counting down.
TGAGTGGGAACAGAACGTTGTTGATCAGTACTGCAATACCAGCCAAAATATAAATTGGGCTGACCGTTGCAAATGCATCGCGCAGGCTCCTCAAGTGAACTTGATTACCCACTTTTGCAGAAACTTCTGCAAATTTATCTAGAAACGATGCTTGGCCATTATCTTTTGCCATGAGCAAACTCCTTTCACGAGTTTCTAGTCAACTATATGTGTAGTGGCAACTTGCTTAAGCCACTCAGCTGATTTCTTAAGACGACGGTTGTAGTTATCTTCCAGGTCAACCTCAACAAAGCCATAACGGTTCTTGAAGGCATTTGCCCAGGACCAGTTATCGATGATGGCCCAGTAGTGATAACCACGGCATTTTGCGCCGTCCTGAATTGCACGAGCAATCCACTCAAGATGACGACGGACAAAATCAACGCGATAATCGTCTTGAATTACACCGTTTTCGTCTTTCTTAAGATCTTCTCGCTCTACACCCATGCCATTCTCGGAAATAAACCACTCAAGCTCTGGATACTCATCGCGAACCTTCATGGCAAAGTCGTAAAGACCCTGTGGGTAAATCTCCCAGCCACGGGATACATTCATCTCTGCTTCTGGCCAGATATATGGATCAGCAAAGTTTGGAATGCCATTCTCGTCAGTATCTTTTGCAGGAGCTTGAATACGCTCTGGGTGGTAATAATTGCAACCCAGCCAATCCACAACGCCGTCGGCAAGAATAAGCTTGTCCTCAGGGCGAATAGGCAGGTCAACACCACGGGTCTGCAGCGTATCAATGACATCCTGTGGAAGCTCTCCCTTAGTTACCAGGTCAAGCCACCAGCGAATGTTGACGCCGTCGGTCATGCGTAGTGCCTCAAGATCTGCCTCAGATGGATTCTCTTTGGTATATGGTGGTGCAAAGCAGTTAATGAGGCCAATGCGAGAGTCCTCAAGCATAAAGCCTGCTGCTTTTGCACGGCGATACTCGCGCACGCCAAGTGCGTGAGCAAGCGAAATGTTGTACTGAACTGCACGAGCACGCGAATAATTCTTAACAAAGGGGTACCAGCCACCAAGTGTGTAGCGGACCTCTGGCTCAACAATTGGCTCGTTAAAGGTGAACCAATAACGAATCTCTTTTCCAAACGTTTCAAACGCAATACGTGCGTAATGCGCGTATGCCTCAACAACCTCACGAGACTCCCAGCCACCGCGATTGAAGAGGTATTCAGGCATGTCAAAGTGGTAAAGGTTTACAAAAATCTCAATACCAACCTTCTTAGCAACAGCAAAAAGGTGGTGATAGTACTTCTCGCCCTCTGGATTAAGGTTGCCGTTAATGTCCAACAAACGGCTCCACTGAATAGAAGTGCGAATGGAATCCATACCAAGAGACTTGAGAAGCTGAAGATCGTCTTCCATTCTTTCTGTAAAGTCATTTCCAGCGTAGGAACCAACGCGGTTGTGGAATGCATGAATGTCCAGGTTAGACCAGGTGTCCCAAAGGTTTGGCAGCTTTCCTCCGTCTTGCCATTTACCCTCGGTCTGTGGACCAGACATTGCCCCACCAAAGAAGAAATTCTCAGGCAACTGATACGACATGTCTATCCTTTCTCAAAAGTATCTAAACCTGACATGTCAACTTTCTAAAACAGATATGTTAGGTTTTCCATGTAGTATACTAATGCAAATCAGATAGAATGCAAAGTAAAAATTTTGCTACTTGAGGAGGTGTCATGAATAAGTACGACTTGATTGTTCAGGATCTTAAAACTGATATTACTATAGGCACATATCCTGCTTATTCTCGCCTGCCTTCTGTTGCTCAGCTCTGCGAACACTATGAAGTGAGCAAAATTACCATTAATAAGGCACTAGAAGTTCTTGAGCAGCAAGGACTTATCTTCAGGCGAAAAGGCTCCGGCACTTTTGTCAAAAAGCTGGAAGAAGGAACACAAATTAAGCCAAGTAAAGAAATCTCCGGTCAAATGGAAGGTTTCATGGCTGAACACGCTGCCCGAGGCGAGCGCGTTAAATCAAAGGTCTATACCTTTGAAGTTGAGCGTCCCTCTGAATACATTGCTAAAGCTCTTGATATTACTACCGAAGATTTTGTATACAGAATTGTGCGCGTCAGGCTTGTTGAAGGGACTGCGCAGGTCATCGAGTATACCTACATGCCCATTAGCCTAATTCTCAATCTTAAAATGACCCATCTAGAGCACTCAATTTACAACTACATTGAAGACGAAATTGGACTTAGAATTGCTAATGCACACCGTGTTATTAGGGCAGTCATGCCTACTGAGGTTGAGGCTTCGAGGCTAGAAATTAGCACGGGCGATCCCCTCTTAGAGGTTGAGCAAATCGGTTATATCGACGATGGTCGTGCGTTTGAATATTCCATCTCGCGACATGCACATGGTTATGAGTTTATGACTATTTCTATGCACTAAACTTCTGACACAGCGACACAAATAAGGCGAGAAGACCACTCGATCTTCTCGCCATTTTTTGCGTGTGAACAACACAGACTTACTCGCCAAGGATGACGTGCCTGAACTTGCCGTCCTCGTAGATTCCGCAGCTGTGAGTACCGTCCTTTGGAATGCCTACAGAACCTGGATTAAACACGGTGACCTCTGGGTGGTCAGCGCTTTGCATGTTCACTTTTCTGTGCGTATGGCCGTACACAAACGCGTCCATACTTGGCGTCTGAGGCCATTTATCAACGCTGTTGTGAATGCCAGGGCCAAAGACGTGACCGTGAGTAAAGAAGATAGTGAACTGCTTGCCTGTCTTTGGGTCCTTATCAAACAAGATGTTGTAATCAGCCATGCAAGGGAAGTCCAGAACCATCTGGTCAACCTCTGCCTCGCAATTTCCGCGGACCGCAATGACCTTATCGGAAATGCTGTTCAACATCTCAATAACGCGCTTTGGTGCGTAGTCTGCAGGAAGATCGTTGCGAGGACCGTGATAGAGCAGATCTCCAAGAAGCAAAACGTACTTTGGCTGCTCCTCCTCTATGACCTGCATGAGTTTCTCACAATAGTCGGCAGCGCCGTGAATATCTGAAGCAATGACAACCTTCATCAACGTATCCTCTCTATACGTGTTTCTACACGTAGCTTCATACGCGTGTATCAATCAATTATTTTATTGTATTGATGGCGTCCAGCCAGTTACAAGCGCTGGCAATTCGGTCACCGTGTAAACGCCAGCTTAGAACCTACCGGTCATCCTTGCATCAGGATCAGCCTCGGAAACACGCTGACGAAGATCTGCAATAGCCGCAGGTATCTCGTCTGTGTTGTACGGCGTCATCTGGTACACCCAGTTAATCCAGTTGCGATACAGCAAGTTGGCATGCGCACGCCAGGTAAACAGCGGCTGCTTTTCTGGATCGTTATCAGGGAAATAGTTCTCTGGCAGGCGAATAGGCAGGCCCTTGTGGAAGTCGCGCCAATACTCCTCTGCAAGCGTATCGCGATCATATTCAAAATGACCGGTTACAAAAATCTCGTGGAAATCTCTGGTGGCGAGAAGAGCAGGCCCGCTGGTAAATCCCTCAGAAAGCACCGCAAGCTCAGGATGATCCACCAGAGCTGATGTCTCAATTGCGGCATGACGAGAGTGCGGCATGTAATGTACCTCGTCAAATCCATTGGTGAGGAAGCAATACTCATCGCATAAACGCTGCGGAAAAATACCAAAAAGCTTAGCACCCAGCATCTTCTTGGGAATGTCGTGCAAGTAATACAGGCCAGCTAGTGCACCCCAGCACAGGTACATGGTAGAAAAGACATGCTCCTGAGACCAGTCAACAATGCGACAGAATTCATCCCAGTAATCAACGTCCTCATATTTAAGGTCCTCAATAGGAGCACCGGTAACAATCAAACCGTCATAGTTTTTATCTTTGAAGTCATCAAAAGTTGAATAAAACGTGACCAGATGGTCTGCAGCGGTGTTTTTAGATTCATGCGAAGAGATACGCATAAAGTCACACGTAACCTGTATAGGAGACTTTGAAATCAAGCGGAGAATCTGTGTCTCGGTCTGAATTTTCTTAGGCATTAAATTCAAAATTGCCAGGCGCAGTGGACGAATCTCCTGGTGTTCTGCAACTTCTTCCTCAAGCGCAAAAATACGCTCTTCTTGCAGCGTCTTCTTAGCTGGTAAACCATCTGGAATATTAATAGGCATGGCAACTTCCTTTGGCTAATCGTTGCACATAAGTATACTTGTTTGTATGGAAATAACTTTTGCCGAGCTCGGGCTAAACGAGCAAATTCTGGCAGGCGTAGCAACACTTGGGTTCAACGCGCC
>JAGZWL010000062.1:0-7325 GCA_018378955.1 Atopobium sp. | reverse complement strand
TATTCCGAAGAACTCGCGCAGCCGCGCCACGCCACCCTTGTCGAGACCGTATTGGGCGGTGACCTTTCCGCCCTTCATCTCGGTAACCCTGTCGCAGGCGGCCAGCGCCAGCTCGAAGTCGTGCGTCACGACGAGGACGAAGGCCCCGGACGCGGCAAGCTCCCGCAGCAGCGTGGCCGTCTGCGCCATATGGGCGTAGTCGAGCCCGCTCGTCGGTTCGTCAAAGACCAGCACCTTCTTGCCGCAGAACATGGCAGCCGCTATGGCGCACCTCTGCTTCTGCCCTCCCGACAGCGTCAGGGGGTGGCGCCCCCTCACGTCGAGGAGGTCCAACTGACCTAGCACCGACTCCAGGCCTCGGGTACCAGGGTTGCTCGCCCCCAGGACGACCTCCTCCTCGACGCTATCACAGAAGAGCTGGTGGTTGGCCTCCTGCATCACTTCGTAGCTAAGGGGCAGCCTCTTTCTCGCGGAGAGCACGGCGCCGTCGATTTTGATGCTGCCTCGCTGTTCCCTGGCGAGCCCGCACACCACCGAGGCGAGGGTCGACTTGCCCGCACCGTTGTCTCCCACAATCGCCTCGACGCGACCCGACCCGAACTGCGCGTCGGGGACGGAGAGGGAGGGGGCGGCATGTCGTGAGTATGAGAAGACGAGGTCGGCGAGATGCATCTCGTGCATGGGCGTGTCTTTCACTGGGGCGACTGTCCTCGGGAGGTCGAATCCCTCCAGCTTCACGGGTCGTATGCCCGTCTCAAGGCGCTGGCTGCGGGTCAGCGAGGCGAGCTCGCCCATGGCGAAAACATCGGAAGCCTTCCCGCCGTCCAGGTAGACCGCGCGGTCGACTATGCCCTCGAGGTACCACGTGCGATGCTCGGCGATGAGGATCGTCTTGCCTTTCGACCTTAGTATGTCCAAGGTACGTCGCAGCTCCCTGATTGCGGGGAAGTCGAGGTTCGCCGATGGTTCGTCCAGTAGGAGCACCTCCGGGCCGGTAGCATAGACGCTCGCGATGGCAACGCGCTGCTTCTCACCCCCCGAGAGGTGGAAGATGTTGCGATTCATGAGTGCCGCGATGCCCAAATCGGCTGCGGCTTCGTTCACCCTACGTGAGATCTCGGCACGCGGCATTCCACGGTTCTCGCAGCCGAAGGCCACCTCGCTTGTGGTGTCGAGGGTGTAGAATTGCGTGCGGGGATTTTGGAACACAGTCCCTACCTGGCGGGCCACCTTGTACTGAGGGCAGGTGGTGGGATCCATGCCGCCAACCCTCACGCGACCAGTAAGGTCACCGTCAAAGAACTCGGGTATCATGCCGTTCAGCAGGCGGAGGACGGTTGACTTTCCGCAACCGCTCTTCCCGCACAGGAGCACGCATTCTCCCGCCTTCACGTCAAGCGACAGCGACGATAGGCTCGGGGATTCTGCTCCACGATAGGAGAAGCTGACGTTGGTGAGCGATATCATCGGCTGGCCCATCGTCTCAGAGCCCCTTCCCGGCAATGGCGAACGCCGCTGCCGCGGCCGTTCCCGCAGCTACAAGCGCCAGAGCTAACCAGTCCTGGGTGCGCAACCCAATCTGCGCCAGGCAGGTGTGAGGAGCTGGATCGTCCATGCCGCGGCAGAGAGCTGCAGCCGCGAGTTCGTCACTTATAGAGATCACGGAGGCGAAAAGCGGCACATAGATGTGGGCTATCGTCTGGATGGGATGGAACAGCCAGGATGAGAGGCCCGTTCCGATACCCCTCATCTTCATGGCGGACCTTATGGCGCGCCACTCCTCGCTAATAGTCGGGAAGCACCTGAAGGCCACCGATGTTGTGATTATGGCGCTCTTCGGCACCCCGCTTCCCCACAGGGCGGCCGCGAACTCGCTAACGCCGGTTGTCCCCACGGCCCAGTAAGCCACAAGCAGGCATGGCAGGACCTTGCGGACCGCCACTGCCAGGAATTGCACGAGGGAAAGCACGGCGCTTTGGCCCACCATGGGACCGATTAGCTGTTGGACGGCAACGAGCAGGGAAAAGACCGCGCAGTAGCGCAGGGCGGTGCTGGCCATGCCGCCGACTGCCACAATCAGGACGCAAACCAAAAAGACAGCGGCCTCGTAGGGCAGTGAGCGGCCGAGGAAGACGGCTATGTCGAGCAGGACGAGCAGGGTCGCCTTCGTTCGAGGGTCGAAGACAATGCCTCCGTTGTGACCCTGCTCCGTATATAGCTTTTCGAGGGGGTTCACAGGATTCCTGCCCGTCCGAGCTTGGCTGCGAGCAGCTTGCGCGCAATCAGCGAGCCCAAAATCGAGCTGATGACGATGGCGACCATCATGGCCGGAAGCACCCAGTCGGGCGTGAGCGCATAGAGCGTCTCGCAGAAGCTTGAGCTCATACCCCGCTCAAGGATGTCTTGGAAGAAGTAGTCGCGCATGAACCAGATGGGCACGAAGCCTCCGAGCAGGTTCCAGGAGAAGACGGCGTGGCTTGCGGCGTTCCATGCGAAGCTGCGATATTTTCCAGCACGTGCGATGAGCACCGCAACGATGCCCGCAGGGACCGAGACAGCAGGTGCGATGGGGATGTGTCCCGAGGCGATGAGGACGAGGCTCGGAAGGACAGCGGCGATGAAGATGGGCACGCCCGAGGGTGACCTGGCGAGCATTATGTGGAAGATGGGTGCCGCAAGTAGGGCGACGAGGGCGGGCATGAGCAGAAACAGAATCGGCACCGGCATGCACACGATCCCGATGATGACGTAGACGGCCAGGTAGAGCGCAATGAACACGCCTGCGGAAATAGCAGCCCTCGAGGATGTACTCTTCTTTTGTGGTTCCATGATGTTTCCTTTCTCTTGTGGTTGATGAACGCCGTTGTCTTCGGAGGATGTCATCGTGCGGGCGTGTCGCCGTTGCCGTGCGGGTGCTTTGCGCGCCAGGCGTCAAGATCTGTCTGGAGTCCCCACAGTTTCGCGTAGGTCCCTCCCTTGGCAAGCAGCGACTCGTGGGTGCCGCTCTCCGCGACGCGACCGCTGTCGATCACATATATGGCGTCGGCGCGCGTCACCGTGCGCAGCCGGTGCGCGATGGCGACAACAGTCCTGCCCTGTGCGAGCGTGCCCATAGCCGCCTGCACCTCGGCCTCGTTCTCCGAATCGAGTGCGCTTGTCGCCTCGTCCAGAAGGACGATAGGCGCGTCTTTGAGGAGGGCGCGGGCGATGGAGATACGCTGGCGTTCACCGCCCGAAAGAGTCGAGCCGCCCTCACCGATAACGGTATCGTAGCCGTTGGGCAGTTCCATTATGAAGTCGTGGCAGCGTGCCGCCTTGGCCGCCTGAACGACCTCCTCGTGCGTTGCATTCGCGCGCCCGTAGCGGATGTTGGCCTCAATCGTGTCCTGAAACAGGTAGACATCCTGAAAGACAATCGACACCCGACTGAGCAGGTGCTCCGGGTTTATGGAGCGCTCGTCGAGCCCACCGAGCAGAACGTGCCCTGCTTGCGGGTCCCAAAAACGTGCGGCAAGCCTCAGAATCGTGCTTTTGCCTGAGCCAGAGGGTCCGACAAGTGCTGTCAGCTCCCCAGCCCTTATGTCCAGGCTCACGTTGTGAAGCACCTCGTTATCGTCGTAGCCGAACGACACGTGGTCAAAGGAGATGCTGCACTCCTCGGGGGCATCGGACTCGCCGGGCATCTCCGGCTCGCCCAAGAGAGACATAATCCGGCGGCCCGCCGCCGCACAGCGCTGCAATTCGGGCCAGCTCGTGAGGACCACGGCAAGAGGCTCGAAAGCTCGCGTGCCGACGAGGAGGAAGAGGGAGAACCCCGTGGGGTCGAGGGAGCCGCCGGCCAGCAGGTAGACGCCGGCGAGGGTCATGCATGCCAGACCGCTGCGTAGAATTGCCTCCGACACCGCGCCGAGCGAGCCAGTCGCGCTCTCGTTTGCCATGCAGGCATCTCGGTAGTCCTCACATGCCTTAGCGAGGGTCGTGAAGCTCGCGCCCTGCAGGTGATGGGCCTTGATGGCGCGCATGCCCCTCAGATACTCCTGGATTCGGGTTGTCTGCTCCACTCTCGTTGCGGCAAGGCGCCTCTCCGCGCGGTTCTGCAAGCCCTGTGCAACGGCGGTGATGGCGAGAGACAGGGGCAGTCCAACGAAGAGGGCGAGGCCCATGCGCCAGTCGAGCAGGCAGAGCGCCCCCGTCGTGACGAGCGCCACGATACCGGCGCTGATGGCCTGGGCGAGCAGGTGCGTCATGCCCGTCTCAACGAGCGAGAAGTCGTTCATCATCGTCGTAGCGATGCCGCCAGCACCCTTTCCCTCGAGTTTTCCTAGGGGCAGCTTGCGGATATGCTCGGCCAGGCTTGTGCGACCCTCAGCGCCGACAGCGTAGCCGCTACGGAAAGTCACCTTGCATGCGATGTTCTCGACCGCGAGGGCAAGGACGAAGCAGGCGGCCATGCCAGCCCACGCGAGCCAGAGTTCGGCGTTGCTCAGTCCGCCTGTGGTATAGAAGCCAAACATGCAGTCGACAATCAGCACCAGACAGATGAAGGGTAGAAACCATACGAGCTGGGCAATGGTGTTCCAGAATGCGGGTCTGGCTATGCGCCTCGGTTCTCCACAGGTTATTGCTTCGATAATGTCTCTCATAGCGACACCTCAGCTTTCTCTGTGCCAAGCTTCCAGTCGGCGGCTCTGTCGCCGGAGACCCACATATCTGCATAGGGCCCATCGACCTCTATGAGCTCGTCGTGTCTGCCCCGTTGCACAATCCGGCCCTTATCCATCACGATAATCTGGTTCGCCGACTGTACGGTCTCAAGTCTGTGGGCGATTGTCAGAACCGTTTTGCCTCTCGTCAGCTCCGCCAGAGCTCGGTGGATCGAGAACTGCGTCTGTGCGTCAGCGAAGGAACTGGCCTCGTCGAGGATGAGGATAGGGGCGCTTTTGAGGATTGCCCGCGCTATAGCCACGCGCTGCCGCTCACCTCCCGACAGGCGGACACCACCTGCGCCGACGACGGTGTCGATTCCCTTCGGTAGCCGCGCGAGGAATTCGTCGCACTGGGCCGCCGAAGCCGCTGCGGCTATTTGATCCTCGGTCGCGCTGGGCAGTCCCATGGCGATGTTATCCCGGATGGTTCCTGCAAAGAGGAAGCTGTCCTGGAAAACGAAGGCAACGCTGTCCATGAGCGCATCGGTCCCCAGCTCGCGCACATCGACTCCCCCTATGCGGACCATTCCCTCATCCACATCCCAGAAGCGGCCGACTAGCTCGGCGATTGTGGACTTACCGGCGCCCGAAGGACCCACGATGGCACAAGTGCTGCCGGGCTCTACAGCGAACGACACCCCATCTACCGCGGGATTCTCGGCACCTGGATAGGAGAAGGTCACATGGTCGAATGCAATGCCCGCATCTTGGGGAGTCGCCCGGACATCCTGCAAAACCTGTCTTTGCGGCTCCAGATCAAGCACTGCGCACACACGCCCAACCGCCTCGTTGACCGTGTTCACGCTCTCGGCGAACATGCGCAATTTGAGTACTGGCGAGGAGGCGGCGGGACCGACCACGAGGGCGAAGACGCAGACGGCTGCGAGCGCGACGTCCGAGGGGTTGTCGAGGAACAGCGCTATCGCAACTGGGGCTGCGAAAGTCGCGACCGAAAGCGTGAAGACGCGGAAACGCACGTAGCCCGGGCGGATCTGGTCGGTCATGCCTACAGTGAAGTCCCGGTAGGCCTCGGTGTCGTCCTTGAAGCCGCGAAAGGACGCCGTGGTCTGGCCGAACGCTTTGATGGCGGGCATCCCCTCGACGTACTGAATCGCCGACGAGTTGATTCGTTCAAGGACATCGAAGTTCTTCTTGATTGCGCCCGTCTTCATGACCTTGGCCATCGCCTGCAGCTGACAGGCGATTCCAATGACAATTGGCGCAAGGCAGGCCAAGGCAAGCCAGACATTCGCGGTGAACATCAGGACGAAGAGGACGATGAGCGTGGCGAGAGCGCTCGCGAGGTCGGGCACCTGGTGGGCGAGGAATGCCTCGACCTGCTCGACATCCGCATCCATCACCTGCTCGACCTGCCCTATGGACGAGGAGTCGAGGTAGCCCATCGGGAGGCGTCCCACATGCTCTGCGACCGCGATGCGTATGTCGCAGACCGTGCGGTAGGCGTGCGCATGCGCGGCGATTCCAGCGATCCAGGAGGCTGCAGTTCCAGACAGAAGCCCCGCGAGGCCGACGGCTCCCCACCATAGCATGGAGCCCGCCTCGGGGGCCGAGCCAGATGCTACACCTGACATTAGAGAGGTTATGACCCGCCATGAGGCTAGATAGGGCACGAGCTGCAGCACTGACCCGATACAGCCGAGCGCAATGCCGAACACGAGAAGCCCCTTCCCTCGCTCAGAGAGGGCCAGCAGCCTGGCCATGCCCTGCTTCTTTTTCAAGTTTTTACCTGGGTCTTCCAGGTCTGTCTCGTCCTCCATGGACCCGTGCTCCTTTCACTGCTATCGGAACGAATTCGTTCCGTTTTTCTCTTAAATGCACTGACGGGAGCATCCATCTGGATGCTCCCGTCATCAGCCCATTTCTGCACGCCGCTCAGAGCGGCGATTTTGCAACCTGCCTACATCAATAAAACAGCTTCTGCGCTATCTCGAATGCCTCCTGAGGAGAACGCTGCTCACACTCTGGTGCAAAACGCCCGTCGTACATGACGCCCCAGAGCCCGTACAGCATGAACAGCGCGCAGGCCTGTGCATTGCTCTCGTTTACGCCGAGACGGTTCTTGAGCTTGCCTGTCTGTATCCCTTCCAGCATGAGCTTGGTGTAGGGGCCTGCCATACGATCGATCATCTGGACCATGTCCCAGAGTTTGTAAGAGGCGTCGGGAACTGACTCACCCGGCTCGGGGTCGAAGGAGCGGACATATTCGTTGACGTCATCCGTTACGAGACTGCGCAGAGCGGCGATTCTTTCGTCGAACGGCTGGCCCTCGTCCTCCATGACTGCGCACTTGCGGTCCATGCGCTCCGAGATGAAGTCCTCCATGACGGCCACGTAGACGTCCTGCTTCGACTTAAAGTAGTAGTAGAACATGCCAGGAGCGCCGTTCACGGCATCCAGGATGTCGCGCACCGATGTACTCTCGTAGCCCTTCTCCGCGAAGAGCCTCGCTGCCGCATCCACGAGCTCCTTGCGTCGCTCTGCAGGTTTTTTGCTGTTCTTTCTCAAGCAATGCTCCGATTCCTTGTCCCATACCGATGGGTTTTTAATATCAGAACGAATGTCGGTCTAATATTAACCTTATCTAACTTTGATGTCAAC
>JAGZWL010000061.1:0-7382 GCA_018378955.1 Atopobium sp. | reverse complement strand
AAAATCCTCGGTCAAGCAGGTTGCCAGAGCAATATTTGCAGCCTGGTAGCTTGGTTTAAGTGCGGCAAGATCCTCGTAAGTTGCACGCAGTGTCACAACCGTAAGCTCCAGCGGGAATCCAATGCTCTTAGGCTTTTTGGTAATGAAGAAATGTGCATGAGGCAGCTCTGGATGGTCAGTAGCGTTACCAGCAGAAACCTCTCCCTCAACGTCTTCAGGCTTGTCAGCCACAAGAAGAGTTGGGACAACGCCTGCAGAAGCTGCTTGGGACAAGAATACGTCCTGGACGCTCTGAGGAGTTGTCGTTCCCACACCAAGCACGCAGGTGCGACCAGGCTTGATGATGGCGGCCTTCTCGCCAGCAATGGCCTCGAGGGTATCGCCTAGGATGCGCGTGTGATCCAGGCCAACGCCTGTGATGGCAACGGAGGTGATGTTTTGAGCAGCACTTGTTGCGTCCCACCTGCCACCCATGCCACACTCAAGCACACAGACGTCAATCTCTGCCTCGGCAAAGATCACTAGAGCTGCGACCGTAAGCAGGTCAAACTCGGTGATGTCATAAGGACGCTCGCCCAAGGCGGCTCGCTGAGCGTTGACGCGCTCCCCTGCTACTTGAGCTGCAGAGACACCGTGAGCAAAAGCCGCCTCAGAGACGGGCGTGCCGTTAATCTCCATGCGCTCGGTATAGCTGATGAGCTCAGGAGACGTGTACAGAGCGGTCTTGAGACCCTCTCCTTTGAGCAAAGCTGCAGTGTATCTGGAGGTAGACGTTTTGCCGTTGGTACCTGCAATCTGGACACTCTTAAAGCAGAGATCAGGGTTGCCCAACTCTTTGAGCATGTCTTCCACGCTCTCCAGCAGGGGTTGAATACCAAACTTCTTTGTATCGTGAAGCACCTTTAAAGACTGCTCATAGCTCAGCTCAGGTACAGAAAAAGGAACAGAATAACTCATTGCGCACATACCTCTTATAGACCAAGCAGACGCATAGCCTCTGCACGGGTTTTCTCGTTAGTTTTAAAAATGCCACGAACCGCAGACGTGGTGGTCAAAGCACCCGATGCCCTAATACCGCGCATGCTCATGCACGTATGCTCGGCCTCCATAACCACCAAAACGCCCAAGGGATCAAGCTCTTCTACCATAGCGTCAGCAATCTGGCCTGTAAGACGCTCTTGTACCTGCAGGCGGCGAGAATATCCGCTGACGCAGCGAGCAATCTTGGAAAGGCCGGTAATACGACCATTTTGTGGAATGTAGCAAACGTGTGCCTTGCCCACAAAAGGCAAAATGTGATGCTCGCAGGTAGACGAGAAAGGAATGTCGCGGACAATAACCATCTCTTTATTGCCCTCTTCATGGAACTGTTTACGCAGATGAGCTGCAGGATCTTCCTGCATACCACCAAAGAGCTCCACGCAAGCACGAGCAACACGGTCTGGTGTATCAAGCAGACCTTCTCGCTCTGGATCCTCACCAATAGCAAGCAAAAACTCCTTGACCGCGGCTTTTACGCGCTCTTGGTCAAGCTCTTTATAGTTATTTTCCGCTGCCATGAGGCAACCTACCTTTCACTCTTATGCAAGCGTTCTTTGAGCTGCGGCAACAACATGGCGAGCAAGAATTGCCGTTGTCACGCTACCTACACCGCCAGGAACAGGAGTATAAGCACTTACCAGAGGAGCTACCTGCTCTGTATTAACATCGCCAACAAGCTTTTGAGCTGCTTCATCCCAGTTAATACCCACGTCAATGATGGTTTGTCCATCTCTTACGTAGTCAGCTCCAATAAGGTGCGCACGACCTGCAGCCACAACTACAACATCTGACTGCTTAAGCGTAGCAGCAAGGTCTTTAGTCTTGCTGTGACACACCGTCACCGTAGCGTTTCTTGCACTTAAAAGTGCAGCTACCGGACGACCAATGACATTTGAGCGACCAACAACTGCAACAGGTGCTCCCTCAAGGGATACCTGATAAAAATCGAGAAGAGCCAGAACTGCCTCTGCGGTACAAGGCCCCAGTGCACCAGGAGTTCCACAAAGCGTTGCCAACAACATGGAATCAGTTGCGCAATCAACATCTTTTTCTGGGGCTAGATGCTGAAGCGCTTCATGCTCGTCAATTCCAGCAGGAAAAGGACGCATAGGCAGACAACCATGCACCAATACATCAGCGGAAACCTGGTCAAACGTAGCATTTACCTGCTCTTGTGTAGCGTCTTCTGGAAGCTCAATGGTCTCAACTTCAAAGCCTACCTTCTCTGCACGCGTATAAGCCGCACGCTCATACGTAAGGTCATCACTTTTCTGTCCAATGCGAACAATCACCAGCTTAGGAGTTACGCCTTGTGCACGAAGTTCCTGAACCTGAGCGGCAAGTTTTTCAGTTATTGCTTTAGCAACAGGAGCGCCACGAAGCTCCTGTGAAGTAGTCTCTGAGCTCATGTTATGCCTCCTGTCTCAGCTGTGCGCTTACCGCATCACTTACGGCGTCAGCTCGTGATACATAGGTGTCCAGAAGCTTATCTGCCTCATCAAGCAATGTTTGAGCATAGGCCGTATCATGCATGGAGCGCGTGTTTACAAACAACGTGTGAGAAGCTGCAATCAAAGCACCGCGCGCAAGAGCAGCACCGCAACCTACGTCGGATAAAAGCATACGAGATCCCTTGATAAGCATCTCTTCGAGAAGTTCAATGGACTCGCACACTTTTCTCATAACCTTCAGCGGAGGTTGAGCTGCTTCTTTAAGAGCATCCTCAACAATCTCTACGCGCTTTGGATCATCTTTAGACACACTAAACGCGCTGGAAACCAGCAAAAACTGGCGAGAGTCCTCGTCCATAAGCTCCATGAAGTCTTGGCGAAGAGCTCCAGCTCGGGTGATGTATTTTGCAAGATCATCTTCATGCTGAGCATAGGCAGGTTTTCCTTGTGCGTACACACCAGCCATTGAAGCCAAAGACACTGCAAGTGCCCCTACATAAGCGGCAGCACTACCGCCACCAGGAATAGGCTCTTTAGCAGCAAGGTGTTGAGCATAAGCATCTGCACTATAGGTTGTAAACGCTACTTCTTCAGGTGAAGAGGGATAAGACATTAGAAAAGACCCACAATTCTTCCATCATCAAGAACATCAATGTGCTCTGCAGCAGGAACCTTTGGAAGTCCCGGCATGGTCATAATGGAACCCGTAAGGCAGACTACAAAGCCAGCACCTGCAGAAACACGAACTTCTCGCACGGTAATCTTAAAGTTTTCTGGAGCACCCAATTTAGTCTGATCGTCAGTAAAAGAGTACTGAGTTTTAGCCATACAAATAGGAAGCTCACCAAAGCCAAGCTCTTCAAGCTGCTGAAGTTGCTTAGCAGCACTTGGAGCAAATTCAACACCATCGGCGTGGTAAATCTTGGTAGCAATGTCAGTAATTTTCTGCTTCAAAGACTCTTTGACATCGTAAGCAAAGGTGAGCTTAGATTCAGTCTGGCAAAGGCGCATGACTTCTTCTGCCAGAGCCTGGCCGCCCTTTCCACCTTTTGCCCAAACCTCAGACAGGACAACATTTACGCCACGCTTCTTGCACTCCTCCTCTACCAGAGCAAGCTCTTCAGCGGTATCGGTTGGGAATGCATTGATGGCAACAACTACAGGAAGACCGTAGACGGTCTGAATGTTGTCAACGTGGCGAAGCAGGTTAGGAATGCCCTCTTTAAGCGCCTCAACGTTTTGCTGGTTAAGGTCTGCTTTGGCAACGCCTCCGTTGTACTTAAGTGCACGAACGGTTGCCACCAGAACAACAGCCGATGGAGCAAGGCCAGTAGCTCTGCACTTAATATCCAAGAACTTCTCGGCACCAAGGTCTGCGCCAAAGCCTGCCTCGGTAACAACGTAATCTGCAAGACGCAGAGCAGTCTTTGTTGCCTCAACCGTATTGCAACCGTGAGCAATATTGGCAAAAGGTCCACCGTGAACAAGAGCAGGTGTGTGCTCAAGCGTCTGGACCAAGTTAGGCTGAATAGCGTCTTTGAGCAGCGCCGTCATAGCACCCTCGGCATGGATATCGCTAACGGTTACAGGCTTGCGATCATAGGTGTAGGCAATAACCATTCTGCCCAGGCGCTCTTTAAGATCTTTGATGCCCGAAGCAAGGCAGAATACAGCCATGACCTCGGAGGCAACGGTAATATCAAAGCCGTCTTGTCTTGGCATGCCATCAGCAATGCCGCCAAGTCCGTCAACAACGTTTCTGAGCTGGCGATCATTCATGTCTACGCAGCGTTTCCACACCACGCGGCGTGGATCAATGTTGAGACTGTTGCCCTGCTTGATATGGTTATCCAGCATGGCTGCACAGAGATTGTTTGCAGCGCCAATAGCGTGGAAGTCACCAGTAAAGTGAAGGTTAATGTCCTCCATAGGAACTACCTGGGCATATCCACCGCCCGCGGCGCCGCCCTTGACACCAAAGACAGGACCCAAAGAAGGCTCCCTGAGGGCCAACATGGCAGACTGTCCCAAGCTGGTCAAAGCATCTGCCAGACCAACCGAGGTAGTGGTCTTTCCCTCGCCTGCTGGCGTTGGGTTAATGGCGGTTACCAGCACAAGCTTTCCGCGAAGAGGCTTATCTGCCAGAGCACGTGCATCAAGCTTTGCCTTATAGCGACCATAAGGCTCCAGAAGATCCTCTGGAATACCCGCACGCTTTGCCACCTCAAAGATGGGAAGCATCTCGGATGATTGTGCAATCTCGATATCGGATTTAACCTCAGACATGTTGTTCCTAACCTAAAGTGGACTGCATGCACGTACTAAACACAAGATGCGGCTGTTACACCGCATCAAGTTTTACCTATGAGAAGTCAGCAATCTGCTGCTCTAGCTGAGTAACAAGCGTAGTAAGCTCTTCTGCGCGTGCACGTTTCTTCTCTATAACTTCAGGCGCTGCCTTAGCAACAAATCCCTCATTAGCAAGGGTACGCTCCACGCCAGAGAGCTCCTTCTTTGCAGACTCAAGGTCTTTCTGAAGACGCTTGGCCTCAGCAGCAAGGTCAACAAGCTCACCAAGAACAACGTACATCTCAAGGCCAGCATCGGTGACAGAAACAGAACCAGCAGGCTTCTGAGGAGCCTCAGCAACCTCAAGCGAGCTTACGCGACCAACATTCTGAATGAAGGCTGCTTGCTCCTTCAGTGCTGCAACATCCTGTGCTGGAGCTTTAACCACAACAGCAAGATCTGTCTTTGGAGACAGCCTATAACGTGCGCGAGAAGAACGAACAGCAGAAACAACAGTCTTAGCAAGTGAGAAGTTATGCTCAGCCGCCTCGTCAACAAAGCTTGCAAGCTTCTCTGGATCTGGCCACTCAGAAATCATCAAGAACTCCGCATCGTGACTCAGAAGACCAGATGCAGGAAGGGCATCCCCAACGCTCTCGGTAACAAATGGCATGGCAGGATGCAAAAGCCTCATGCTGACATCCAGGACAAAGACAAGGTTGCGCTGAACCTGCAGGCGCTGACCAGGAGTTCCATCCAGAAGGCGACCCTTGCAGAGCTCAATGTACCAGTCGCAGACATCATTCCAGAAGAAGGACTGAATGTTGCGAGCATACTCACCAAAGCCATAGGTCTCAAGCTGCTCAGTTGTCTCTGCAACAACCTTTGCAAGGCGCGAGAACATCCATGCATCTTCTGGTGTCTCTGCCTTTGGCATGCCGGCAGTGTAGCCGTCAAGGTTCATCTGAACAAAGCGGCTTGCATTCCAAATCTTAGTAACAAATGAACGTGCCTGATCAGTTCTTGGAGACTCAATAAGCTCACGGGTCTTCTTATCAAGGACAGCATCAAACTTGACGTCCTGATTGTTAGTGATAAGCGTAAGCAGGTTATAACGCATTGCGTCTGCACCGTACTTAGCAATCAGGTCCATAGGATCTACGCCGTTACCCTTTGACTTGGACATACGGCTGCCGTCCTTAGCCAAAATGGTTGCGTAGATGTAGACATCGTGGAATGGAATCTCTTTGGTGAAATAAAGCGAGCTCATAATCATGCGAGCAACCCAAAGAGCAATGATGTCTCGAGCGGTTACCAGAACCTGTGTTGGGTGGTGACCCTCAAGCTGTTCAGGATGATCTGGCCAGCCCTGTGTAGCAAAAGTCCACAGCTGAGAAGAGAACCAGGTATCCAGAACGTCCTCATCCTGATGAACGTGATGGCCGCCACACTTTGGACAGACATTGGTATCTTCCATAAGAGCATCCTGCCAACCACAATCATCGCAGTAGAACACAGGAATGCGGTGTCCCCACCAAAGCTGCCTAGAGATATTCCAGTCGCGGAGATTCTCCATCCAAGTGAGGTAGGTCTGAGTCCAACGCTCTGGGTGGAAGGTAACCTGACCGTCTTTAACTACCTGCGCTGCAGGCTCTTTGAGCTTATCAACGGCAACGAACCACTGCTCAGAGAGCCATGGCTCAAGCGTAGTACCGCAACGGTAGCAATGCATAACGGAGTGATCAAGGTCTTCAACGTGATCAAGCAGACCGTGCTCTTCAAACCAAGCAACAATAGCCTCACGAGCCTGATCTCTATCAAGACCAGAGAACTCACCATATCCGTCAACAACAACAGCATGTTCATCAAAGATGTTGATCTGCTCAAGATTGTGAGTCTGGCCCATAGCAAAGTCGTTAGGATCATGAGCTGGGGTTACCTTAACAAAACCGGTACCAAAGCCTGCATCAACATGCCAGTCAGAGAAGATTGGAATCTCTCTGTCAACAATTGGCAAGATAACAGTCTTTCCAACAAGATCAGCCTTTTCTGGATCTTGAGGAGAAACAGCTACGCCCGTATCACCCAGCATGGTCTCTGGACGAGTAGTAGCTACGGTAATGTACTCAACGCCATTAACAGGCTCTTTGAGTGGATAACGCAGGTACCAAAGATGGCCCTTCTCGTCAGCATACTCTGCCTCATCGTCAGAGATAGAAGTCTCGCAATGAGGACACCAGTTTACGATGCGCTTACCGCGATAAATGAGCTGGTCATGATACCAATCAACAAAGACCTTGCGAACAGCCTGAGTGTACTCAGGAGACATGGTGAACTTCTCGTCATTAAAATCAATGGAGCAGCCCATGCGCTTAATCTGAGAAACAATGGTTCCGCCGTACTCGCGCGTCCAATCCCAGCAAGCCTCCAGGAATTTCTCGCGACCAATCTCCAGGCGAGAAATACCCTCTGACTTAAGCTTCTTATCAACCTTAGTCTGGGTTGCAATGCCTGCGTGGTCAGTTCCTAGAATCCAACGAGTTGAGTAACCACGCATGCGAGAATAACGAATGTAAGTGTCCTGGATGGTGTCATCCATGG
>JAGZWL010000060.1:0-7561 GCA_018378955.1 Atopobium sp. | reverse complement strand
CTACAGCTACAAACACTTTTACAATCAAGGGCGTTTCGCTTGATGTTGATCGCAGAGAAGTGTGCGTCAATAACGATTCGATTGAACTGACAACTAAAGAATTTGAAGTGCTTCGTATGCTCATGGAACACGCAGGTGTTGTTATGAGTCGTGAGCGTATTGCATCTGAGGCTCTCGGATATGAGTTTGCTGGAGAAACAAACAACGTTGATGTCCATATAGCTCATCTACGTGCAAAAATTGACGATCGCTACAACATCAAGCTGATTACTACCGTTCGTGGAGTCGGATATGTCATCAGAGAAGCGTAATCGCCCCATCATACAGGGACATAAAAAGCCTTTCTTTACTCCCTCTGATTCCTCAACTGCTGGAGTTATTACCTGGGGATTCTGGTGGCGTAAACTGATGAACTACGTTGGCTTTAATCTCTTTTTGCTGGTGATTATTGCGCTGGTCTTTATTTATACGTATAACCAGCATGTTCCACAGGGCACTTTCTACCTGGGATTTTTTCCTACCGAGACTCATTCCATTTCATTTATCGGTTTTACTTTTTTACACGGACTCCCAAGCCTTAAGTACCTTGTTCACGGCCCCACCTTTGGCGCCAAAATATTTGATTTAGGTGTAGACTTAGCCCGTTTCTGGCCCCTGTATATTGCAATTCTTATCTGGGAAACTATTGATCTTTTATCATTCTTCGGTGATATGCGTCGCGTCAGAAGAGCTCTTCAGCCCCTTAATACACTTGCGCTTAAAGCTGACCAACTCGTTAACGCAGATGTACTCGCTGCTGATAAAACAACAAGTGACACCCTGGTCAAAAGCGAGAAAATCAGAAGTCTTGAGCAGGCCATCGAAGAAGCTAATATTAATGCTCCAAAGATTCAAACAGGTGATCAAGACCTTGCCAGCATCGAGATTGCTTTGAATAAACTGCTCCGTCGTATGCAGGAAGCAAAGCTGCAGCAGATGCGCTTTGTCAACGATGCCAGCCACGAGCTTCGTACGCCTATAGCTGTTATCCGAGGTTATACCGACATGCTTGATCGCTGGGGCAAAACAGACGAGGCCGTACTTGATGAGTCTATTGCCGCCCTCAAATCAGAGAGTGAGCACATGCATGACCTTGTCGAGCAGCTCCTCTTTTTAGCACGCGGTGATGCCGGAAGAAACACCCTTACCAAGACCCAGTTTAACCTTGCACGGATTACGTCTGAGGTCTGCGAAGAATCAGAGATGATTGATTCCAGCCATTGCTATACCCTTAAGTATGATCAGAGTGCGCTGACGGACAACCGCTATCAGGTGCTTGCTGACACTGCAATGATTAAGCAGTCTATCCGTATTATCGTGCAAAATGCCGCTCGTTATTCCGCTGCTCAGACCACCATTTCTTTTAATGTCGCGTATGACGAGAAAACTGTTCAAGTTTCAATCGAAGATGAGGGCATGGGTATGTCCGAGGCAGCAGCTGCTCATATTTTTGAAAGGTTCTGGAGAGCTGATAATGCACGAATTGAAAGCAACGAAGGTTCTGGACTTGGACTGTCCATCGCAAAATGGATTGTCGATAATCATGACGGCTCTATTGAAGTGCTCTCTCGCGAGGGTGTAGGAACACGTTTTACCATTGTTTTGCCCCGAGAGATGTCAAAGTGAACCCAAAGTCACATCCGCACGTAAAAGGTCCTTCTCGCCAGTCGAGAAGGACCTTTTGTTGTAACAAAACTCTTTGTACTAATTATTGTATCGGCGCTGATGCAGCTCAACAAACCTCTGCAGTTTTTGAACAACCTCTGGCATGAGCTTGTCCTTTTTAACCTGCCAAGACCAATTGCCTTCAGCTTTACCAGGAATGTTCATACGAGCATCATCAGAAAGGCCCAGGACGTCCTGAAGCGGCAGAATAACTACTGCATTGGACGCACCAGCTACTTGCTCCATAAGGTGATCAAAAATCTGGTGCGATTCATCAGTTGCCTGACCGCCTGTAAAGCGAGTTTCCACAAAACCCATGAGCGTTTGCGTATCATGCGTGCCGCTGTACACAATAGACTCCTGAGCTGGCGCAAAAGAGTATCTACAGTCTCCATCAGCAAACTGAATGACGCTCATGCCTGGAAATCCCGTCTGAGAAAGCAGTGCCCTGACCGCAGGGGTAACCGCTCCTAAATCCTCCGCAATAAAAGGCAGTGGACCAAGCTGCTTATAAGCAACCTCAAACAGCTCATAGCCAGGGCCAAACTTGAATGAACCCTCAGCAGCAGTCTTTCCCTGTTCAATGGCATAGTAAGACGTAAAGCCAATAAAATGATCAAGCCTGGTGTAGTCATACAGATAGAAAGACCTGCTGAATCGCTCAATCCACCAACGATAATCCTCGTCTTTATGAGCTGGCCAGTTGTACGTTGGATTTCCCCACAGCTGGCCATCTTGTGAAAACGCGTCAGCAGGAGCGCCAGCTTGAAGCTCTGTATGGCCCGTATCGTCTAGTGCAAAAAGCTCCGGATGCGCCCAAACATCAGCGGAATCCTCTGAAACAAACATGGGCATGTCGCCAATAATCTGAATTCCTTTAGCGCGAGCCTCCGCTAACGTCTGACTCCAAATAACATCAAAAGCAAATTGACGCTTTTGATAAAGTTCGATTGCCTGAGCAAGTTCAGGACGCTCAAGTAGCTCTTGTGACCAGCTGCGATACTGCTTTGGCCAATCCCGCCACACTACCTCACCAAGCAGGTCTTTGATTGCACGGAACGCCGCATACGAATCAAGCCAATACGAGTTTCTCGCCAGAAATGCCTGGTACTCAGCAGCTCGTTTACTCTGAGGGTCGTCGCACTCAGAAATGATTTTCTCCATCGCGGCCTGGTCAAGCAAGTTGATATTTCCTGCAAAGGCAGAAATTCCCGCGTAAGGGGATCCGTATTCATCGGTTGGGCTAACAGGCAAGATCTGCCAATACTTCTGACCAGATTTGGCGAGAAAATCGATGAACTCGGAAGTCTCACGACCAATAACACCAAGCTTCTGACCTGGTTTGGTTGAAGCGTCCTCATCGGCAGGCAGAGAGGTGATGTGAGCAAGCACTCCCATACCAGGCTCAAGGGGCTTTTGTAACCTGTGAGCTGGCTGCACGTTTAAGACCGTGCATCCAAGCTGCCACAAAAAGACCTCTGCTTTGCCGTCCTTAACGGGGACTGCTTGGCCACTAATAACATCAATAACCTGCATGTTCTGAGGTACAGAAACATATACTGTTTTAGCATCTGAGCGACTCTTGTTTACTAGAACACAGATGCCAGAAGCGGCTTTGCCCTGCTGTTCTTGCTGCTCATCTTTTTGAAGAGGCTTACGCCAAAATGCCAGAACGTCATCAGATCCACATTCTGGGACAAATGGCTCAAGCGAACCATCTACCAGTAGTGGCAGCGTTTTTCTGAGCGCGATGGCATTGCGATACATGTGCAAGTAGTCCAAGTCTGCACGAGGACTGATTCCAGGCCATGGCATAGTTGCGCGATTTGTCGGATCAACAAATCCCTCAACACCCATTTCATCGCCGTAATAGATAGACGGAACACCCGGAAGCGTCATCTGAAGCACAGCTGTCTGCCACATACGAGCCTTAGAAAGACCTCGCTGATCAGCAGAAAGTCTATACGTTACCTGCTCTTGAGTAGAAAGAGCATCAGGAGCAGGAGCTCCAGCAACTACATTAATCAGTCGCTCTTTATCATGTGTTCCAAACACATTCAGGCACGCATAAAATGCCTCGTGAGGATAATTTTCCCAAAGCTCCTCAAGAGCTGAAACAGTTATCTCGGCACCAACCTCATTCATCAAAAATGAAAGAATAGATTTACGCAGAGGGTAATTCATAGGACCGTCAAGCTCAGAGCCCTCAAGATACTGTCTGAGTTTTCCATACGCTCGCTTATTGCTTGCGTCCTCCCAGACCTCTCCAATAATGACCGCATCGCTACGTTCGGCAAGCGCTGCTGCACGAATCTTCTGAATGAATGAATCAGAAATCTCGTCAGCAACGTCTAAGCGCCAACCGCGAGCACCTCGGCGCAGCCACGTTCTAATAACGCCATTCTCGCCACAAATAAACTCCTGATAATCAGGGTTATCAGAGACAATCGTCGGAAGAGCATCGACACCCCACCAGCTCTCGTACGTTCCATCCTCATGGAAGGTAAACCAGTCGTCATAAGCTGAGCCAGCCTGCTGAACTGCTCCTGGTTCAGAGTAGTTAGAAAATTTATTAAAGTATTTTGAATCAGCGCCACAGTGGTTGAAAACGCCATCTAAAATAATAGAAATACCATGTTCAGCAGCTTTTACGCAGAGACGCTCAAAATCCTCTACGGTGCCCAATACGGGATCAACTTCAAGATAATCCGCAATATCGTAGCGATGATTACTAGAAGCCGCATAAATGGGATTCAAATAAAGCGCAGTTATTCCAAGGTTTTCCAAGTAGGAAAGCTTCTCTTCAATACCAGCCAAAGAACCGCCGTAGAAATCCCACTCAGTCACGCGGCCGTTGGCATCGCGCTGATACTCAGGAGTCTTTTCCCAGTCTTCAACCAGCTGGTGAGAAACCCCATTTCTTGGAACAGCCAGTGCCTGCTTAGTACGATCGTGCCAGTTTGCATCTCGCGCAAACCTGTCGGGGAAAATCTGGTAGACAACTCCCCCTTTGTACCAGCTAGGATCTTCTACACCCGCAAAGCTGCCACGAGGCTCATAGCAAGTAATCTGAAATGATGATGGCTCGCCATAGGCAAAGCTACCAACACCGGTGCATCTATTTTCTTGAGCACCATATGACCAAACTGCTCCGTCAGAAGCCTGAAGCTCAAAACGATACCAAATAAGGCCTGTAGCAGCTGGTTTAACGATTGCCTCAAAGCACTGCGCATAGTCAGGTACACCAGTCGGAAGCGCGCCAGCAAAATCACTCTTTTGCATCACAACGCGTTTCTCGCCAGACAGAGCTTGGGCCTCTGGAGACGATTCAGGACCATACTCTTGCCAGAGACGAAGCGTTACTGATTGAACATCATCGTCCCAAGCAAATATTCTGATTGTTGCTGAAGTACCTAGTTCTACCGCGCCTTTTGGATCTCTACAAACAATGTTTGAGGTGTTGTGAAAAGCCTGCATTCTTACCAATCTCGACGACGTACATACCTGATAATCTCAGGGTGTAGTAAATGATACACGTCAAGATATTCATTTGCAGCGTTATGCCAACTAAAGTCCTCTACCATCGCCTGTTTTACAAGATTTGCCCACGCTTGTTTATCGTTTCTATAAACATCGGCGGCGTACAGAATAATATCTGCCATTTCATCTGCGTTTTGATTGGCAAAACTAAAGCCAGTTCCTTCTCCCGTAAACTGGTTGTACGGTTTTACAGAATCTGCCAAACCGCCCGTCTCGCGAACAACAGGAAGCGTGCCATAACGCATAGAAATCATCTGAGAAAGGCCGCAAGGCTCAAACTCTGATGGCATCAAGAACATATCCGCACCTGCATACATACGGTGAGAAAGCGCAATATCAAACTCAATACGTGCAGCCATACGGTTACCATAGTGCTCATCAAAGAAGCGCATAGCATCTTCTTGTTCAGCGTCACCAGTTCCTAGAACAGCAACCTCAATACCTGCACAAATAAGACGGTCCATCGCATAGCGAATCAGGCCCAAACCCTTCTGGTTGGTCAAGCGCGTAACCATTACCGCAAGAGGTACATCTGGATTTACCTCAAGGCCCAGCTCCTCTTGCAGCTGACGCTTACACTCAGCCTTACCTTCCATATGACGTGACGAGAAGTTCTGTGGAATATAAGAATCGCTTGCAGGTGACCACGCACCAATATCAATACCATTCAGGATGCCGCGCAGTACACTTTGACGGCGACGGAAGATATCATCCATTCCCTCTCCGAAGTGCTCTGTCTGCAGCTCACGGGCATACGTTGGGCTAACAGTGAGCAGATAATCGGAGTAGCAAAGTGCGCCCTTCATAAAGTTGATAGAGCTTGCGTCACACCTC
This sequence comes from Atopobium sp., assembly GCA_018378955.1. Taxonomy (GTDB): domain Bacteria; phylum Actinomycetota; class Coriobacteriia; order Coriobacteriales; family Atopobiaceae; genus Lancefieldella. Next base: position 1,483 of record JAGZWL010000060.1, on the reverse strand, counting down.
AGTTGATCAACTGCAGCAGGAATATCAGCAAGACCAAGTACGTCGCTGAGCATCTTGTCAGTAAACTGGCCTTGGAACTTGACGTTATGAATGGAGAAGACCGTCTTAACGTTGTGGACCTCAGGGACGCCCTGATACTGCTCACGCAGAAATACGGGTGCCAGTGCCGTTTGCCAGTCATTGCAGTGCAGAACGTCGCAGGAGAGCTCTGGGACGTGTGCAATCAGCTCACACAGAGCCTTGGAGAAGAACGCATAGCGCTCTCCGTCATCAAAGTAGCCATAAAGGCCATCACGAGCAAAGTAAGACTCGTTATCTACAAAGTAAAAATCAACGCCTTCATGAACCAGATGCCACAGCCCACAATACTCAAAGCGCCACGAAAGAGGCACCTGAAGCTCATAGACCTTTTTCATCTTTTGTTTCCACTCGGGCTTAATAGAGCTGTAGAGTGGCGAAATAACCGCCACTCTTGCTCCTACTTTTTTAAGTGCTTGTGGCAATGAGCCCGAAACATCTCCAAGACCACCCGACTTGGAAAAAGGCGCTACCTCTGAAGTTGCATAGACAACGCGAAGTTTGCGACGCTTGGAGACTTGGGACATTGTTACGCCACCCTCTTATTGTTTTTACGCTGAATAAGAATTTCTTCGCTGGTACCACGAAGCTCAGTACCTGCAGGAATAATGTTAGAACGGTCTACAATAGCGTGCTCGACTACAGAGCCTTCCTTAACAATGCAGCCCTCCATCACAATGGAATCACGAACAATAGCACCGCGCTCAATAATGACGTTACGGCCAAGGATGGAACCAGTAACCGTTCCGCGAATGCGGCAGCCTGCAGAAATAGTGGAGTTACTTACCTTTGAGCCAATCTCAAATTTTGCAGGAGCAGTATCGTGTGCCTTTGTCTTGATGGAGCGCTCTGGAGTAAAGAGTTCATTTGCTGGCATGGGGTTCAAAAGCTCCATGTTAGCCCGATAATAAGAGTTCTTTGAGAAGATAGATGCTACATGACCTTCAAAGTGGAAGGTGCGAACCTTGACGCGGTTATAGTCAGCGTGGAGTGCCTCAAAAAGATCAAGATAATCAGTAGCTCTATACCAATCAAGCATGTCAATAAGCAGGTCGCGCTTGATAATAAAGCAGTCGAGAGAAGCCTCGTCTCCGCGCTGAACACCATTGTGCGTTTTAACTACACGGTCACCGTCAAGCTCAACACCAACAACGTCTCTATCGTTATAACGAGTGGTGTAGGTCATCATAGTGATGTCTGCATCGGACTCAAGGTGCTGGTCAAGCAGCTCGGTAAGATCAGAGTTGAAAACAAAATTTGAAGTAGACAACAGAACATACTCTGCATCAGTTCTCTCAAGATATGGCTTGTTGGAAATCAGATCTCTGAGCAGGAAACGAGCTCCTGCGTGGGAGGTACCAAAAGCAGATCCAGGCAGAATAAATAAACCACCGCTCTTACGGTC
>JAGZWL010000059.1:0-7569 GCA_018378955.1 Atopobium sp. | reverse complement strand
TAAGTCTAAGAAGTCACTGCTCGTAAGCTGTGGCGGTGGAATTGTCGAGAAGGACGTCAATCTTGCGCTTATGCGTGAGATGGGAGTCATCGTGTTTCTCGACGGTGATCTTTCTGACTCGCTTCGTCAAATTCAGCGCACGGATAGGCGTCCCGATCTGGGAAGCTTTGAAAACGCTACTCAGCTTTATAGGCGCCTGCGTCCACGTTATGAGGCCGCTGCTGATATTACTATTGATATTCGTGAGAAAACGTTTGAGCAGGTAGCCATTGATTCTGGCAAGCTGCTTTGGGAAAGAGGTCTTCTATGAGTGACAATGTCCAGGCTGAGCTCGAAGAGGAATTGCCACCTGTTCAGATTAAACAGTGGGTTTCTATTCCTGGTGGCTCTATTGCACTTCGTTCTGGTGCAGGCGTTCTTTCAAACTTTGGTACTGAGCTGAGGACTGCGGTAGGAAGGCCTCATCGCTGTGCTTTTCTTGTCAGCAATCAGGCAGACGAAGACCTTGCTGAGCTGCTGCGTAGAGACCTCACCACCATCGGTTTTCTCGTCACACGCGTTGATGTAGAAGATGGTGAAGCGGCAACTACGGTGGCAGCTGAGGCACAGGTATTGTCCGCTTTGGCAGAGATGCATCTCACAGCTGATGACCTGGTAGTTGCCGTGGGCCACACGGGAGTTATTTCTCTTGCTAATCACGTGGCAAACAAGTGGTGTGGGGGAGTCTCCCTTGCTACTGTTCCACTTGATTTAGCAGCAGTTATTGTCTCGTCTATTACTCCTCGCGCGCTTGATACTGACGATGAACATCAGCGTCTTGTTACCACTAAGCCTTGTGCTCGTTTCTGCTTTGCAGATCTTGAGGTTATGGATCTTTGCGATGACAGCGCTAAGGTTGCGCAGGTATGTATGGTTGCAACGGCTATGTCTGATAACGAGGCGGAGTTTGGACGCATTTGGGATAGAGCAGATAACCTCTCCTCTGGAGTTGCCGATATAGTTGCAGAGCAGCTGGCAGAGTCTACTAAGACCCGTGGCCGTCTCTCTGATTCTTCCGCTATTGCTATTCAGCAGTCTGTCCCTTACGGTTGGGTTTTTGTGGAGGCACTTCGCCCGCTCATCCCAGCTGATCAGCCTCTTTCTGCACTTTATGCAGACGCACTGCGTTTCTCGGCAAGAATTGCAGTAGCTAAAGAGGCGCTTTCTTTTGACGATATGCTTGCCCAAGACGAGATTCTTGAGCGCTTGAATATTGGTTTTGTTACCTGTGACATTACTTCTGAGCAGCTTATCGAAGCGCTCAAACAAGAATGTTTCCATTCTACTAATCGTTTTATGTTGCCGATTCCAATGTCTATTGGAAGGGTAAGATTAGCATCGGTCGACGAGGAACTTCTCGCCGAGCATGCCCGCGCTTGGTGTGAGGCTCACGCTTCGCATTAAAGCGCCGCATCTTGCAGTAAGGAGCCTGTTTGCTGATGCGGCTCCACTAGGTGCAACTCTTTGTTGTAAACATCTCGAGAAGGGATTTGAAATGGCAGATTTACAGGCAGCAGCAAAGCGCGTTGCGCGCTTTCGCGAGGTAATGGCTCAGAGGGGTTACGACGCTGTTGTTCTACGTCACAACCCAGACCTTCGTTGGTTGACTGACGCTGAGCGTGTCTTTGACTTTGAGCAGGCACATACTGCATTTATTACGCAGGATGGGCTCTTCATGCACACTGACTCTCGTTACTACAACACATTCCTGGAGCGCCTTGGTGCTGATTCTCCATGGAAGTTTGACCAGGAAGTCGCTACTCCTACCGAGTGGGTTGCCGCTCATATTGCTGAGGCTCGTGCTCGCGTAGTTGCTATTGAGGACACCGTTGATCTTGCGTTCTTTGATGGCCTTGAGCAGGCATTGCGCGATCGTTCTGTTGCTGCTTTGCTTCCACGCATGCATGGTGATATTGCTGAGCTGCGTATTGTTAAAGACCCAGCTGAAATTGAGCTTATGAAGCACGCTCAGTCAATTACTGACAAGGCGTTCCTCCACATCTGCAAGTACATTAAGCCAGGTCTTACTGAGCAGCAGATTCGCGCAGAGCTTGAGAACTACATGCTCTCTAACGGTGCAGATGCCCTGTCCTTTGATTCCATCATTGCTTCTGGTCCTAATGGTGCTAATCCTCATGCACAGCCAGGTGAGCGCGTAGTTCAGACAGGCGACATGATTGTTATGGACTACGGTGCAGGTTACCTGGATTATCACTCAGATATGACCCGTACTGTTGTTGTTGGCGCACCTTCCGAGGAGCAGCAGCACGTCTTTGACGTTGTCCGCAAGGCAAACGAAACTTGCGCGGCAGCTATTCATGCAGGTGTCACTGGTTCTGATATTCATAACCTTGCAGTTAAGGTTATCTCTGAGGCTGGCTACGGTGAGTACTTTGGCCATGGCCTTGGCCACGGTGTTGGCGTTGAGATTCACGAGCGTCCATTCTTCAACCCTCGCTGGAACAAGGTTATTGCAGCAGGTTCAGTTGTTACCGATGAGCCTGGTATTTACCTGCCTGGTAAGTTTGGTATTCGCCTTGAGGACTTTGGCGTTGTTACTGAGGACGGCTACGATGTCTTTACTCAGTCCACACACGACCTTGTGTCTGTTGGCTGCTAACTAGACGCGATATACAGAATTTTTACGGCCAGAAGCTTTAGGTTTCTGGCCGTATTTTTTTTACCGTATCTCCTAGGGCGAGAAGACCTTCTCGCCTAAAAATTAGCTTATAAAACCTAAAAAATTTAAAAAGAGTTAGGTTAGTGGAGGTATGTCTTAGACTTATGTAATAAAATCAGAAAAGTAAATGTTATTTTCATTGTTATGTTTACAGTTTCATTTGTTTTATTAGGCGGAGAAGAAGGAGGTAGAAGTGGTTAGTATCGTTCTAGCCAGCCATGGCAAATTTGCCGAGGGTATTAAAGATTCTGGCAGCATGATTTTTGGACCACAGGAAGGCGTTGTAGCTGTAACGCTTACTCCTGATATGGGCCCAGATGACCTGCACCAGAAGATTCTCGAAGCAATTGCCACGCTTGAAGATCAAGAGCACGTTTTGTTCTTGGTTGATTTATGGGGTGGCACCCCCTTTAACCAGATTTCTCGCGTTCTTGAGGAAGAGGGTAAAGAGGATTGGGTTGCTGTTACTGGCCTTAACCTCCCAATGCTTATTGCAGCTTATGGCTCTCGTCTTGGTGTAGATACCGCAGCTGAGGTAGCAAAAGAGATTTACTCTGAAGCTCGTATGGGCGTGAAGATTAAGCCAGAAGAGCTTGAGCCACAAGAGGCAACACCTACTGATGTTCCTGCCGCTCCTGCAGCACCTCAGGGAGCAATTCCTGCAGGTACCGTTATTGGTGATGGCAAGCTTAAGATTGTTCTTGCTCGTAGTGATACCCGTCTTCTGCATGGTCAGGTTGCAACTACGTGGACAAAGATGACCAAGCCAGATCGCATTATTGTCTGCTCTGATGGTGTTGCTCAAGATGAGCTCCGCAAGACCATGATTGTTCAGGCAGCTCCTCCAGGAGTACATGTCCACGTTGTTCCTATTAAGAAGATTATTGAGATTGCTCACGACACTCGTTTTGGCAATACCAAGGCAATGCTTCTGTTTGAGACTCCTCAAGATATGCTTCGCGCAATTGAGGGTGGCGTAGAAATCAAGGAAGCAAACCTTGGTTCTATGGCTCACTCTGTTGGCAAAGTTGTTGTTACCAACGCAGTTGCTATGGATGAGGACGACGTAAAGACCCTTGAGGCCATCCGCGAGTGCGGTACAACGTTTGATGTTCGTAAGGTTCCTGCAGACAGCGCAGAGAACTTTGAGGCAATGCTTAAAAAAGCTAAGTCCGAGCTTGGCGCCCGTAAGTAACTAGAAGGAGGTAGAAATGACACCTATCACAATACTGCTTGTCGTAATTGTTGCTCTGCTCGCTGGCATGGAAGGTATTCTTGACCAGTGGGAGTTCCACCAGCCCCTGGTTGCTTGCTCACTGATTGGCCTTGTGACTGGTCACCCTGCTGAGGGAATTATCCTCGGCGGTTCTCTTCAGATGATTGCTCTTGGTTGGGCAAACATCGGAGCTGCAGTTGCACCAGACGCAGCTTTGGCATCTGTTGCATCCGCAATTATTATGGTTTTGGCACTGAATGGTGGAGATACTGACACCACCGCTGCTATTAACACCTCTATTGCACTTGCAATTCCTCTGTCAGTAGCAGGCCTGTTCCTTACCATGATTGCTCGTACTATTGCAACTGGTATTGTCCACGCAATGGATGCAGCTGCCGAGAAGGGCGATTTTGCTGCAATCGAGCGTTGGCACATTGTAGCTATCCTCATGCAGGGCGCACGTATTGCCGTTCCTGCAGCTGCTCTTTGCTTCATTGACCCAGCTATTGTCACTGATGCTCTAAACGCAATGCCTAAGTGGCTCACTGGCGGTATGGCAGTTGGCGGCGGCATGGTTGCTGCTGTTGGTTACGCAATGGTCATTAACATGATGGCTACTCGTGAGGTTTGGCCGTTCTTTGCTCTTGGCTTTGTCTTTGCTGCTATTAACCAGCTCACTCTTATTGCTCTTGGTGTTATTGGTGTTTGCCTTGCTATTCTCTACATTGGTCTTAAAGACCTTGCTAAGCAGGGTGGCGGCGCAGGTGGCGGATCTGGTGATCCGCTCGGCGATATTATTGACAACTACTAATTCTGAAGGAGCGTGAAACTAATGGAGAATAAGATTCAGCTTTCTAAGAAAGACCGTATGTCTGTTGCTCTTCGTCATCAGTTCCTTCAGGGTTCTTGGAACTACGAGCGTATGCAGAACGGTGGTTGGGCATTCTCAATGATTCCAGCCATCAAAAAGCTTTATCCAAACAAAGAAGATCAGGTAGCAGCTCTTAAGCGCCACCTTGAGTTCTACAACACTCACCCTTATGTTTCTGCACCAGTCATGGGCGTTACCCTTGCACTGGAGGAGGGACGTGCTAACGGTGAGCCTATTGACGATGTTGCAATTCAGGGCGTTAAGGTAGGCATGATGGGCCCTCTGGCCGGTGTTGGTGATCCAGTCTTCTGGTTTACTGTCCGTCCAATTCTTGGAGCACTCGGCGCATCTATTGCCGCTGGTGGTTCTGCACTTGGCCCTATTCTCTTCTTTGTTCTGTGGAACGTCATCCGCCTTTCCTTCCTGTGGTACACCCAGGAGTTTGGCTACAAGGCAGGCGCTTCAATTTCTTCCGATCTTTCTGGCGGCATGCTGGGCAAGATTACTGAGGGTGCTTCTATTCTTGGTATGTTTATCATTGGTGCCCTGGTACAGCGTTGGGTTTCTATTTCATTTACCCCAGTTGTTTCTACCATTCCTCAGCAGGCAGGCGCCTACATTGACTGGACAAGCATTCCTTCAGGAGTAGACGGAATGTATCAAGCATTAAAGCTTTACGCTGCTCTTGGACCAAACGGTCTTGATCCAGTCAAGGTAACTACACTTCAGAACAACCTTGACTCGCTTGTTCCTGGACTGGCAGCTGTTGGTCTGACACTGCTTTGCTGCTCACTGCTTAAGAAGAAGGTCTCTCCAATTGCTATCATCCTGGCTCTCTTTGCCGTTGGTATTATTGGTCGACTCCTTGGCTTTATGTAATGAGTAAGAGTACGTTCTAGTACTTAAAGTCGCACTAATATGGGTCGCGCTCTATAATGGGTGCGACCCATTTTTTGAAAGGATTGTATGGCTCAGTCTCAAAACAGTACGGTCGATTTCACCGCAAAGGCAACGTCATTCCATGGGCTAGCTACGTATGGCGATATCCTTATTGGCAATAAGGCCTTTGAGTTCTACAACCAGAAAAATCCCGAAGATTACATCCAGATTCCCTGGGATCAGATAGATCATGTGGCCGCCTCAGTTATGGGACGTACCAAAAGCATTTCTCGCTTTGCTATCTTTACTAAAAGTAATGGTAACTACTCGTTTTCTACACGAGACAATAAAGCAACACTCAGGGCAATTCGCGCCTATATAGGTGAGGAGAAACTCGTACGTTCTCCAAACTTCTGGTTTGTCTTTAAGCACGGACTTATGGCAATTCCACAGCTTCCTCGCCTTATTAAAGAGAGTTTTATTAAAAAGAAGTAAGCAAATTTTGCATTTTCACAAGAGCCGCCAGCACGGAAGGCGTGAAACTGATAAAATCCAACATGCATATACGTGTCGCGGGTAGTTTGAAAATTCACGTTCTTCTCGCGACTTTATCGAGTGAAAAGAGTTAGACGTGGCAACTATCAGCACCGCAGATTTTAAGAACGGCCTTGGCCTTAAGATTAACGATAAGTACTACACCATCGTTGAGTTCCAGCATGTAAAGCCAGGTAAGGGCGGCGCTTTTGTCCGCTATAAGATTCGTGACCTTCGTTCTGGCCGCATTATTGATCAGACCTGCAACGCTGGCACCAAGTTTGAGAACGTTCTTCTGCTCACCAAAGAGATGCAGTACCTCTACAACGACGGTGAGTCCTTCTACTTCATGGACAACGAGACTTACGATCAGGTAGCTGTCCCTGCTGATTTTATTGGCGAGAAAAGCGTCTGGTTCAAGGAGAACGATAACGCACAGCTTCTCTATGCAGACACTGAGCTTCTTGGTGTTGAGCCTCCAATGTTCATTGAGGCAGAAATCACTGAGACTGACCCAGGCTTCAAGGGTGACACCGTTCAGGGCGGCACCAAGCCAGCAACTATTGAGACTGGCGCCACGCTTCAGGTTCCAATGTATCTGAACCAGGGTGAGCGCATTAAGGTTGACACTCGCGACGGCAAGTTTGTTTCTCGCGTTTAACGCATATGCTTTGGGTGCATAAGCGCCCAACAGGTATTGAGTAATTATTTCAAAGACAGTTTGTCTTTTTTAGGGGGTAGACATGGCTGAAACAGAGCTTCGTATAGCAGGCATCGGCATCTCAAAAGATGTAATTTCAACGGTTGTCTCCGGCGCTGCTGGAAGTGTTGAAGGTGTTGCCTCCGTTGGCGGAAACGATACACTGGCATCCAATCTCATTAACGTCTTTACCAGCAGAAGCCTTGCTCCAGAGAAGGCTGTTGAGGCAGGCGTAGAGAACGGTCAGCTTCATCTTGGAGTTCACCTTACCGTTTTCTACGGCTATCCTTTCACAAAGCTTGCTTCTGAGGTAAGACTTGCTGTTGCAACTGCCGTAAATGAGCAGATTGGCGTCAGTATTGCTTCCGTTGATGTTTACATTGACAGCCTTGTTTTTCCTAAGGAGTAGGCTTGAGCGTTAAGTTTTTTGGACGTACCCGCGCCCGTAGCCAAGCACTACAGCTTTTGTTCCAGGCTGAAGCCACTAATCGCAGCGTTCTTGAGGTCCTCGACGGAGACTATACACTCTCCGAGGGACCTCTTGACGAGTATGCGCAGTCACTGGCAGTTGGAGCAGATGGCATCAGAGATGATCTTGATGACATCATTGCTGCTTACTCAAAAGACTGGGCAATTGATCGCATGCCTTC
>JAGZWL010000058.1:0-7771 GCA_018378955.1 Atopobium sp. | reverse complement strand
ACCTGCGTTGAGCAGGCTGTAAGCGACGCCTACGACATGTACTACAACATGTTCCTTGGCATGGAGGATGAGCTCTTCCGTGAGCGCGCAGCAGACGTTGCTGACGTCAAGACCGGTCTTCTCGCTGACCTGCTTGGCAAAGAGGTTGTTGACCTCTCCACACTTCCAGAGAACTCCGTTATTGTCTGCCATGAGCTGACTCCTTCTATGACCGCAGACATCGATAAGGACCACGTTGCAGGTATTGTTACCGAGACTGGTGGTCGTACTTCTCACTCCGCAATCATTGCTCGTGCTCTTGAGATTCCTGCAGTTCTTTCTGTTCCTAACATCACTTCTGAGGTTGCAACTGGCAACGCTATTGTTGTCGACGGCACCAATGGCAAGGTTGTTGTTAATCCTTCTGAGGCTGAGCTTGCTGAGTACAAGACTCAGGCTGAGGCTTATGCTGCAGAGAAGGCCGCTCTTGAGGCTTACCGTGGCAAGGAGACCGTAACTGCTGACGGCATCAAGGTTCTGCTTGTTGCTAATATCGGCAACCCAGATGATGCTAATGGCGCAGTTGACGCTGACGCTGAGGGCATTGGTCTTTTCCGCTCCGAGTTCCTGTTCATGGACGCAAAGGAGCTTCCAAGCGAAGAAGAGCAGTTTGCTGCTTACCAGAAGGTTGCTCTGCGCTTAAAGGATAAGCCCGTCATCATCCGCACCCTTGATGTTGGTGGCGATAAGGAGATTCCTTACCTCAACATGAAGGCTGAGGAGAACCCATTCATGGGCTTCCGCGCTATCCGTTACTGCCTCAACAATGCTGAACAGTACAAGGTTCAGCTCCGCGCTCTTCTCCGCGCATCCGCATTTGGCGATATCAAGATTATGCTTCCTCTTGTTACTACTGTTGATGAGGTCCGTGAGGCTAAGGCTCTTGTTGAGGAGTGCAAGCGTGAGCTTGACGCTGAGGGCGTAGCTTACAACAAGGACATTGAGGTCGGCACCATGATCGAGACCCCATCTGCATCTCTGATTGCAGATAAGCTGGCTCGTGAGTGCGACTTCTTCTCCATTGGTACCAACGACCTCATCGGTTACACCATGTGCGCTGACCGCGGCAATGATCGCGTTGCCTACCTCTACGAGGTCTACCAGCCATCCGTTCTCCGTTCTCTCAAGTTCCTCATCGGCGAGGGCAACAAGGAGAAGATCATGGTTGGTATGTGCGGCGAGGCTGCTGCAGATCCACTGCTCATCCCAGTCCTTCTTTCCTTTGGTCTGGACGAGTTCTCCGTCTCTGCACCATCTGTCCTGCGTACCCGTAAGACCATTGCTGCTTGGACAAAGGCTGAGGCAGATGAGCTCACTGCTCGCGTCATGGAGCTTGATACCGCAGCTGAGGTTAAGGCTCTGCTTGAGCGTGAAGCTCGCTAAGTTCTAGTTGCTAAATCTTAGCTTACACGATACAAATTCAGGGGCATCTGCGCTGGCAGGTGCCCCTGTTTCTTTAACGTTAAACCTTTTGGCGAGAAGATCGATCTTCTCGCAATGCGCAATCAGCAAAGCCCGAGCCTCGAAACGCGACCTACGGCGCAGGAGTCGCTCTGTGCGCTAGGGAACAATCACGGAAAGTGCAGCGGGAATAACCTCAATGACAAACTGTTCTGCAAAGGGGAGTTCCTCGCCATCAACCTGAACGGGGACAGGCTCGTGGAAGGTCACTACTGCATGTTTAAGGTGACGCTCCTCAATGATGCGGGAGTTGACGTGTTTACCAGCTCTTGCCAGGCCAAACAGAGCCAGCAGGTGAGGAATGATAGGCACTTTAGTGTTGTAGCAGACGGTAAGAAGGCCATCGTCAGGTTGCGCATGCGGACAGACCTTAAAGCCGCCGCCATACGTAGGGCCAACCTGGAAGGCCATGATAAGCGCTTGAAGATCAATGTCCTTCTCGCCATCAAACGAGACGGTGCAAGGGTAACCCTTGCTACCTGCAGCCATAAACTTGAGACCCGAGGTTAAGAAGAGCGCCTCGCCCTCGGTAGAGGAGTTGTTCGCGCGACGCTTTGTGGTGTCGGCTGCAATAGCTGCATCAAGTCCAAACGACATGGTCTCCATGAAGTAGACGTCGTTGATGCGACCAATCTCTAGCTGCTTAACCTTGCCGCGAACCAGCTGTGCAAACGCGCCTTCGGGGTCGTTAATTTTCATGCCCAAGGTGCGTGCATAGTCGTTTCCCGAGCCCATAGGGATAATGCCAAGTGCTGGACGCACCTCTGGCGATAAGGTCATGAGGCCGTTGACCACCTCGTGGATGACGCCATCTCCGCCAAGTGCGACAACCGTGTCAAAATCTGCGGCTTCTGCGGCCATGATACGAGCGTCTCCCATAGCTGTGGTGAGCTTGAGTTCGTATCCATCCGTTGCTGCTGAATAGCTGGTAAGGAAATGACGGGCAAACTCTGCACCAGCTGCGCCTTTACCGCTATGAGCAGCCGGATTAGCAATGATAAGCGTGCGTCCAAGAGGGGATTGAGACATTTTGCACCATTTCTACAAGCGCTGCTGTTGAGCGCGCTGTTACTAAATAGTCTTGTCACCACATATCAAAATAAAATAGTGGAGAAAACAGTTCAACAACGTTTCAAGTTTAAACGGCTTTGTCTGTCTGTGCTAGGATAAACCATACAGAAATCGGTAGAAAAGGATAGCGCGTGAGCGAGTCTTCAACACAAACTAATAATGCGCAGGACACAAGTGTAGTTTCTGCAAATACTAATAGTGCAAGTGCAAGTCTTGTTGCTGTTTCTGCTCGAGATGCATGGTATCCAACACACCAGCGCGATCAGTTCATTTTGCGTCAGCTGGTAAGTAAAGACTTCAAGCTCAAATACCGCCGTTCCATTTTGGGCGTTGTGTGGTCAGTTTTGAACCCACTTTTGATGATGACCGTTATGGCAGTTGTCTTTTCTACTTTTTTAGGCAACCGCGCCGAGGATGTTGTGAACTATCCTTTGTATCTTATTCTGGGTAACACAGCGTTTCAGCTGATGAACGATGCAACCACTATGGGAATGCGCTCAATTATTGATGCATCTAGCTTGCTTAAGAAGGTTCGCATCAATCGTGTTGTTTTCCCTGTTCAGAAAGTGCTTTTTGCGGTTGTAAACTATCTTTTCTCGCTCATTGCTGTTGGCATTGTTATGCTTGTCTTCCGCATTCCGCTGACAATTTATTCATTGCTCACACCTGTTGCTTTGCTGCTTCTGGCTTGTTTTTGCATCGGTCTTGCAATGCTTCTCTCGGCCCTTGCAGTCTTTTTTAGAGACGTTATCCACCTGTGGAGCGTTGTAACCACTGCCTGGATGTATGGTACACCGCTCTTTTACTCCGTTAATATCATGTCGCCTTGGATGCTTCAGATTGAGCGTTTTAATCCAATGTTCCACTTTGTAACATTTATTAGAGACTGCCTTCTTTTCCAGAAGTTTCCTGCAACAAGCACCATTTTAGGCTGCCTTGTTTCTGCAGTTCTTGCCCTCGTAATTGGCTATACCGTCTTCCACAAACTAGAGAAGAAATTTATTCTGCACATTTAACCGCAGATTATCTTTTTGAAATAACCTTATAGCAGAACGTTTCTGGATGACTACGAGTTTGTGTGAAGCCAAACATAACGCCTTTTGAGTTGAATGAATGGCTTTCCACCACTGCAACGCAGTTAAAATCTCCAAGCTCTAAATGTTGCTGGTCTTCTTCAGTTGCCAGTTCAACACTGATTGTTCTTTTGCTCTTTAGAATTTTCATATGAAGCGTGTTTTCTAGGTATGCATAAATAGACGTTGATGCATCAGCAATGGTTAGATTTCCAACGGCAGATGCTAAAAGGTAGTCGTTGTCTATCTGGCGAGAAGATCCGTCGAGTTTACGGATTCGAACAATGTGGATAAGTTCTTCTCCTGCTTTAAAACCAGTTTGATGAGAAATACTGTCTGTGCAAGGAACGTGCTCAAAGACAATGACATTTGTATCAGGTACTAGATTGTTTCTGTGGGCATATTCTTGAAAGGACTCAAGTCCTTCTAATGAGCCAATAACTTCACTTGGCTTTTTCTGCCAAATAACGCGTACGCCCCTACCGTGAATAGGCTGAAGAAAAGCTTCATCGGACAGAAGTGTGAGCGCACGTCGAACGGTGTTTCTGGAGCAGGAATATATCTTAGTAAGCTCCATCTCGGTTGGTAAATAGGACTCATACGCATATGTCCCGTCTAAGATCTTATTTTTTAAATCATGATAAATCGTATTAAATCGTGCGCTTGGCATATTTTTTCCTTAACGTGCTGTTGAAGGTTGGAGTTGCATGTTCAAGTTGCTCTTGATTAGATAGTAGCTTTATAAAATGAAAGTTACATAAAATGATTCCTTTCATACCATTTACCGATAATTTCATACCGCTCAGAAGTAAGTTGTTTAAACAACTCGTTAATACTAATATACTTTTATTTTGTAGACATAAGCAAAATTGTTTTGAACGTGTATCAAAGCATAGCTTATGAAAATCATGAGAAGAGATGCAACCTAGCAAAGGGTTAGGAGCACTCTCTAAGGAGGAGTCTTATGTCCGGTATCAATCGTAGGCAGTTTGTCACCTTAAGTGCATCAGCTCTTTGCTCACTGGGACTTGTCGCATGTGGAGGAACTAACGACAAAAAGCAGGGAGGGTCTGATTCTGCAAACGGTTCAGTTTATTTTCTAAACTTCAAGCCTGAGGCTGATCAGCAGTGGAAAGATCTTGCAGCTAAGTATACTGAGGAAACAAAGGTTCCTGTAAAGGTAGTAACTGCTGCTTCTGATACCTATGCACAGACATTCCAGTCTGAGATTAACAAGGACGCCTCTGTAGCTCCAACACTGTTCCAGACAAATGGACCTTCTGGTCTTATTGGCGTAAAAGATTACTGCATTGACCTTAAGGGCGCCAAGATTCTGGATGAGCTCACTAATGATGCTCTTAAGCTTCAGGAGGATGGCGTTGTCTACGGTGTTGACTACGTAGAGGAAGACTACGGCATTATCTACAACAAGAAGCTGCTTGAGAAGGCTGGCTATAAGGGAGACGACATCAAGGACTTTGCTTCACTGAAGAAGGTCGTTGAGGATATTCAGGCTCGCAAAGCAGAGCTTGGCGTAAAGGGCGCATTCACTAGCGCTGGCCTTGATTCCAGTTCTGACTGGCGCTTTACCACACACCTTGCAAATCTTCCTCTGTACTATGAGTTCAAGGATACTGGTAATCCTGAGGCTAAGGAAATCAAGGGAACGTATCTCCCTAACTACAAGCAGATTTTTGATCTCTATATCAACAATGCCACATGCAGCCCAACAGAGCTTTCTGGCAAGACTGGTGATGACGCTGTGGCAGAGTTTGTTAACGGCGACGCAGTCTTCTACCAGAACGGTACCTGGGCATACAATGACATCAAGAAGCTTGGTGACGATGCTCTTGGTATGATTCCAATTTATATTGGTGTTAAGGGTGAAGAGAAGCAGGGTATGTGCTCCGGCGGCGAGAACTATTGGTGCGTAAGCTCCAAGGCAGACGACGCTTCTCAGAAGGCAACACTTGACTTTATCTATTGGTGCGTGACTTCTGATACAGCTACCACTGCAATTGCTGAGGAAATGGGCTTCACCATTCCATTCAAGAACGCAAAGGCAACTAAGAATGCTCTTGCAAACATTGCAGCTGAGTATGCAAAGAAGGGCAATGAGTCTGTTGCTTGGGACTTCATTTACATTCCTTCTCAGGAGTGGAAGAACAATCTCTCCAGTGCACTTAAGGGCTATGCAGCAGGAACAGAGGACTGGGATGCTGTTAAGTCTGCATTTGTTGACGGTTGGAAGACTGAAAAAGAGGCTAACGCATAGTAGTCCTTCTAGTAATGCTTTGATTGGTGAGAGACGAGAAGAGAGATCTCTCTTCTCGTCTCTTGTTATTGGAGGATATCTCTATGGCTAAGATGTTGAAGCGGTGGTGGCCATTATTTGTTCTGCCTACTGCGCTATCTTTTTTGTTTGGCTTTATGATTCCGTTTGTGCAGGGATTTTATCTTTCGTTTTGTAAATTTATTACCATTAGCGATGCTAAACCAGTTGGTCTAGATAACTATGTAGCAGCTTTCTCTGACCCACAGTTTGCTAATGCTTTTTGGTATACCGCATTATTTGCATTAGTCTCAACAGTTCTTATTAATGTATTAGCGCTTGCAATTGCGCTTGCCTTAACTAGAAAAGACCTTAAGGGTACCAATTCATTTAGAACTGTCTTTTTTATGCCTAATCTTATTGGCGGCATTGTTCTGGGATACATCTGGAATATTTTGATTAACTGCGCGCTTTCTATTGTGGGCGAGCAGCTTCTTGCACTTAATAGCATTGCTGGATTCTGGGGAATGATTCTTCTTACTCTTTGGCAGCAAGTTGGTTACATGATGATCATTTATATTGCTGGCCTGCAGTCTATCCCAAGTGATTATCTTGAAGCAGCGAGAGTTGATGGAGCAAATGCTTGGCAGACACTTTGGAAGGTAAAAATTCCAAACCTTATGTCTACCATTACTATTTGTCTTTTCTTGACGGTAACAAATGGCTTTAAATTATTTGATCAGAACTTAGCACTTACTGCAGGTGAGCCTAAGCACGCAACCGAAATGCTTGCTCTTAATATCTACAATACCTTCTACGCTCGACAGGGAGCAAAGTGGATGGGTATCGGCCAGGCTAAAGCTGTTATTTTCTGCATTCTAGTTATTTGTATTGTCATGATTCAGCTGAGAGCCACCAGGTCGAGGGAGGTGCAGCAATAATGAAGCGCGATAAAATCATTAATAAAATTCTTGCTGTATTCTTTACCATTCTTTCTCTTGCATGGATTTATCCAATGGTTATGATCTTGATGAATTCATTCAAAGAAGAAACAACTATCACTACATCCACGGCGTTTGATTTTGTTACTTCAGAGAACTCTGCAGGCTTTGCTAACTACATTGCCGCTTTAGAGAAGCAAGGTTTCTTAGCAGCCTTTGGATATTCTCTAGTAATTACCATCACATCTGTAGCACTGATCTTGGTTTGCTGCTCAATGTGTGCATGGTTTATTGTTCGTGTAAAAAATCGCATTAGCAACATTTTGTACTACCTGTTTGTCTTCTCGATGGTAGTGCCTTTCCAGATGCTTATGTTCACGCTGTCCAATATGGCAAACACGCTTGGATTTAATACTCCTTTCAATATTTGCTTCATTTACTTGGGCTTTGGCGCTGGATTAGCAGTATTCATGTTTGCTGGATTTGTTAAGACCATTCCTCTTGAGATTGAGGAAGCTGCAACTATTGATGGTTGCAACCCACTTCAGACATTCTTCCATGTTGTTTTACCTATTATGAAGCCAACGTATATTTCTGTTGGTATTCTCGAAACCATGTGGGTCTGGAATGACTATTTGCTTCCATACCTCGTACTGGATAGAACCAAATACCAAACTATCCCAATTCTGATTCAGTACTTTAGAGGTGGATATGGACGCGTAGAGATGGGTCCAATGTTTGCCTGCATCATGATGGTTATTGTCCCAATTGTCATTATGTATTTGCTGTGCCAGCGCTACATCATCAATGGTGTCATTTCTGGCGCGGTAAAAGGCTAAATCTCAATGTATTGCAGCAAGCTATAGGCATTTCTGAAAGGTTTTATCATGGCAGAAATCGTTTTAAAGAATATA
>JAGZWL010000057.1:0-7942 GCA_018378955.1 Atopobium sp. | reverse complement strand
GCACATAAGTATACTTGTTTGTATGGAAATAACTTTTGCCGAGCTCGGGCTAAACGAGCAAATTCTGGCAGGCGTAGCAACACTTGGGTTCAACGCGCCCACTCCCGTGCAAGCCGCGGCAATTCCCGCCGTCCTTGCGGGCAAGGACGTTGTTGCGTCAGCGCAAACGGGAACAGGTAAAACTGCGGCGTTTATGTTACCTACGCTGCAGCGCATTGCTGTCGAGAAACCCCATGAGGCCGAGAACCCCGACGCCAAGGAGCGCGACGCAGCCGCTGGGCCCAACGCGAGTGCCAAGCGTAACGCCAAGCGTGGTGACACCAAACGCGGCGGCGTCAAACGAAACGCCTATCCCCGCGCGCTCATCATCACGCCAACGCGAGAGCTAGCTGCTCAAATTGATGCTGTTGCCAAGAGCGTTTGCACATCCACTGGTCAGCAGGCCGTCATTGTTACTGGCGGCGCTCGCTACAAGCACCAGATAACCGCGCTGCAAAAAGGTTGCGATGTACTGGTGGCAACACCTGGCCGCCTGATAGATCTTCTCGACAAGAAGCATACAAGCCTTGAGAACATCCAGGTACTGGTGCTCGACGAGGCGGATCGTATGCTTGACATGGGATTTTGGCCAAGCGTTCATCGCATTATGGAGCAGTTACCTAAGGCGCACCAAACGCTGCTTTTCTCGGCAACGCTCCCCGCATCAATCACATCGACTATAGACGCGCTACTTAAAGATCCAGAGCGCATTGAGATTGCAAGAACCGTACAGACTGCGGCAACAATCGAGCAACATTTATGTTCGATCACTCAGGGGCAAAAGCCGCAGCTTTTAAAGGCGCTTATCGACTCGTTTGATCCTGCGCCAGAGCGTGTGTTGGTGTTCTGTAGGACAAAGTCGCGCGTTGACAGCATTTACAAAAATCTCAAAGCCGCAGGTCTCAAGGTTGATGTTATGCATGCGGACCGTCCGCAAAAGGCTCGCGCAAGAGCGCTGGAGCGATTCCGTAGTGGCGCCATTCAGGTTCTTGTTGCAACCGACGTCATGAGTCGCGGCATTGATATCCAGGGCATTGACGCGGTCATTAACTTTGATGTGCCGCTTGACCCCGAGGATTATGTTCACCGTATTGGCCGAACAGGCCGTGCACGAGCCACAGGTCAGGCATTCACTTTTATGGGACCAGATGAGGTCACGCCGCTCAGAGAAATTGAGTATTTCACAAAAGCGCTCATTCCTACATGGGATCTACCTGGCTTTTCTTATGACTCGGGTCGCATTATGCTCCAAGACTCCCGCTCTACCACCAAGACCACGCGTTCGATGTTCTCGGGCTCAAGGTCAAAAGGCAAAGGATTTGGATTTGGCGGCAGATATGGCCGACACACGTAATCTATAATCAGACGCAGTCGGCTAATACAGTAAAGGAATAAAACATGGGTCCTTTTAGTAACGTTGGTGTAATTTTTGCTCTTGGAGCTGCAGTTTTACACGTGGTCGTGTTTTATCTAGAGTCATTTGCCTGGACTTCCGACGGCGCGCTCAAGGCCTTTAACATGACAAAAGAAGAAGCAGAAAATACTCAAGAAATGGCTTTTAATCAGGGATTTTACAATCTTTTTCTTGCCATTGAGGTCTTCGTAGGCGTCTTCTTAATGGTTACCAGAAATCCAGCAGGTAAAGTGCTTGTAACCTTTGCTGTATGTTCAATGGAATTTGCCGCAATTCTTCTCTATGTAACTTCTCCCGACAAACGCTCCGCAGCTATCAAGCAGGCAATATTCCCTCTTATGGCTCTCTGCAATTTTTTTATGTAACTTTTTGAACATCGACGCTGGGCACATACAAGCACCCGGCCTTTTGTAAGCACTTCTCGCGAGAAGGACCATCATGAAGCAACTCCGCCCTTATCCACAGGTTATTATCACCAAGAAAGCTGCTCGTGCACTTGCAGGCGGACATCCTTGGGTCTTTGAGGGCGAGGTCATCCGTGTAGAGCCATCTCCAGAAAGTGGCGAGTGTGCTCAAAATGGTTGCATTGTTGATGTCTTTGAAGAGAACGGTACTTACCAGGGAACCGGTCTTCTATCAGAAATGAGCAAGATTCGCGTCAGAATTGTGACAAGAAACGCCAACGATAGGCTCAACGAAGCGTTTTGGAGTCGCAAGATTAGCTGGGCGTGGGAACATCGTAAAACCACTATGGGAAACCGCGCTCTACCTGGGACTGAGCCCGATACCAATTGCTGCCGTGTCATCTTCTCTGAGGCTGATGGCTTTCCTGGCTTAATCGTTGACCGCTACGAGAATGTGCTTGTTGCGCAGGTAGGAACCGTTGGCATGGAGCGTCTGCGCAAAGTTATCTATCCTCTGCTACTTGAAGTTTTCTCTGCAGACGGCCAGGTAATTGATGGCATCTATGAAAGAAACGATTCTCCTTCGCGTCTTAAAGAGGGACTTCCGCAATATAAGGGCTGGTGGACAGGCTCTTCACCGGACGAGAATGACTTGATTGCAGAAAGCCTCCTTTCCCTGCCTTCAACTCACGTTCTTGCAACCGAAAACGGACTTAAATTTAATCTTGACCTGGAGAACAGTCAAAAAACCGGCTTTTTCTTGGATCAGAAATACAACCGTCGAGCAGTTCGTCAGCTTGCACAAGGTCGCCGTGTGTTGGATTGTTTCTGCCACGTTGGCCCGTTTGGCCTGAACGCCGCGGCGGGAGAAGCGGAGTTTGTCCGCTGTGTAGACGTCAGCCAAACTGCCATTGACCTTGCGCGCCAGAACGCAGAGCTCAACGGCTTGGCAGACCGCATGGACTTTACCTGCGCAAATGTTCTTGAATACCTACCTGGACTAGCCAGCAACCGCGCTCAGCTCAAAGCAGAAGGAGGTCCGTTTGACCTCATCATTCTGGATCCACCCGCATTCACTAAAACACGCGACAAGGTTCGAAGCGCTATGCGTGGCTATAAGGAAATCAACGCTGCAGCCATGAAACTGTTACCCCGAGGTGGCTACCTGGCAACTTGTTCCTGCTCACACTTCATGACCAGAGATCTTCTCGCCCAGGCAATTGCCGAGGCAGCTCACCATACTAACGTGCAGCTCAAACAAATTGAAGAGCGACAGCAAGCTCCTGACCACCCAATTCTTTGGGGTGTTCCCGAGAGTCACTACCTTGATTTCTTCATTTTCCAGGTGGTTTAAAACCTACAGTCCATTCTTCAAAGAACATTTTATGATATTTATTCCATATTGTGATATAATACTCTTATAAATTATTTTACTAATTTATAAGAGTATTTATTGCATACTTTGGAGGCTCTTATGGCTGAGACGGATGTCAGGGATTTATCTAAACAACCAACCTTGAGCAAATACCAGCCCT
This sequence comes from Atopobium sp., assembly GCA_018378955.1. Taxonomy (GTDB): domain Bacteria; phylum Actinomycetota; class Coriobacteriia; order Coriobacteriales; family Atopobiaceae; genus Lancefieldella. Next base: position 4,550 of record JAGZWL010000057.1, on the reverse strand, counting down.
ACTTAGCCTATGGGTTATTGGCCTTTATTGGCGGTTTTGCAGGTCTTCATACATTTTATAGAACGGGTAAAGTTTCATTTTTTAGGACTGTATTATCTGGGTGCTTTCTTTATTTTCTCGTTTCTTACAACTATTGGTATCTCTATGCTCTCCTCGTGCTTATAAATTCTTTTATCACACTTTCCATAGTCTTTAATAAGAATGTGACTGTTCAAAATATCCAAGGAGACGCAGTTCAGGCTCAAGACGCTGAAAGTAATGACAAATTGATTTTGATTACACTCTCTGTATTTGCATTATTTCTATTAGTAAGCGCGTCTCTATCTTTTGTATTCAGTATCTCAATGGCTATAAAGCTCATTCTTGTAATAATCTTCATTGGTCTGGAAGCTTTGCTGATAAACGCTACTGGAATCAAAATTTCTTTTAAATAGTTCTTCCAGACTTCTTATTTTTCCAAACTTTTGCTTTTACGACGCTCTTTAAAGAACGCTTTGAGCTGTGCAGATGCCTCGTCTGCTAATACTCCGCCTGAGACCGCAAACTCGTGATTAAGTCTTGGATCACCGCTCACGTCAAACAACGTGCCCGTTGCGCCGCCCTTGGGATCAAACGCGCCAAACACGCAGCGATCAATACGAGCATTGACCATCAATCCTGCGCACATCAAGCAAGGTTCCAGCGTCACGTACACCGTGCAGCCCGAAAGCCTCCAGCGGCCAAGCTTTTTTGAAGCCTCTTGCATGGCGAGAAACTCAGCGTGTGCAGAAGGGTCGTTATCTATCTCACGACGATTATGTGCAACGGCAATAACCTCTCCATCGCACACCACAACTGCGCCGATAGGTACTTCTCCTATCTGAGCTGCAAGTTCAGCCTGTTCAAGAGCAAGTTTCATGTGCTGCTGATCAAGAGCAGCCTGTGGGGTCAAAGGCTCTTGCGCTTCGTCACTCATAGCCGCTCCTCTCTTGTCTGGTTGTTGCTACTAATCTGTCGCTGTTCTGTCACGATTCTGACGAAAACTTGTCACGACCTGACACTAATTTGTCTTCACTTAATTATGAAGCAAAACCGAACTCACCAAATCCCCTACTCGCAAAAAACTGAATTATGAGGTAGGATATTACCGCTTTGGAGAGGTGGCAGAGTGGTTGAATGCGGCGGTCTTGAAAACCGTTGAGCGGTGTCCCCGTTCCGAGGGTTCGAATCCCTCCCTCTCCGCCATTTTTTGGCGGACCTCAACTTAACGTTTTGCCTTCAGAACTTACATTCCATTCCACGTCATTTCTAGCTCAACGTTCTTCTCGCCAGTGTGTGGGCGAGCATTCCATTTACCAAAAGACTCGTTAGCAAGTTAAAAGCTTTAATTAAAAACGCCTTAGATTTTTACTTTTGGGTATAATTAACCTGTCCAAATGGATGGCTGACACAGGATTGTCAGTGATTGAAAGGATTTAGCATGATTATTGCCGCAGTTGTAGTTATTGTCCTTCTGGTTTTCTGGGCCATTAGCATTCACAACAACATCATTCGCGCAAGCAACAGGTGCGATAACGCTTGGGCAGCTATCGATACGCAGCTTCAGCGTCGTAACGATCTGATCCCTAACCTAGTCAACACCGTTAAGGGTTACGCAGCTCACGAGTCTAAGACTTTTGAGGCAGTTACTTCTGCTCGCGCTGCAGTCGCAAACGCTCGCACTCCTGAAGAGAAGATGCAGGCTTCCGGCACTCTTTCCAATGCTCTGACCAACCTGTTTGCTGTTGTTGAGAACTACCCAGAGCTCAAGGCTAACCAGAACTTCCTGGAGCTCCAGGCAGAGCTTACTGACACCGAGAACCGCCTCAGCTATGCACGCTTGAGCTACAACGATGTTGTCATGAACTACAACAACATCATCGCTGTTTTCCCAAACAACCTTCTTGCTGGTGGACGTTCCCCACGTACAAGCTTCCAGGTTACCGACGAGTCCGCTCGTCAGGCACCAAACGTACAGTTCTAAGAGCTGCTTCGTTTACCCTTTGTACTAGTACAGTCCGGTATCTGCATTCCGCAGGTACCGGGCTTTTTTGTGCAGAGCGTTACCTCGCGGATTGAGCTGGCTGTTCACTGGCCGCGTGCTGGTCGTGCGCTGCTCGTACGCCGTTTGACCGTTGTCCACGCGCTGCTCGTACGCCGGCTACAACCAAATCCGAGCAGCTAGATTATGTGAAGAGTCTTTACAGCCTTGCAGGAAAATCGTTAAAATAGTTACATCTGTGAATTGTCCTCGCAAGCACAATTCACGTTCTATTGGATGAAGAGAAAGGTCAGCATGAAACCTCGACCTCACAGTCGCTGACCTCTTGCGGTGTGCCGATTTGCACCGTGAGGGGTGAAATCGCAATGCAGTCCCCGTGGTAATTACGCGGAGTTTCTCGCCAAAGCCACGCTTTAGTCTTCGGACGCATGTAAGGAGCACACATGATTTATCTTTCCCAGTTAATGGGTAATCCGGTTCTAGATTCAGAAGGCGAGAAGATCGGTTCTGTCTCCGACCTTGGAATTGCTACCGGAGAAGTTTTTCCTCGCATCACTTCCCTTGCTTTTATGGGCCCTGGCCGCACGCCAATGATGATTTCTTGGCGCAAGTATGTTGATACCTACGATGAGGACGTCATCAGGCTCAAGGTACCTTCAACTGAGATTCGCTTCTCGTACCTGCAGCCTAACGAGGTTCATCTCGCCCGAGATATTCTGAACAAGCAGATTGTTGATACGCGTGGCATTCGTGTTGTCCGCGTAAATGACCTCAAGCTCTCCGATACCAGCTCAACGCAGCTGCGCCTTCTGGGCGCGGAGGTTGGTGCACGCGGTCTGCTGCGCAGCCTTTCTCCCCAGCTTGAGCACCTGGTCACCCGCATTGCGCGCGCTATGGGCCATCCCATGCAGGAGCGCATCATTGCGTGGAGTTACATGGACCTGGTTGAGCGTGACCTCTCCAACGTTAAGCTCTCCGTCTCCCACAAGACGCTGGACGAGCTGCATCCTGCTGACGTTGCTGACATTATTGAACGCCTGGACTCTCGCCTGCGTAGCCAGGTGTTTGCCCAGCTTGATGACGAGCAGCGAGCCGGCGCAATGGCAGAGTTCAACGACGACGCTATGGCAGTTGAACTCATCGGCGGCCTGAACGAAAAAGAAGCATCTCGCATCCTGTCCGAGATGGACCCAGACGACGCAGCCGAACTTGTCTCCGAGCTGAGCTATGACCGTGCCGAGAAACTCCTACGCTTGATGGGCGTTAAGGAGCAGCGCGCTATTAGGCAGCTGCTGGGATACCGTGAGTACACCGCTGGCCGTATTATGACGTCCGAGGCGCTTTCTGTTCCTGAGGACCAGACCGTTGCATACGCCTTTGATCGCCTGCGTAACCTGGACGAAGACTTTGAGACTGTCCGCTACCTCTACCTTACTGACGAGGATGGCCGCCTGTCTGGAACCGTTACGCTGAACCGCCTGATTGTCTCCGAGCCAGAAACTCGTCTGGAGGAGATTGCTAATAAGAACCTGGTCACCGCCTCACCAGAGGACGACCAGGAGGACGTTGCTCGTAACATTGCAAAATACAACCTGCTGGCCATGCCTGTTGTTTCTGACGATAACCGCCTGCTGGGTATTGTTACCGTCGACGACGCCCTTGACGTTCTTGAAGAGGAGCACGCTGAGGACCTGCAGATTGTTGGTGGCGGTAGAAGCGATTCCGATTCTGGTGACCGTGGCCGCAATATTATTTGGTTCCTCCACCGCAACCTCTGGCTTTTGTTCTGGGTTGCTTCCGTTGTGATTGCTGCCTTTGTAGGAACGGCTGCAACATCTAATCCAACCATGGGTATTTTCGCAGCTCTTTGCACTATTACCATGCCAATCTCGCTGAACTTGAGCGAGAATACCGTCAACTACGTGACAAACTTCTTCCTCACAGACGATCCTGGCAGCGAGAAGTCTCCTTCTATCTTGGGCTTTGCCTTCCGCTCGCTTCTACTGGGTCTTCTGGTCAGCGGACTCATTTGCATCCTTGGTGCCGCAGCCCATGCCCTGCTAGAGGCTCTGTTCCATCCCTATGATCCAAATGCAGGCGTATTCTACGCCGCGCTCTTTGACCAGACCATTATTCAGATCTTTGGTGCAGCAGCAGGCTCTACGCTTATTTCCTTCCTGCTAACCCCAATTTTCTTGGCTGTACTTCGCCATCGTGAGGAGAAAAACCAGGAAACCTCAGGTCTCACGCTTACCCTGATTTCCATGAGCCTTTCGGTGGTGACATTCTTCGTCCTCTCTTACGCTCTCTCGCTTGTGAGCGTGATGTAAATGGCGCAAGAGAACGCAGAGGTAAAGAGCACAGCCGCAGAGCAGGACATTGCTGCAGAGCAGAGCGCCGCTGCAGAGCAGGACGCGGCTGGCCAGGACGCCATCGAGCAGGGCAAACGCACATCTAAAGAGAAGGCTCCGGTCAACAAAAACAGCCTCAAGTACATCTTGATGGCAATGGGTCCCGGTCTTCTCGCCGC
>JAGZWL010000056.1:0-7953 GCA_018378955.1 Atopobium sp. | reverse complement strand
TACTAACAACGGTGGTCAGTTCTATTTTGAGTTCACAGGTCGTAAGGTAACTCCTGCTAACCAGCCTGCTACCGCATTCTTCCTTGTTACCATGCAGGGAGATTCAACGGACCCTGCTAACGTTGGTGGTAACACCACTCACCTCATGTGGGTTGGCTATCACATCCACGTTATTCCTGCAGAGACCACCCCAACTCCTACACCTTCTCCAACACCATCTGCAGTTAACCAGCTCATTTATGACGCAAATGGCGGCACCATCTATGGCAACGCAACTTATACAGAGTCCAAGACTCCAAATAACCCTCGTACTTATGGCTTTGCTGAGTACAACATCATTGAGGACCTGCCTGTCCGCGATGGCTATAAGTTTGAGTTCTGGAAGCGTTCTTACGTTGATAACCACTTCCGCTACGTTGGTGCATCTGCTGTTCCTGCAGATGCAAACAACAACCCAGCTGGCGATAAGCGCTATGTTTCTGAGACTACAGTCTTTAATATGAGAAGCCCTTATACTCTGACTGCTGTTTGGAACCAGGAGTATGAGCTCAGCTACGACGCAAACGGCGGTACTGGTGCTCCTGCAGCACAGAGCGGTTACTTTGGTATTGATAGCAACACCGCTGATTCTCTTACTGATCCTAAGAACGAGACTGTTTCTGCGACCGTCCCAACTCGTGATGGCTACATCTTCAAGGGTTGGAAGCTTGACGGTACTACCTACCAGGCAGGAGACCAGGTAACTCTTACTACCACTACTCCTAAGGTTGTTCTTGTTGCAGAGTGGGAGCCAGAGCCAGTTGCTCCTGTTACCCCAGAAAACCCTGTAACTCCAGAGAATCCTGGTACTCCAAGCATCCCAGGCAACCCTGGCGGTCCTCTGACACCAAGCTTCCCAGGAGCTCCAAATCCTGCAGCTATCCCGTATTATGGAGGCTCTGTGCTTCCATACACTGGTGATGAGAATCATTCGCTTAGCGCTATTGTTATGGCATGTGTCGCAGGTGGCGTGATTGCACTGGCTGTTGTTGCTCGCGCAAAGAGCCGTCAGACAAACTCCATGAACTAAGGCAAGTGTTTGGGCTAGAAGATCTTCTCGCTATACGTGAGCATGGATCCGATAGACATGTTCTTGCAGATAAACCGGTCTTCTTGCGAAGGCCGGTTTTTTATTGTGGAGTGTAAGCAAAGTGGCGCAATTAATGTCCGGTTATCGGGGTACACTTTTATTCTAAGAATGATTGACACAAGGATGGCTCAATGCAGATTGATCTTGAAGGTTTAAATCCTGCCCAGCATCAGGCGGTTATGACAACTCAGGGACCTCTGTTGGTTCTTGCAGGAGCTGGTTCGGGTAAGACGCGTGTTTTGACGTTTAGAATTGCGCACATGATTGCTGACGAGGGAGTTCGTCCTTGGCAGATTCTGGCTATTACGTTTACTAACAAGGCTGCAGCGGAGATGCGTGAGCGCCTTGAGGCGCTGCTTCCTAACAATATTCGCGGCATGTGGGTTTGTACGTTCCATGCTATGTGTGTTCGCCTGCTTAGAGAAGATGGCGAGCGTCTTGGCTATGGGCCTAACTTTGCTATCTATGATGATGACGATTCAAAACGCCTGGTAAAGACCATTTTGTCTGATCTGGATATTGATGTTCGTCAGTTCCCACTCAACTCCATTCGCTCCAAGATTTCTGCTGCTAAGAATGCGCTTTTGTATCCTGATGACGTTGAGTCGCAGGCAGCTAGTCCTATGGATCACGTGGTGGCTCGTGTGTATCGTGCGCTTCAGACGCGCTTAGATAAAGCTAATGCTATGGACTTTGATGATCTTCTCATCAAGGCGTTTGAGCTGCTCTCCAAGTACCCAGACGTGCTTGCTAAGTACCAGGAGCGTTTCCGTTATATCAACGTTGACGAGTATCAGGATACCAACGGCGTCCAGTACGCAATTACCAAGCTTTTGGCATCAAAGTATCGCAATCTTATGGTTGTTGGCGATGATGACCAGTCCATTTATTCGTGGCGCGGAGCAGACATCAAAAACATCTTGGCGTTCGAGAAAGACTATGAGGAAGCAGTTGTAGTTAAGCTAGAGCAAAACTACCGCTCAACGGGCCATATTTTGGCCGCTGCCAATGCAGTTGTTGCGCACAACTCTCACCGCAAGCCAAAGCGTCTTTTTACCGATGAGGGAGACGGCGAGAAAATCCAGGTGTATCAGGCATCTGATGAGCGTGATGAGGGTGCGTGGATTGGCTCCGAGATAGAAAAACTGCACGATAAGGGTACATCGTACGACAACATAGCCGTGTTCTATCGCACCAACGCCCAGTCTCGTATTCTCGAAGATATGTTGCTTAGAGCTGGTGTGCCTTACAAGATTGTTGGCGGTACTCGATTCTTTGATCGCGCAGAGATCAGAGATGTCATGGCGTACCTCAAAGTTGTCGTCAATCCAGATGATGATATGGCTGCGCTGCGTGTTATTAACACGCCTCGTCGCGGTATTGGTGCAACCAGTATTCAGAAGATTCAGACATATGCACTGCATAACGGCTTGTCGTTCTTCTCGGCATGTGAAGCATGCGTGATGGAAGAAGGCATTTTTACCGCAAAGGTAAGAAATGCGCTGGTAGAGTTTACGTCTGCTATTGAGCATGGCCGCCATATTGATGGTGAGCTTGATGAGGTTGTAGAGGCAATTATTGACCGCTCAGGTCTTATTCGTGCACTTGAGGCGGAGCATACCATTGAGGCTGACGGACGTATCGAGAACATTCGAGAATTCTTTGGTGTTGCAGCAGAGTTTGATGAGTCTCACGACGATGTTGAAGAAACGCTTGAGAGCCTGCAGCAGCTCAGAGAAGCTGGAGCGCTTGATGCGCAAGATGCAGCTTCGCTAAGTGAGGCTGGTTTTGATGCTGCTACCGGCGCACTCGCTGGTGCTGCTGTAGAGACGGCTCCTGCGCCTCAGGAGGAGAGTTTGCATCCACAGGTTGTGGCAGAGAAGCTCCCGGCCTTTATGGAATGGCTGGCGCTTCGCTCTGACCTGGATAGCTTGGATGGTTCTACCTCTGCAGTAACGCTCATGACCATTCACGCTGCAAAGGGTCTGGAATTTCCTGCAGTTTTTGTTGCTGGTATGGAGGAGGGAATCTTCCCTCATGCAAATTATGAGGCAGAAGCAGCTCAGTTAGAAGAAGAGCGCAGACTTGCCTATGTTGCTATTACGCGTGCGCGCAAGTGTCTGTATTTAACATACGCATCTACTAGAAGGACTTACGGCTCTGTTCAGGCAAATCCTGTATCGCGTTTTGTGGGAGAGATTCCTCAAGAGCATGTAAAAGCTATTGGTGTTGGTTCTGCAGGTTTTTCTGGAGTTGGTTGGGCAAAGCGAGGAGACCGTCATGGAACCTTTGGTTCTGGTCGCGGCTCCGAGGTCTACGGTGGAAACGTTTTTGGTTCTCGCACGCGCTCTACCGGCGGTGCTCCAGCTCCACGTACAGCTCCTATTCAGAAAGACCCAGCCCGCGCTTCTGCAAGTTTTGCTGTGGGAGACCAGGTTTCTCACAAGACCTTTGGCCCAGGCATTGTTTTGGCAGTTCAGGGCGATACTATTGAGGTTAAGTTTACGCGTACTAATAAGACAAAGAAGCTCATGAAGGGCTTTGCTCCAATAGTTAAAATTGAGGGATAGCCATGGTATTGATGCATGACGGCTTGATCTTGGGCCTCACTCCACAAGATTTCATTTTTAAGCTGGTTATCTTTGTTGTTGTGTTTCTTGTGGCTTTTCTTGTAGAGCGTTTTGCAATAAAACTCTCAAAAAAGGCTTTGGACTCTTCAAAGCTGCCGTCAGCATCTATTTTTGTCAACATACTACGTGGAGTTATCTGGACGTTTGCTATTCTTGCTGTCTTACAGCCTGTCTTTGGTATTCAACCAACAGCGTTTGTGACCGCTTTGGGAGTTACGTCCATTGCCCTCTCTTTTGGTTTACAAGATACCATTTCTAACCTGGTTGGTGGATTGGGTCTCATGCTGGGAGGTGTAGTTAAACCTGGAGATAAGGTAAGCATCGGAACTATCTCCGGTGAGGTTATTGACATGAATTGGCGCTCTACCATAGTTCGTGCTCGTGGAGGTAGGGTAGACATCATTCCTAATTCAGTACTTAATAAAACAGCACTTGCGCATCGTACCAGGTGGGATATGACAGAGGTGCCCATTACTATAGTGCTTAAACCAACCGTTGATCTGAATGCGGTAACGCAAGAAATAACAGAAATTGTTCAAGAGGTAGTTGCACCTCAGCTTGATAGAACACTTCCTATTGAGGTTGAAGCATCAAGCATTGCTGAGACAGGCATCAAGGTAATCATTCATGTTCACATCAAAGACGACGCAAACGAAATGAGTGTACGAGACAAAATTGTAAGAGCCCTGGCTGGTTCTAGTTGGCTTGCAGGAGTAGGAGCTTAATATGAAGATTGGCATCATTGGAGCCATGGAGCCAGAGGTTGCGCTACTAAAAGCGCAGATGACCGTTGAGCGCACGTATGATCAGGCCCGTATGCAATTTGTTGAAGGCCTTTTGGGAGATGTTCCTGTAGTTGTTGTACAGTCGGGAATTGGCAAGGTTAATGCAGCAGCATGTACACAGATCCTGATTGATACGTTTGCAGTAACACACGTGATTAATACTGGTATTGCAGGGCTTTTAAACCCTGAGCTACAGGTTGGGGATATTGTTATCTCCTCAGATTTAGTTCAACACGATATGAACGTTGGTCCTCTCAATTTTGCCGCTGGTCAAATTCCAGGTCTTCCGGTTTTCTCGTTTACAGCAGATGAGAGTCTTATTGAGCGCGCACTTGCATCAGCCAAAGAAGTAGCTCCTCAACTGCAGGTTATTTCTGGCCGCGTTGCTTCAGGGGATCAGTTTGTAAGTTCATCAGAGTTAGCAGACCACATCTACACAACGTTTGGTGCTGACTGTTGCGAGATGGAGGGTGCCTCAATTGCTCAGGTTGCTTGGCTTAACCACACACCGTTTGTGGTGATTAGGCTTATGTCCGATAAGCCCGGCACTACTTCAAGCGTTGATTATTTGACGTTTGAGCGTGAGGCTTCTGAGCGCTCTGCCAGAATTACTGCAGCTATTATCAAAAAGCTTGCCTAGTAACCTGAGGTGTCCTTTTGAGGCAACTCTTCTGGGTTAACTGGGTAGCTCTCCCGGGTCAGGTTGCATTTTTCATAAGAGGGAAGGCAGGGCGTAAGAAACAACTTGCGCTGATTTAGCTATTCGAATGTTTTTAAACATAATTGAACGATACTTCGATTATCATTGTCCCGTTATGAAAGTGGTTTGAAAGGTACCGAATGATAACCCTCGGACACTTTTTTGAGATGATGGTTGCCAATCCGTTTTTGGCCCTCGTCGTTGTCCTTGTTTTTGGATGCATTTTTGTAAATGGTGCAACCGACGCGGCTAATGCTATTGCAGAGGCTGTTGGAACTCGTTCAATTAAAGTTAACCATGCAATTATCATGAGTGTTGTATGCAACTTTGTTGGTTTGGTGGCTATGTGCCTCATTTCAACTGCAGTTGCAGACACAATTCTGGGTATGGTTGACTTTGGTAGCAATAACCATGAGGCTCTTGTTGCTCTTGCCGCAGGCTGTGTTGGTATTGTTACTTGGGCAGTAGGAGCTTGGGCTTTAGGTATTCCAACTTCTGAGTCACACGCCCTTATCGCAGGTCTCACCGGTGCAGCACTTGCTATTCATGGTGATTTTGGTGCAGTTTACTGGGGCGAGTGGAGCAAGGTTTTAATTGGCCTGCTTTTCTCGACCACACTAGGTTTTGCCGCTGGTTGGATCATTGTTAAGGCAATTAACAAGCTTTGCGTTAACGTTGATCGACAGCGCGCTGATGAGATGTTTGGTCATTTGCAGGTTGTTGGCTCAGCATTTGTTGCTGCTATGCATGGTGCACAAGATGGTCAGAAGTTCATGTCCATTGCTATGCTTGCAATTGCACTTTCCGCAGGTCATGGAGCTGCTGGTGCAGATGTATTTCCGCTCTGGTTGCAGGTACTGTGTGCTGCTCTTATGTCTATCGGCACCGCAATTGGCGGAAGAAAGATTATTAAAAAAGTCGGAATGGAAATGGTAAAGCTTGAGCGTTATCAGGGCTTTGCTGCGTCCTTCTCGGCATCTGCATCTTTGCTGCTTTCCACACTGACCGGTCTTCCTGTTTCAACAACTCATACAAAAATGACCGCCATGATGGGTGCGGGTGCTGCAAAAAATATTCGTTCAGTTAACTGGGGCGTTGCAAAAGAAATGGTAGCAGCATGGGTGTTTACTTTCCCTGGCTGCGGACTTATTGGTTTTCTTTTTGCAAAACTGTTCCTGATGATTTTCTAAGTACGTATAACTGTCTTTTACGAGTTCTATTGAACCACTCAACTTTATTGGAGGATTCATGCTAGGTAAGCCAAAAGAGGACGTCTTCTACACTATGTTCCGCGAGTTTGGCGACAAAATTGTAGAAACCGCCGAAGAGTATGTGGTCATTATGGAAGGCTATCCTGAGACTGCCGCGCGTATTCCTCAGATGAAGGTTTACGAGCGTGAGTGTGACGAGAAGGTCCAGCACATTATGAAGGAGCTTTACGCTTCCTTTGTTACTCCTTTTGAGCGTGAGGACATCTCTGACTTGGCGCTTCGTCTTGATGACATTGTTGACGGAATGAATTCTGTTGCAGAGCGTCTTGACCTCTTTAACGTTGACGATACTCGTAAAGAGGCTATGCAGCTTGCTGAGCTTACCCTTCGCGCATGCAAGACAGTCCAGGAGATGCTGAGTGTTCTGAGTGATTACAAGAAAGATCCTACCGTAATGGAGAAGGCTATTGCAGTAGGACATGTTGAGGACGAGGGAGACCTTATTTACCACAACGCACTCTCTCGCTTGTTCCGTGATGAAATGCCTGGTCGTCACACCGTTGCTTGGCTTCGTATTTTTGACCGCATGGAGACTGTTCTGGATTCCTGTGATGATGCAGCAGGAGTTGTTCGCTCCGTTGTTATGAAGAACGCTTAAGTTCGTTTTCTGCTAACGGTATATACAGACTAAAAACTGCCTTCCGCCGGGAGGCAGTTTTTATATTCTCTTTTTGTCCGGTATTGGGGTTAAACTGTTTATATAAAAGAAAGTGGAGGTGCCATGAGCGGCTTCAAGCGTTTTTGCTACATACTCTATGTTTTTGCAAGTGCTTTTGTGTTTTTAGCCCTTGCTTTAACGTGGTTTGGTCCTTGGACACATCAGGCAACTAATCTCTTGTTTACCAAGCCCTACCTTATTGCTCTTAACGCTTGTGCGGCTATTAGCATCTTTGGTCTTGTTGTGGTGTTGTTCAGAGCTCTATTCATTAGAAAAACGGTAAAGCTCACGGTTGCAACAGTTGAAGGCGGAACAATCTCCGTCACTAAAGATGCCATTTCTTCTCAGGCAGCCCATATTATTGAAGAAGATGGAACTTGCCTTGCACACCGTGTTAACGTGCAGATTTCTAAGAACAATTCTGTAGCTGTACAGATTGATATTCTCCCCAAAGAGCCTGTTGATGTCACTGCAAAGGGCTCTGAGTTCTATAACGCTCTTCAGTCTGGTCTTGCTATCGTGTGCGGACCTTGCGTTTCTAGCATTAATCTTTCTTTTATCAAGCCAAGTTCCTTCTCGCCAAAAGATGAAGAAGGTGCGTCTTTGTCTCAGTCAAAAGAGGTTGTGCCAGAACCAGAGATTGTAGAAGAGCAATCTTACGAGCATCCTTCCACTCAAGCCGCTGCTCAGCAGACTGGTAAAGACATTCGATTGAGTATTTCAGAGCCAGATGCAAAGGAGGTCACAGACAATGGATAAAAGCTTCTTTCAGAAGACGCA
>JAGZWL010000055.1:0-8020 GCA_018378955.1 Atopobium sp. | reverse complement strand
GCCTGCCGCGTATTCTTCCAAGCGTAAGTGGGTATCAAAAGTAAAACCACACAAGAGCTGTAAAACAGATGGTTTTGCAGCTCTTTTATCGTTATCGTTTGTTTAGTTTTGGAGTAGCTATGATTTCTATGTCTGCGTTTGAGGTCCTAGGCCCCATTATGGTGGGTCCCTCTTCCTCGCACACAGCAGGAGCCTTGCGCATTGCTCTGGTTGCACGCTCGCTTGCACCAAAGCAGCTGGAGCGCGTTGAGTTTTGGCTCTATAACTCCTTTTCTCATACCCACCTTGGTCACGGCACCGATTACGCTCTGATTGCAGGTATTTTGGGTCTTGCTCCAGATGATACACGTGTCCGTGAAGCACTTACCTTGGCAGAAGAAGCCCATCTTAACTACAGCGTTATTGAGAAGGGCGACGACGAAACTCTGCACCCAAACACCGTAGAAATTCATCTCTACGGTGCAGATAACGTCCACGTTTCCGTTATGGGCGAGTCCGTAGGTGGCGGTCGTATTCGCATCTCTGGCGTCAATGGCGTACGCATTCGCATGTCTGGCGATATGCCCACTATTTTTGTTTCACATCGCGATAAGCCCGGTGTTCTTGCAGCTCTCACTACTATTTTGGCCACGCAAAACATCAATGTTGCAACTATGCGCACCTTCCGCTCAGAGCGTGGCGGCTTTGCTCACACTGTCTTTGAGATTGACGAGCCTATTGAGCAGAAAGTCCTCGACCTCTTTCAGCTGGCACCTCACGTTTCGTATGCCGCACAGGTTTCCATCCCAGGAGCAGCTCCACAAGTCACAAACGACGTGCTTTCAGGAGCCTTTGACAACGGCGCAGATCTTCTCGCCAGGTGCTCCAAGACGGGAGCCTCTATTGGCCAGATTATGCGCCAGCGCGAGAAGGACTTGCGACCAGATGCCGACGTAGACGCTGAGATGGCTCACGTTCTTGAGATTATGCGCGATGAGGTTCACGACACTATCAAGACGCCTCGTCAGTCCATTGGTGGCCTGCTCAACGGCCAGGCCAAGACCGTAGCAAACACCCCAACGGTAATCTCAAGTGCGCTTATGGGCACCACGCAAACACGAGCCGTTGCGTACGCTATGGCCGTACTTGAGCGCTCAGCAACCATGGGTGTTATTGTTGCCGCTCCTACTGCAGGCGCTTCTGGCGTTGTACCAGGATCACTTATCTCGGTAGCAGAAGAGATTGGTGCCACCGACGAGCAAGTTATCTCTGCACTTTGGAATGCAAGTGCTATTGGAGCTATTCTAACCACCAACGCGAGTGTTTCTGGCGCTGAGGGCGGCTGCCAGGCAGAGGTTGGATCTGCTGCTGCCATGAGCGCATCTGCACTGACTGAGCTCTTGGGTGGCACTCCTCAACAGTGCTTGGACGCTGCTTCTATTGCTATCTCTAACCTTCTAGGACTGGTCTGTGACCCTGTCAGAGGACTGGTTGAGTATCCTTGCCAAGATAGAAACGCTATTGGTGTAGCCGCTGCCGTAAGCTCTTCTCAGCTTGCTCTTGCGGGCGTTGGTAACCCAATTCCGTTTGATGAGGTTGCACACGCTATGGCAGAAGTTGGTGCCGCGCTCCCTGTTTCTCTCAGAGAAACAGCTAAAGGTGGTCTTGCCGCAACTCCAAGCGCTCCTACCGCATGCGCAAGTTGCACCGGCTGTGCCCCTCTTGACCAGGCGCTTATTGATGCAGAACGCATGCTCAGCTCAAATACGAGAGACGTTCCTTGCGCTTAGAGATGCGTTTTGTATAATATTTTTTGCTGCAAACAGAATTTCTTGAAATTATTGCTTGCATCTCTGACGAGTCTCCTTTATAGTTATTTCTCGCGCTGATGCGCACGGATGACATCTTGGGATATCGTCTAGTGGTAGGACAGCGGATTCTGGTTCCGTCAACGGGAGTTCGACTCTCTCTATCCCAGCCATGTCCTCCCAGTCATACATGGCCCGTTCGTCTAGCGGTTCAGGACGCCGCCCTCTCAAGGCGGAGATCACCAGTTCGAATCTGGTACGGGCTACCAAATGTTCAAGGACTTCTTCGGAAGTCCTTTTTGTTTATCTCAACACCACTTTTGCTTCTATCGTAAAATAGACCAGTCTGTTCAAAGTGGCTGTCACGCCCAGTCGTGTGACCCAGAAGTATAAGAATTTTTACTAACACCTTGATTGGATCAGGATGTGGCTTGAGTTCTTCCAAAGTGTAGTTGTCATTGTTGCCCTGCTCTATGTGCCGGGCGTCATTTTGCTGCATGCTTCCGGCATGCCAAAGCCCTGGGCACTTGTTAGTGCTCCTTTGGTAAGCTGTGCACTCTACTTTATTGAGGGAGAGATCTTTAGCGCTCTAAATATCCCCATCCCCTTGGCTGTAATGGTTCTTGTTCCTCTACTTATTGCAGTTCTGGTCAATGGCTACGTTTATTATGTTGCACCCAAACACAAAGAGCACCACAGAGGCGAGAAACCCAACAAATCCAAAGCAATACGCGCTGGCAAGCGATCAACCAACCCTGTACCAGCATTCATCTGCGAAGAACTCCCTTTCTGGATGCCCCTTCTGTATGTTGCAGTTGGTCTTCTTACCGTAGGGTTTCTCTTCTTACCAACCCTGCCCTCTGCCAGCTCCTTTGTACAGGGCTGGGATATTGTGCATCACTTAGATGTCACGCAGGCAATGATTGAGTCTCAAAAGTACTCATCAATTCACTATGACTTCTACAGCACCGTAGAAGCTTCAATTACCCCTTGGGAACCGGGGACTTCGGGATTTTATCCTTCAGGCTGGAACATCATTGTTGCACTAACAACGCAGCTTGTTTCTACAACCGTTCCTATTGCAGGTAATGCACTCAACTTTGTCAGTGCAGCAATTATCTTTCCGCTCTCAATCTGCTCACTTATTGCAAAAGTTCTTCCTAAACATCGCATTGCGCTTATCAGTGGAGCTTTTGTTTGCCTAGCGTTTTTTGTTTTCCCTTGGTCGCTTCTTATCTATGGACCAATCTTTCCTAACACCGTAGCCTTCTGTGTAATGCCTTCTATTTGGTGGGTTTTTATGCAGATGACTCGCTCAAAAACACCAAAACACGACCTTATCTGGCTTATTGTCATATTTGTTCTTGGCTTGATTACCCTCTTTATCTTGCATCCTTCCACGATTTTCTCGTCAATTGTTGTGCTTTTACCTTGGAGTTTTGCGCGCATTGGAGAGTCAAAACGCAGAGTTGTTCTCTTTGGAAAACAAATCAAGCCTGTCACGCTGGCATACGTCTTCTTTATCTTTGCGCTGGTTATTTGGTCTGTTTTCTACTACGTTTTGATTGTTCGAGGCGTGGCTCTCAATTTCTGGTGGAGCGCCTACTCGAGCCTGCAAGATGCTATTTTGCACGCTCTTGGTATGGACTTTATTGGACAGTCGTACGCAGGTGGAGAGCTTGTTTCTCCACAACCGATACTTTCAATCTGCGTGCTTGTAGGCGCTGTATGGACGTTTAAGCACAAGCAGGCTCGATGGATGGTATCTGCCTTTATGTACCTGTCTATACTCTGCATTTTTATTATTACGTTTGACGTTCCTCTGAAGGGATATCTCTCAGGATTTTGGTATACCGATCCATTCCGCATTGCGGCAAGCTGCGTCATTATGGCAATTCCACTAGCAGCGCTTGGCCTGGCCACCCTTGCCGAGGCTGCTCTGGAAACGTTTGCCTCCTGGAGAGAAAGAACTTCTCAGGCTCAGACTAAAGCTCAGACCTGCGTCTTTTGCAACGTTTGGGCTAAACCTCTGATTGCTGGCGCAGTTATTGCGTGTGTGGTTGTGCTCAACTATGTGGTTCCTATGCCAAACCTTAAATCGGAAAAGCCAATTCCTGCTGCTACTGCCTTTAAACAGGCTTCCGAGAAGGCCTATGGTGATCACTACATTTTGACATCGGAAGAATTGGAGTTTTTACGTCGCGTGGAGCTTACCGTTCCTGCAGGTGCTGTTATTGCAAACCTACCTCAAGATGGCAGTCTCTGGGCATATGGCACTAACGACTTACATGTGCTCTGGCGCTTCCCTAACGGCTATGACGCTTCAGAACGTCCCGCAAGCGCTATTCTTCGTAAACGCCTTAATCGCATTTCCAGCGATCCCGAGGTACTTCAAACGGCACGCGACCTTAACGTACAGTATGTCCTTATTCTGAACAACGTTGTTGATTACTCCAACGCTGTTACCAGTACCTACAAACCTGGAACCTTCAGAGGTATCACACAAATAACAGACACCACCCCAGGTTTTGAGGTGGTGCTAGAAGAAGGTTCTATGAGGTTATACAAGATTACCTTGTAAGAACGTTATGCCTGAAGTGCAGAAACTGCGTCCTTAAGCTCCTGAACACGATCAGTTGCTTCCCATGTGAAGTCTGGATCTTTGCGGCCAAAGTGTCCGTATGCTGCTGTCTTAGAGAAGATAGGACGGCGCAGCTTAAGATCTCTGATAATGGCACCAGGACGAAGATCAAAGACCTTCTCGATAGCCTGCTCAATAACAGCATCGTCAACAATACCAGTGCCAAAAGTATCAACCATGATAGACAGTGGATGAGAAACACCAATGGCGTAGGCAAGCTGAACTTCGCACTTCTTTGCAAGGCCTGCTGCTACGACGTTTTTGGCAACCCAGCGCGCTGCATATGCTGCTGAACGGTCAACCTTGGTGCAATCCTTTCCGGAGAAAGCGCCGCCACCATGACGACCCATACCGCCATAGGTATCAACAATAATCTTTCTACCGGTAAGTCCTGTGTCTCCCATAGGTCCACCAACAACAAAGCGGCCAGTTGGATTAACGTAAATGTCAGCGTTATCCCAAGCAATGTTGACCTCACCCATAACAGGTGCAATAACGTGGTCGATCATATCCTGCTTGATAACAGACATGTCTTCAATCTCTGGAGCATGCTGCGTGGAAACAACAATGGCTGTGACCTCAACGGGTTTCTCGTCCTCATAACGAACGGTAACCTGAGTTTTGCCATCTGGACGCAAGTACTCAACCTCGCCAGACTTACGCACCTCTGAGAGACGCTGAGCCAGACGCTGAGCCAGGTAAGCTGGCATTGGCATAAGGACATCGGTCTCGTCAGAGGCAAAGCCAAACATCATGCCCTGATCGCCTGCGCCGATAAGATCAAGCGGATCTGTAGTGCGTCCTGCCTGCGTGTCATAGGACTGATCAACGCCCTGAGCAATATCGGGACTTTGTTCGTGAATGAGGCTTAAAACGCCGCAGGTCTCGCAGTCAAAACCATATTTAGCGCGGTCATAGCCAATATTTCTGAGAGTATTGCGAACAATCTCCTGGACATCAACGTAGGATTGAGTGCGAATCTCTCCAGCTACCACAATAGTTCCTGTAGTCGCAAAAGTCTCGCATGCACAACGAACGTTGTCCAAGCAAGCAGGAACACCACTTGGAGAAACGTATCCACGCTCTTCAAGCTCTGCCTCTTTTGCCAGGATTGCATCAAGAATTGCGTCAGAAATCTGATCGCAAACCTTGTCTGGATGTCCCTCAGTAACACTTTCTGAGGTAAACAAATAGTTTTTGTGTGCCATGAACTGTCCTTTCACGCATGGCTTCTCTGCTTATGCAGAATATTTGCGTTCTTCTACGCGCAACCACTCTTACTATACCCACCAAAGACACTTTTGAGCAGGATCAGTCAAGAAAATTGTAAAAAGAGCACCACAAGGATGCTCTTTAAATTGCATAGTTAAGCTGGCATTATACAAAAACTCGTATGATTACTCGTCTATTCCAATACCAGCAAGTGTCATATCTAGCAGATTCTGTGCAAGCTCATCAGAACCCTCCGCACCGTGGCGCTCTCCCATCAGGCCAATGGCCGAGAGAACCAATGCACCCGTAATAGAACAGGCAGCAAGTCTTGAATCAACACCCTGACGAATAAAGCCTTGCAATTTTCCCGTCTCAAGCTGATTGGCAAGAAGAACAACAACGCGAGAAAGCGGTCCCTCAATGTTGGTAATAAGTGCCTGCTCAGAGCTTGCAAGCTTGTTAATTAAAGCCAAAACCAAAGGTGAGTCAGGCAGAATATGAGAAGCAAGTTGAGCGATGATTGCATGAAGCGTCTCTTTTGAGGCAGGCTTATTACCAATGGTATGCGCAATATCTTTTGCAAGCTCATCAACACTTTCGTCAAAGATTGCCTGCAAAAGGGCCTCTCTATCGGAAAAGTAGTAATACAGCGCACCTTTTGAAAGACGAGCACGATCTGAAATCTCACTCATTTTGAAATTGGTATTTCCACGAGCAAGCATGAGCTTGGTTGTCTCGTGCATAATACGCTTACGTGTAGCTGCACTTTTCTTAGTACGAGCCTCGGCACGAATATGAGAATTAGAAGGCGCTGGAGTCTCGGGTTCTTCTGTAGGCTGCTGTTCATAAGCATTGTGATGTATGACTTCTAACGTAATATAATCGCGCTTCTCGCCCATGAACTCCCCCATAAGACACTATCCGTCATATAAAATGACGCCTCTCTGATAATTTTTTATGCCTACTATACCGTTTTACCGAACCTATAAAAATACAAAGGCCTTACTTTTTTATTGATTAAATCTGGCACTCTTTATTATTTTTACCAATTACCCTGAGCAAGAATGGCGAGAAGATCTTCTTTTCTATTCTCCACTTGACCTGCTAAATAAAGCTCAAAGAGCTTACGTTGATACACGCCCACAGCAGGTCCTGGCTGAAGCGAGAGCACTTCCATAATTTCTGCACCCGAAACGCACATCTCTTGTGGACGCTGAGCAATTCCCCATTTTGCCTCATGTAAGAGAAGGGTCCTCATTGCCTCAAGCGTTACTGCGTAGCTACGATATGGATTTGCCTTTGCCAAGGCATCTGCCTGCTTTAACGTCAAAAGGTCATACGCAAGAGCAATGCCGTCCGATTTACTTGCCTCAGCCAACAGAGCAATCATATGCCTGAGTGACGAGGTTGTAACGTCCACATCGTAGTCATGTAACGCCACAAGAGCACAAACTTCATTGCTCAAATGCTGCGATAAAGCTAAGCGCTTAAACAGAGCCTTTGCTACAACCGCACCTTTTTCTGGATGACCGTAAAAATGACCTCTACCATCTGCGTCAACGCTAAACATTTCTGGCTTTGCAATATCATGCAGGAGCGCCGCCCACCTAAGAGCTGGAGTAGCACACCCTGCTGTAAGAGCCTCTGCTGCAGAGCATACCCGAGCAGTATGTTCCAGCACATCATAGGCGTGATAAGGGCTTCTCTGGTCAAAATTTTGCAACGGTAAGAGCTCTGGAATTGCTACCGCTAGAACAGGAAAACCCAGCTTAATAGCATGAGCACTATGGCCAGCCTCAACCATTTGAGCTACTTCCGAGCCAATGCGCTCAGACGCAACCTGAGAGAGTAGCGGCGCACACTCAGTAAGTGCCTGATGTGTCTTCTCCTCAATTGAAAACGAGAGTCTGCATGCAAACCGCAAGGCACGCAGCATGCGAAGAGCGTCCTCTGTAAAGCGAACCTTAGGCTCCCCAACAGCGCGAATTACACGTGCAGATAAATCTTCTTGACCGCCATAAAGATCAAGCAATCCCCTCTTTGGGTGATATGCCATTGCATTAATAGTGAAGTCTCTACGCGCAAGATCTTCTTCTATACGAGAGACAAACTGCACAGAATCAGGACGACGACCGTCCAAGTATTCACCATCACAGCGATACGTTGTAACTTCAATAGGGCGTTGCTCGACAACAGCAGTAACGGTTCCATATGCAATGCCCGTCTCATGCACAGGAATGTCTGCAGCCTCAAAAGCCGCTTTGCTCTGCTGCCACGTTGCCGATGTTGTTATGTCAATGTCATGGGCAAATGAGCCGCGTAGAGCGTCTCGCACCCAGCCGCCCACAATCCACGCCTCAAATCCGGCATCTTCAAGAAC
>JAGZWL010000054.1:0-8107 GCA_018378955.1 Atopobium sp. | reverse complement strand
TATGGAAGGTCTTCTGGTTGATTTCTGCAATGCTCGCGGCGTAGGTGGTGTTGTTAAAGGCCTGAGAGCTATGACAGACTTTGAGTATGAGCTGCAGCAGGCAGATCTTAACGCTCATATGGCTCCTGAGCTGGAGAGCGTCTTTGTTATGTCTAGTCCAGAGTACGGCTATATTTCTTCCTCAATTGTGAGAGAAATTTCAGCTATGGGCGCAGATGTATCATTTTTGGTACCAAAGAACGTCATTAAAAAGCTTGATGCTCTGCATAATTGCGGTAATTAAGTATATTTGCCCTGCATTTTCATTATATTCTGCTAACATTCTTAAAAAGGTGTTTTATGCGTCGTGCTCATAAGGGCTAAAACTGCATATAACACAGCTTATGTATTGGATTGAAAGGAGCCCTGGATGCAGCCAGGCGAGGAAATTGAGAGCCTTGTATCTGAGATTGAGCAGATGGTAACTGAGGCTAAGTCACCTTTTATGGATGGCGGTAACAAGAAGATTATTGATGCCCAGGACTTCTACGAGCTGCTTGACGAGATTCGTCGTGTCTTCCCAGAAGAGTTTGCAACCGCTCGTCGCATCATCAAGGAAGAGGATGAGACCCTTGAGCGCGCGCGTGCTCAGGCAGAATCCATCATTGCTGACGCACAGCAGCAGGCTATGATTCTTGCTGGTGACCAGGAGGTTGTCCGCCTTGCTCAGCAGCAGGCAGATGGCATTCGTGACCAGGCAGAGCAGTATGAGCGCGATACTCGCTACAACGCTGAGGAGTATGCAGATACCGTTCTTGCTCACCTTGAGGAGAACCTCAAGAGCCTGACAAATTCAGTCTCTCGTGTTCGTCAGACACTTGATGAGAACTCTGGTCCTCGTAACACCAGCAATAACGTTGCCTGGTAATTCCAATGCAACCAGTTCTTTATGCACTAGATGATCGCCTTGCAAATGCAGGCGATACCGTTTCTTATGCGGGTCATCTCAATGAAGATTCGTATGAGCTAGGGGAGCATGAATTTTCTCTTCCTATGGGAATTGATTTTGATCTAGTGCTTACCAACGCAGGTGAGGGCATTTTGGTTACCGGAATGCTTCGTGCTGACGCAGTTGGTACGTGTGACCGTTGTCTTGAGGACGCACATCTCTCTTTAAACGCAGAGGTAGATGAGTATTATCTCTTTGAAGAGCCTGTAATTTCTGCAGATGATGAAGATGAGGCAGATTACGTTTTAGTAAATGCCGATAAAACCATCGATCTTGCAGAGGCTCTTTTGCCTTCGCTTGTTATGGAGACGCCTTATGTTGTACTGTGCAAGTCCGACTGCAAGGGACTTTGCCCAGTATGCGGTTGCAATCTGAATGAAGAGGATTGCGGTCATGCAGCTCAGATTGAGCAGAAGCGAGAAGAAGAAAAGCTTGCTTCAAACCCGTTTGCGGCTCTCAAAAATCTTGTGATTGAGCCGGATTCGGAGGAGTAAAATAAAATTTCTTCTCCTAAATGGTGAAGAAATGCTGTATCTACGTACAAAATGTGTCAGTACGTGGTATAGTATCCAACGCATTATGTGAATGGGTCGCGCCCTCATGTGTTTTAGGGGCGCTAGCAAGAGCAAAAGAGGTTTAAGATGGCAGTACCTAAACAAAAGAAGGGCCGCGGCGCAACCCACACCCGTCGTTCGGCAAACAGCAAGCTTAACGCAGCAGCTCGCTCTGTATGCCCACAGTGCGGCGCTCCAAAGCTTCCTCACCACGTATGCCCTAATTGTGGCTTCTACAAGGACCGTGAGGTTGTTGTTACTGAGTAACACTCATACATCGTATGGCCAAGAAGGCCGGTTCTTTAGGGGCCGGCCTTCTTTTTTATAGCACTAAGGAGTTATCATGCCCGTTATTTGTGTAGACGTTATGGGATCTGACCAAAGTCCTGAGGTTGTTCTTGAGGGAGTTCGTATGGCTCTTGAGAAGGACAAAGAGCTAGAGGTTCTTCTCGCCGGAGCTGATGAGTTTGTTACTCCTTTTGCAAGCAAGCATGAGCGCGCAAAGGCTTTGGTAACCACTGAAGTTATTGCCATGAGCGAACACCCTGCCAATGCGGTTAGGCAGAAGAAAGACGCCAGTATTGTAAGGGCTGCGCAGGCAGTCAAGGCTGGAGAGGCTGACGGTCTTTTTTCGGCAGGCTCTACAGGAGCAGTGCTTACTGCAGCTACCTTTGGTATTGGTCGCATCAAGGGCGTAAAACGCCCTGCACTTACCCTGATTCTTCCTGGACTTGGTGGTCATAAAACAGTCTTTTTGGATACTGGTGCTAACGCTGATGTGCGTCCAGAAGTTTTGGTGCAATTTGCACAAATGGGTAGGGCTTTTGCCAATGCATCGCTTGGAATTGAAAACCCAACCATAGGACTTCTCTGCAATGGTTCTGAAGAAACCAAGGGTTCTGAGCTTGCTCTTTCATATCATGCGGCTCTTGCAGAAGCGGCTATCAATTTTGGTGGAAATGCTGAGGGAACTGATATTTTAGGAAGCCGCTTTGATGTTATTGTGACAGACGGCTTCACAGGAAATGTGGCCTTAAAATCTATTGAGAGCACAGGCAAGTTTATTATGTCTAGCCTCAAAGGCGCAATTAATTCCTCCAAGAAGGCTGCGTTTGGTGCACTTCTTTTGAAGGATGCTCTGAAGGCTACAGCAGCGGAACTTTCAGGAGATTCTGTTGGCGGCGCCTTCTTGCTAGGTGTTTCTGCACCTGTACTTAAAGGACATGGTGCTACCAGCTCTTCTGCTGTGTGCGCAGGAACACTTTCTGCAGCAAATGCGGTGCGCGCTAACTTAATTGAGAAAATTTCTTCGTCAATTCAGCTGTAGTAAAAGCGTCTGTATATAAAAATTTTTATAACTATGGTGGAGCCCATGGACAATTCTGTGGGCTTTACTTTTTTAAGATTGTTTGTTTCAGCTTTAGTAATGTCATCATACAGACGCCCATCACGGGGTAAAATTACTAGCGTCATTGTTGTGTGCAAGGAGGATGTATGGATCGCACAGAAACACTTGAAAAGGTAATTGACGTTGTTAGAGAGACACTGGACCTTGACGATTCCGTTGAGCTCACAGAGGGTACCTCATTTAAAGATCTTGGTGCAGACTCATTTGATCTTTTGCAGCTTGTCACAGACCTTGAGCAAGAGTTTGATATGACCTTTGATGCAGAAAACATCGATGAGATTGCTACCGTTGGTGACGCAGTAGATGCTATTCTTGCTGCTTAAGTAGGTTTTATACGTGAAATTGCACGAACGAGTAGCTGCTGCAGAAGCTATTTGCGGTCACACATTTACCAATAAAGAACTTATCGAGGCTGCCCTCACACACCCTTCGGCGGTGGAGGGCAAGCCTGTTTCTGCTTCGTATGAGCGCCTGGAGTTTCTAGGTGACTCAATTCTTGGTGCCATTATTGCAACGGAGCTGTTTGAGCGTTATCCAGATATGGATGAAGGCCAGCTTACTAGGCTGAAAATCTCTCTAGTATCCGGCCATACGCTCTCCATTGTCTCTGATGCTCTGGGAATTTCTCCCTTAATTGTTATGGGAATTTCCGAGAAGGGCACGGGAAAGCGTGGCATGAAGTCTGCTCTGGAGAACGTCTACGAGTCCATTGTTGGCGCGCTCTACCTTGATGCGGGTTTTGATCCAACGCACGATTTTGTTATTCGTACGCTTGGACCTCACATTTCTCCAGCGCTGGCAGTTCGTTCGGTAAGCCCTAAATCTCGTTTGCAAGAAGCGGTACAGGCTAAAGGCAAGGCTACCCCTGAATATAAGCTTATTGGCGAGAGTGGA
The DNA here is from genome assembly GCA_018378955.1 of Atopobium sp. Lineage (GTDB taxonomy): Bacteria > Actinomycetota > Coriobacteriia > Coriobacteriales > Atopobiaceae > Lancefieldella. Next base: position 4,263 of record JAGZWL010000054.1, on the reverse strand, counting down.
CCTGCTCATACACCAACGTTTACCGCTGTGGTATTTGTCGACGGCCTTAAGGTGGGTCGTGGACAGGGACCATCAAAGAAAGCCGCAGAGTCAGAAGCCGCTCAAGACGCACTGGTACGTCTTGGTGTGGATGATACTCCGCTTGATGCTGATGCAGAAATGCACCTAAGGTAGAAAGGTACTCTGTACCCGTGTATCTAAAATCGCTGACACTTAAGGGTTTTAAGTCATTCGCTGATAAAACTCAGATGGTTTTTGACCCCGGTCTTACCGTTGTCGTTGGTCCTAACGGCTCGGGTAAGTCCAATGTCTCTGACGCAATTCTCTGGGTATTAGGCGAGCAGAGCGCAAAGATGCTCCGTGGCCAGGCTATGGAAGACGTCATCTTCTCTGGCTCATCAGCAAGGGGAGCGGTGGGCGTTGCTGAGGTAACGCTGGTTCTGATAACTCCGACCACACTATTCCTATTGATTTCTCTGAAATTGGCATCACCAGGCGCATGTATCGCTCTGGAGAGTCTGAGTACCTGATTAACGGTGCTCCTTCAAGACTCATGGACATCCAGGACATTTTGCATGACTCTGGCCTGGGCAAAGATACCCACTCCATTATTTCTCAGGGCAAGCTCGATTCCATCTTGTCTAGCCGTCCTGAACAGCGTCGTGAGCTTATTGAAGAGGCAGCAGATATTTCTAAGCATCGCCGCCGCAAAGAGCGTGCGGAGCGCAAGATTTCTTCCATGGATGAGAATCTCACGCGAGCCAAAGTGGTTTCTCGTGAGATTACCCGCCAGCTTAAACCGCTTGAGAGACAGGTAGACAAGGCTTCTCGCGCTAAAGATCTGTCCGCTCAGCTCAAAGATTTGACGGTTCAGCTTGCGGTTGATGATCTTCGTCAGCTGCAGTTTACGCATGGCAAGTTGGAGGCACGCGCTAAAGAGGCAGAGGCTGCTATTGAGCTTGCTCAGTATCGCGCGGGCGAGAAAAACCGTGAGCTTGAAAAGCTCCAGTCACTTCTTGAGCAAAAGGGTCTCTTTGTTGGAGACTTGGGTGAGCAGCGCCGTCGCATGCAAGAGATTCTTGGTCGTATGGGATCTGACATGCGTCTTTTGGAGGAGAAGGGCAAGAACATGGTTTCTCGCCTTTCTGACACGCGTATGCAGCTTTCTGTGATGGATAAACAGAAGGCAGACGCCGCAAAAGAGAACGAAGAGCTTTCTGGTCAGCTGGCAACAATTCGTGCAAAGGTTGCGGATCTGACGGAGAGCGTGAACGCGCTCCAAGAGTCGGCTAACCAGGCAATTGCCGAGCGTCGTTCTCTTGATGTAAAGATTTCTGACTGCACTGCGTCTGAGCGAAGTGCGCGTAATACCGCTGATAAAGAAACGCTTGCGTATGTAAAGCTTGAAGAGCAGATTGCTCATGCGCAGGTAGAAGACCAGATGTTTGAGTCTAGGTTGACTCAGATTACGGAAGCGCTTGAGATTGCTCGTGCTGCTCTAGAAGATAGTGGCGCTAAAGAAGCAGAGCTCACGGCGGCTCTTGAGAAAGCTCGTCAGGAGTCCGAGGCGTTTGTCGCTGAGATTTCTGAGCGTGCTTCTGCACTTGAGGCGGCTCGCGAGGCAGAGCGTACTGCTCGCCAGGAGCTCTCAAGCAGTGAAGCTACGCTTGAGGCACTTCGTGCGCTTGATGTGGAAGTCCAAAAGGGAAGTCCTCTGGCAGAAAAGCTTGTTGCGGATGCAGCAACCGCTTCTCTTGTTTCTGGCAGACTTGCTGATTATCTTGAGGTTCAGCCAGAGTTTGAGGCCCTTGTTGAGCAGCTTTTGGGAGAAGATCTTTCCGCGCTTGTTGTAGACAAGCAGCAAAACATTCAGACGCTCTTTGAGCGCGTTCAGACGCTTTCTGAGGATGGTAAGGCTACGTTGGTTGCTCTTTCTGACGCAACTCCAGCTCTTGCTGTGCCTGTACATACAACGCCTCTGCTTGAGCACGTATCTGCGCAGAAGGGTGCCGAAGCTCTTGTGCAGGCGCTTTTTGGTCACGTTTTTGTTGCTCAGAGTCTTGATGACGCCTACGCTGCTCGCAAAGTTGAGCCTCGCGGGCTTTATGCGCTCCCTGACGGCACGTTGCTCTATCCAGACGGTCGTCTGGTCCTGGGACACGCATCTCAGGCTGAGGACGGCTCTCTTGAGCGTAAGCGTCGTATTCGCGAACTTGAGGGTGCGCTTCCTTCCCTCAAACGCCACCTTGAGGCCGCGCGCTCTGCAGTTACCAACTGCGAGAATGAGCTGGCTTCAGTTCGCGAGAAAAGCGCGCAGTCCAAGGGTGAGGTTGCTCGCCTCAACGGTGAGCTTACCTCTATTGCTGCGGAGCGAGGCCGTCTTGAGGGACAGGTTGCGTCTTCTCAGGCTGAGCTAAAGCAGGTTAGCACTTCTCGAGAGCAGGCAAAAGAGCGCGCTCAAGAGGCTCGTGCGCACATTGATGAGCATAAGCGTGCAGCTGAAGAGGCTAAGGCAAGCATGGAGTCGCTAGCTTCTGAGCTCAAAGAGCTGCAGGATCAGCATGAGGATGCCATTCGCGCACAGGGTAGGGCCAACCGAGAGCTTTCGGATGCAAAAACGGACCTCACTGTTGCAAAAGAGCGCGCAACGAGCATGGCTTCTCGCCAGGCAGAGCTTGAGAGGCGTCTGTCTCAGCTGGATGAGCAGCTTGCTGCTGCTAAACAGGCAACGCACGCGCTTGAGGTAATCAGGCTTCGCGTAGACCCGCTGTACAAGCGCTACGATGCTCTGCACCAGAAGGCGCTCGAGTGGGCGTCTAGGCTCAAGGATCGCGCGTCGTTGGCGGAGGCAGACTCCGAGACGCTGCGAGAGACCATCTCTGAGGCAAAAGACGCTGCTTCTGAAGCTGCGCTTGCGGTAGAAAAAGAGAAAGACGCCGCTAACCAGATTAGCGTTGAGATTGGCAAGCTTGAGGTTCAGGTTCAAAACGCCATCGAGGCCATTCTTGCTACGGGCGCCTCATTGGACGAGGCATTGACGCTTCCTGAGCCAGAAGATAGAGAGCAGGCAGAACGCATTGCTGCGTCGCTCAAGAGTCAACTTGAGGCACTTGGTCCTGTCAACGCCGTTGCCATGGATGAGTACGAGCGCCTCAAAGAGCGTGCTGACTACATTAACGAGCAGGTAGCTGACTTAGAGGCTGCTCGAACCTCACTGAAGAAGATTATCTCGGCTATTGACCGCAAGATGCGTAGCCGCTTCCTTGTTGTCTTTGACCGCGTCAACCAGAACTTCTCCGAGATCTTCTCGATGCTGTTCCCTGGTGGTCATGCTCACATTGAGCTCACTGACCCTGACCATCTCTCCGAGACAGGCATTGAGATTGTGGCTCAGCCGCGCGGTAAGCGCATTACCAAGATGATGCTCATGTCAGGTGGCGAGAAGAGCCTCACCGCCCTGGCATTGCTCTTTGCTGTATACAGAACGCGTACTGTTCCGTTCTACGTTTTTGATGAGGTTGAGGCCGCGCTCGACGACGCCAACCTCTCCAAGCTGCTTGATGCCATTGAGCAGCTCAAAGAGACTACTCAGCTGATTGTCATTTCTCACCAGAGGCGCACCATGGAGCAGGCTGATGTTCTGTACGGTGTATCTATGCAGGCAGATGGTGTCAGCCACGTTGTCTCTCAGAGGCTTGATAAGACAACCGGAAAGGTAGTTGATATCTAATGGGCTTTATGGACAATCTTCGCCGCGGTCTTGAGCGTTCTCGTGAGACTTTAAGCGAAATCTTTTATATGGGCGGCGAGGTCACCGAAGATTTTTGGGATGACCTTGAGGACACGCTTGTTATGGGAGACATGGGCGCTGAGGTGGCAATGCGTGTCACCGACGACCTGCGTGAGCGTGCAGCGCGAGAAAATCTTATGCGCTCCGATCAGCTTCGCCGCGCCCTTGTAGAGCGCCTTACGGCAGAGTTTCCTGTTGCAGAAAGAGATCCTTTTACGGATACGCCCTCTATTGTCTTGTTCGTAGGCATTAACGGTGCTGGTAAAACTACCACTGTTGGTAAGATTGCTGGTCGCGCACATGCTAATGGCGTAAAGACTTTGATTGGCGGTGCTGACACCTTCCGTGCGGCTGCAATTGAGCAGCTACAGGTATGGGGAGAGCGTTCTGGCATTGAGGTAGTAACCAAAGAGCGTGGTGCTGACCCTGCAAGCGTTTGTTTTGAGGTTGTTGAGACTGCAGAAAAACAAGGC
>JAGZWL010000053.1:0-8217 GCA_018378955.1 Atopobium sp. | reverse complement strand
TCAACCTTATCAACAGCCCTTACCTTGGTGTGTATCCCGACGCTGGTAACCTCACCAATGCATCGTTTATGTACGGCAACACTGTTGCTGACGATATTGCTCTTGGTGCAGGTCATATCTTTGCAGCTCACCTCAAGGAGACTGTTGCTGGTGCGTATCGCGAGATTCCATTCTCTACCGGCACCACTGACTACGAGGGAGCTTTGTCGCAGCTTGTTCCTCAGGGCGTCAGGCGCTTTGTTGCAGAGATGTGGTACACCGGCAACGAGAACTGGAAAGAAGATCTTGTCTTTGCTTCCACCTACGTTCGCAGCAAAATTGATAAGGCGTTTGAGGGGTAAACGGCCTTTTTGCACTTGTTTTGGGTTTCTCGCCACAGACGGTACATAAGAATCTGTACAATATGGATGAGCTCTTTCTTAGTACGACGTACGTTTCCAAACTCGTTTAAGTTTGTACAGGGAAGGATTACACATGAAGTTCTTTATTGACACGGCAGATATCGATGAGATTTCTGAGGCTCTTAGCTGGGGCTGTTTAGCAGGTGTTACTACCAACCCATCGCTGTATGCAAAGATTGGCGGCAAGTTAGCCGACTTTGAGTCTCATATGGTTAAGATTGCTCAGCTTTGCGAGGGACTTCCTGTATCTGCTGAGTCAACAGCAACAACAACTGAGGGCATGATTGAAGAAGGCCGTCACCTGGCTTCTCTTGCTCCAAACATTGTTGTTAAGCTTCCTATCTGCGCAGAGAGCCTTGCTGCTACCCATCAGCTTGCTTCTGAGGGAATTCGCGTCAACATGACGCTGATTTTCTCGGCACCTCAGGCTCTTCTTGCGGCAAATGCTGGCGCCCGTTATATTTCTCCATTTGTTGGTCGTTTTGATGACATCGGTGAGGACGGCATTGAGCAGCTGGGAACCGTTGTTTCGTGCATTGAGAACTATGCATGGGATAAAAATGTTGATCACACCGTAGAGATTATTACGGCTTCTGTCCGTACGCCTAACCACGTGACTCAGGCAGCTCTGCTTGGTGCTGACATTGCAACCGTTCCATTTGGAGCTTTGAAGAAATGTCTGAAGCACCCTCTGACCGACGCCGGTCTTAAGTCTTTTGAGGCAGACTGGGAAAAGGTTAAGGCTCAGCAATAAATAGTGATTGTGGTACGCCCAGCTTAGGTTGGGCGTACTTGTTTTGAGAGGATGAGAATGGGAACATCTGCATTACCCGAGCGCAACCTCACCGATGATGAGCTCAAGCTTGCAGCTAATACGCTGAGGCGCGATGTCATTGACATGCTCGAGAAAAGCAAGTCAGGTCATCCCGGCGGCTCTCTCAGTGCGGCAGATATTGTGGCTACACTGTTCTTCTCGGGAGTTATGAAGTACAACCACAACAACCCAGAGGACCATACCGAGGATAGGTTCTTCCTGTCCAAGGGTCACGTGGCTCCTGTGCTGTATGCTGCGTACCACCTGCTTGATTGGCTCCATGACGAGGATATGGTTACCCTCCGTCAGCTTGGTAGCCGACTGCAGGGTCACCCAGATTGCCACGCATGTCCTGGTATTGAGGTTTGCTCTGGCTCTCTTGGCCAGGGTCTCTCGGTAGCTGCAGGATGCGCTCTGGGACTTTCTATGGACGCTCTGGCAAGCGGCGAGCGCACCAAGAAGGTATTTGTCCTTCTGGGCGACGGCGAGCTGCAGGAGGGCTCTAACTGGGAGGCATGCATGTTTGCTGCTCACCAGAAGCTGGATAACCTCATTGCCATTGTGGACCTCAACAATCTGCAGATTGACGGCCACGTAACTGACGTGTGCTCTCTTGGCGATATTGACGAGAAGTTCCGTTCCTTTGGCTGGAACGTGCTGCGCGTTAACGGTCACGAGGTCGCCGAGGTGCGCCAGGCTCTTCTCGCCGCACGAGATGGTCGCGAGGCAGGAAACACCGCGCCTACCGTGATCATTTGCCAGACTGTCAAGGGTAAAGGCGTTTCGTTTATGGAGGACAAGGCTTCCTGGCATGGAAACGCTCCTTCGGCTGAACAGGCTGATCTTGCGCGAGAAGAACTTGATGCTGCAAGAGAACTTCTTTTGATTGATCTTCAGGGTGAAGGTAAGGAGGTTGCCAATGTCTAGAGCAACTCGTGAAGCATATGGTCAGACTCTTGTTGAGCTGGTAAACGAGGGTCACGACATCGTTGCTGTTGACGCAGACCTTGCTGGCTCCACCAAGCTTGCCGACCTCCAGAAGGCTTTCCCACAGCGCATGGTCGACGTGGGAATTGCTGAGCAAAACATGGTAGGCATTGCATCTGGACTGGCACTTACGGGACGCACTGTGTTTACCGGCTCGTTTGCCGTATTTGCAACCGGTCGTGCTTACGATCAGATTAGAAACACCGTCTGCGACTCCGGTCTCAACGTGAAGATTTGCCCTACGCACGCAGGCATTACAGTAGGAGAGGACGGCGCCACTCACCAGTCCCTTGAGGACATTGGCATGATGCGCGCCCTCCCTCAGATGCGCGTGCTTGTTCCTGCAGATTACAACGCTACCAAGGCAGCGCTCAGGCTTGCTGCCGAGGCCGATGGCCCCTTCTACGTGCGTATGGGTCGTCACAAGGTTGCCGACATCTACGACGAGTCTTTCAAGGGTGGCCTGCCTTTTGCAAACGTCCTGCGTGAGGGTACCGACGTTACCATTGCTGCCTGCGGTGTTGAGGTTGCTCAGGCACTTGCAGCCGCAGATTTGCTGGCAGAGGAAAAGATCTCTGCCGAGGTCATTGATGTGTTCTCCATCAAGCCTTTGGACGAGGAAGTTATTTTGGCATCTGCCGAGAAGACCCGTCATGTGGTAACCGTTGAGGAGCACAACGTGGCAACAGGCCTTGGAGCTGCGGTTGCCGAGCTTCTGGCTGAGCAGCTGCCTACGCCTATGCGCTTTGCTGGTATGCGCACCTTTGGCACTTCTGCTCCTGGTGACGTGCTGCTCTCGCACTTTGGCCTGGATGCCGAAGGTATTGCCGCTCGCGTCAGGGAGTTCTTGCTTTCGTAGACACGTGCGAGAGCTGCAACGGCAACGCCGCAGGTCAGGGACGCGCGCGGGCGCAATGACGGCAACGCCGCAGGTCAGCGGCGCGCCGGTAGGTTGAGAGTGATTTCGACCCGGTATCTATTTCGTGTGGATGCCGGGTTTCTTGTGCGGATACGCTGCTAGTTGACGGGTTTCTCGCCAGGCGGGAGGTGTAAGCCCGGAGTGAGCCAGGTGTACGCTCGGTCGCGCCTGATTTTCTCGCCATGTCTGAACGATTTGCCGGAAAAGTACACCATATCTGAGCTATTTGCCGATTTTTCTCGCCATGTCTGAGTAAATTTACTCAGACATGATGCAGTTTCCAGGCTCAAAATTTAGGGCCACGTAGTCTATCTTTTACGCGCCTGATTTCTGCAAAGAATCTGTAAATTTTGCCTAAAAATGTAAAAGAATCGGTGGATTTGCCTGATTTTGTTAAAGAATCTGTACCTCAAATACAGATTCTTTACACTTTTCAGGCGCGTGATGGCGAGAAGAGCGCTTGGCGAGAAACTCGTGCGCTCGGGTGTTGGGCCACGGAGTTTCTGGCCATGAAAAAGACCTGGCACCATGTGGTACCAGGTCTTTTGTGATTGCATGTTAGCTTGCTGTGTCAGCTATAACTGAACTGCGAGCCAAAGCTACGCCAGCCTAAACCGGCGGACTAGCCGAGGTGCTTGGTGATGGAAGCAGCTGCTACCTTACCAGCGCCCATTGCAAGAATGACGGTTGCAGCACCGGTTACGATGTCGCCACCAGCCCAGATGCGAGGATCGGAAGTACGACCCTCTTCGTCGGCCTCAATGTAGCCCCACTTGTTGAGCTTGATGTCGCCGATCATCTTTGCGAATGGGTTAGCGTTAGTGCCGATTGCAGAAATTGCAACGTCGCAAGGAATGTCCTCGATAGCGCCCTCGATAGCAACTGGACGACGACGTCCGTCAGCGTCAGGCTCGCCGAGCTCCATCTTCTGGACGCGAACTGCGCAAACTGCGCCGTCCTCGCCAGCGACAAACTCGAGAGGGGAGACGAGAGGAAGAACCTCAACGCCCTCTGCCTTTGCGTGGTGCAGCTCTGCACGACGAGCAGGCATCTCGTCCTCGGTACGACGGTAAGCAATGATTGCACGCTCTGCGCCAAGACGCTTAGCAGTACGAACAGCGTCCATAGCAACGTTGCCGCCACCAAAGACAACGACGTTCTTGCCGTGCTTGGTTGGAGTGTCATACTCAGGGAAGTTGTTAGCCTTCATGAGGTTAACGCGGGTGAGGTACTCGTTTGCAAAGAAGACGTTTGGCAGGTTCTCACCAGGGATGTTGAGAAGCTTTGGAAGGCCAGCGCCGGTTGCAATATAGATTGCGTCAAAGCCCTGCTCAAAGAGCTCTTCTGCATCGGTGATACGACCGACAACAGAGTTGAACTCAAACTTAACGCCCAGCTCCTGAAGGCCGTCGATCTCGCGCTTAACAACAGCCTTTGGAAGACGGAACTCAGGAATACCGTAAACCAGAACGCCGCCGCCGGTGAAGAATGCCTCAAAGACGGTTACGTCAAAGCCGTTACGAGCAAGCTCGCCAGCGCAAGCAATACCGGAAGGACCGGAGCCTACAACTGCAACCTTCTTGCCGTTCTTTGGAGCGATAGCTGGCTTAGAAGCAAGCTCAGGCTGGTCGCCAAGGAAGCGCTCAAGCTGACCAATAGCAACTGGTTCGCTGCGCTTACCCATGATGCAGACGCCCTCGCACTGGTTCTCCTGTGGGCAAACACGACCACAAACTGCAGGAAGCATAGAGGACTCACGGATGATGTCAAGACCGCGACCAAACTCCTCTGCACGGATAGCCTCGATGAAGCGAGGAATGTTGATGTTTACAGGGCAGCCCTGAACGCACAGTGGATTCTTACAATCCAGGCAGCGGTTTGCCTCTGCAATTGCCATCTCTTTAGTGAAACCCTTGTCGACAGGGCGGAAGTCTTGTGCGCGCTCTGCAGCTGGCTCTTCGTTGTCAGCTGTACGAGGTGCCTTAACGTTTGGAATGTAGCGACCGTTTACTTGTGGCATGCGCACCTCGTCTCCTCGTAAGCCTTGATGGACTGGCCTTCCTCGGTGAGGTAGGCTGCCTGACGTGCGCGAAGGTCATTCCAGTCAACCTTGGTTGCGTCAAAGTCAGGACCGTCAACACAAGCAAACTTGGTCTCGCCGCCAACCTCAACACGGCAGCAACCGCACATACCAGTGCCGTCAACCATGATTGGGTTCAGAGAAGCGATGATAGGTGTGTCGTACTTCTCGGCAGTGAGAGTGGAGAACTTCATCATTGGAACTGGGCCAACGCAGAATACGCGGTCGACCTGCTTGTCCTGCAGAAGACGCTCGAGAGGTGCAGTTACAACGCCCTTCTCGCCAAGAGAACCGTCATCTGTGGTGATGTGGATGTGATCGTCGTCCAGAATGGAACGGAACTGATCCTCAAGCAGCAGCAGCTCTTTGGTACGAGCGCCCATGATTGCGTGGACCTCGCGGCCAGCTGCTACGAGCTGACGAGCAACAGGGAAGGCGATAGCCAGTCCAACGCCGCCGCCGATAACTGCCCATTTGCCCTCGCCCATCTCGGTAGGCTCACCCAGAGGACCAGTGACGTCCTGCAGGAAATCACCAACCTCGTAGGTAGAAAGCATCCTGGTGGTCTTGCCGATTACCATGAAGATAAACTCGACCCAACCCTCCTCAGGATTCCAATCCGCAAAGGTAAATGGAACGCGCTCGCCACACTCATTTGCGCGAACCATCAGGAACTGACCAGCATGTGCATGCTTGGCCATCTGTGGTGCCTCGATGCGGAACTTGAAGACCTTCTCGGAGAACTGAGTCTTTTCGAGGATCTTATACATTCAGCGGTACTCCTCTCCTAACACAACAAAACTGCGAGTGAGTTGACGCGCCGCACTACAGCGTGCCTTCTGGCGAGAAGACAGTGGCAGGTGACGCATGTATCTCACGCATACGAGGTCTGGGTAACCCCGTATTCGCAAACAACATACCTATTGTACTATTTGCACATGATTCAAGGCATGAGTAATTCATGAATGAGCATAAATATTTCGTAGAATGTTTTGCCTGCTAGCTGCGGAGGGCGAAAAGTTCGGTGGGCTCGTGACGTGACGGCATGCGGAGGAGCGCGGTGACTGCTAGCTGCGGAGCGCGGTGACCGCTAGCTGCAGAGGAGTTGCTCCACCTGATCGGCCGCTGTCTGGGCGGTGACCAGAAAGTCTTCCAGGTTGTTTCCCTTGAGCTCGCGCAGAACATAGTCTGCCACCGGCATCTTTCCAGGAGGGCGACCGATGCCAAATTGCAGTCGCATAAAATCCCTGGTCTGGAGCTTGTCGGCGATGGAACGCAGACCGTTATGCGAGTTGAGTCCGCCGCCTTCTTTGAAGTTGAGCTGGCCCTCTGCGAGGTCAACCTCGTCGTGAATGACCAGGATTTGCGCAGGTTGAAGGTGGTGTGCACGAGCAAGTTTGGAGAGGGGACCGCCGCTGGTGTTCATGAAGTCCTGGGGTTTGGCCAGGAGTGCGTGGCGTTTCTCGCCAGATGCGGCTCCGGGAGCTGTGGGAAGAGTGATCTCTGCGACTTGGCAGCCTGCCTCGCTTTTCCAGTACGAAACGCCGTGGCGCTCGGCAAGGGCATCAACGACGGCAAAACCAGCATTGTGCCTGGTGCACGCGTATTTCTCGCCAGGATTTCCCAGGCCCGCTACAAGCACAATTTTGTTACCGTGCATCGAATTTCCTTCCGTTTGAGATGTGTACGCTTATGATGGTAAGGGAAAACGACAGGTTCGACCAGCGTGAACTGAGCTCGCGGTTGGCAGGACGGTCGCGGCGATGTGCTCGGCGTGCAGCGATCGGCGCGCGGTGAACAGCGTGCGGGACATGCGGCGTTCAACTGAGGTGCGGAGGCAAGATGAAGAAGATTCTGGTTACCGGATTTGAGCCTTTTGGTGGCGAGAAAATCAATCCAGCTTGGGAGGCCGTGAAGGCGCTGCCCGAGACTATTGGCGGTGCTCAGGTGATAAAACTGCACGTACCTGTTGAGTTTGGCGCTGGTGCTCAGAAGGTTATCGACGCGCTTGAAGCGGAGCGTCCCGAGATTGTGCTTTGCGTGGGCCAAGCGGGTGGAAGAAGCAAGATTACGCCTGAGTTTGTGGGCATCAACTGGGCTCACGCGCGCATTCCCGACAACGCGGGCAAGCAGCCGCTCTCGCAGCGCATCATCGACGGCGCTCCCGACGCGTATTTTGCGTCACTGCCGGTAAACGCCATGGTTGCCGCCATGAACCAGACGGAGATCCCCGCGGCAGTCTCATACACTGCGGGCACGTACGTCTGCAACGACGTCATGTATCAGGTCCTTCATGCGCTGGCCACGAGATTCCCGGAGACTCGCGGCACGTTTCTGCACGTACCGTTCGCAACGGAGCAGGTTGTCGAGAAAAACGCTGCAGCTGCCGAGAAAGGCGCCGCAGGTGAAAAGGACACTGCGGGTGAGACGACCCACCAGGTTCCAAGCATGTCGCTGGAAATGATGACTCGCGGACTGCAGGTTGCGCTGGAAGCGGCACTTGTAAACGACGTTGACTTCACGGATTCCGAAAGCGGAACGACCTGCTAGATTGCGTGCCGCTTACAGCGCGCCTGCAAGTGCAAGGGTTTCTCGCCAGGCGCGCTTCTCGTTACACACTAAGCTCTACGAACAAAGCCGCTGGTACATGACGTATCAGCGGCTTTTTTGTGCGGACTTAGCCAGAATCATTTGAAAGATATCTGACTCTGGGTATCCATCTGATCCAAAATCGATGCAATTATGTGCGTAGGGCTTGTGTTTGTAGATTTTTGGAGCTCGATTAATCCAAAAGCACACTAATTATGTGTCGAGAAACCCGATTTTGATCCAAAACCCACCTAATTATGTGCCTTTCGGCACATAATTACCCCTTTTTTGGATTCAGTGGACACATAATTACCTAGGTTTTGGATCAATCGACACTGAAAAATCTACGATGCTAGCTCGCATGGACCTAGGAAAACATAATTACCAGGTTTTGGATCAGCAGCGATTGGAATACGAGCCTGAAAAG
>JAGZWL010000052.1:0-8280 GCA_018378955.1 Atopobium sp. | reverse complement strand
TACGGCAACTTCATCTACCTTTACACTTCCTGCTAGCGGCCGTTACACCCTGTATATCACAGCAAGATCTTCTGACGGTCAAGAAGTAACCCGACAGACAAACTATGACGCTAAGATTAAAGAATCTTATGGCTGGCGCAGAGCTGCTGAAGGATGGATGTATTCCGACGACAACGGCACTGCTTACGTAAGCAGATGGCTTAAAGACGATGATGGCTGGCATTATTTTGATGCCAGGGGAATTGCTGTTTCTGGCTGGTTTACTACGCCAAATGGTAAGGTTTGGTACTTTGACGCAGCTGCAACTCATAACGCTGCCGCTCTTGGCCAGAGGACTATTTCAGGTAAGTCTTATTACTTTGATGAAGTGAATGGCCTTGTAAAGAATAATTGGATTCACTGGCCTGACGATTCTTGGTCATGGGCAACAGAAGACGGCTCATTGCAAGCCGGTTGGAAACGTATTCCTAACGGTAAATGGTTCTACTTTGATAGTAATAACAACTATCGAGCCACCTTTGGCTTAATGTCTGATGGCTATCAGAAATACTATATTGATGTTGATCATGGTCTTATTTCTGGCGGCTGGATTAGCCTTGCTGATGGCAATTGGGCATGGGCAAATTCAGATGGCTCTCTTTATGTTGGCTGGAAGTACATGTCTAACGGCAAGTGGTTCTACTTTGATGAGAATGCAACTTACCCACTTATGAAGACCGGCGTTTTTTCTACTTCTAGTGGCTCGTATTATGTTGATGTAAATAATGGTATGACCTCTAATGGTTGGGTTGCCCTGCCTAACAATATTTGGGCATGGGCTCAATCAAGTGGCGCCTTAGCCTCTGGTTGGTTTAATACTCCAAATGGCAAGACCTGGTACTTTGACCCAACTACTACTGAGCACGGCGCCCTCTTCGGTCTGCAATCAATCAATGGCTCATATTATTATTTCGACGAGAATAATGGTCTGCTCCGTAACCAAGACATCACGCTTTCAGATGGCCGTGTTGTACATGCAGATACATACGGTGTTCTTAACATTAAGCCTACTGATACCAATAACGGTAGAGGTGGAAACGTTGACGGCAATGGTGGAGATAATAGAGACGCTAACAACACTCCAGCTGATGACGGTTCTCCAATTGAGCCAACTCGTGGTAATTTTTCTGATCGCACCAGCGTTCTTGGAGCACCTCTTGTCACGAAAGAGGATCTTCAGCGAGATTTCAACAAGCGCGTAGGTTCTGCTTATCCAGCTGTCTATGCCGAGAAGGGCGCTGCAACAGGAGCTGATTTTGTAAACCAGCTATGGCAGGCTGCAATTGACGAGGGAGTTCGTCCGGAGCTCCTCTATGCGCAGGTCATGATTGAGACAGGTAACCTTCGCTTTGGTGGCGATGTCCTTCCTGAGCAGTGTAACTTTGGTGGTCTTGGTGCAACGGGAAACGGAGCGCGCGGACTCTCATTTGATACCGTTCTTAAGGGACTTCGTGCACAGGCTTTGCACCTTCGTGCATACGCAGGTTATGAGCCACTGACCGTTGATCCAAGCAAGGCTCAAGAGGTTGACCCTCGCTACGGAGCATGGATTCTTGCTAAGAAAGCCAACATTATTCGTAAGCTTGCTGGAACTTGGGCAATGGATAAGAACTATGCTGTAAAGCTTGTTCGCGTAATGAATGAGCTATAAAAGCCACAGCACATTGTGCAAAAGGAGTTCCGAGAAATCGGAACTCCTTTTTTATGCCAATTCTTTGTGAGTTTGAGTTGAGTTATCTTATCTATCAGGCTCTCCTTCAATGGAGTTGAGCATGTCAAAGTAGACGTCATCTTTAGTCATTATTCCTAGGTTCATCATGAAGTTCTTAGCCACACTAAAGAGCTCTGCATCAAGTGAGGCGCGGGTACCATCTAAGAAAATAGTAGAGACTTCATCTGTCGGAGCAACAGGAATTTGATTTTCTATGAGCGTGGCGTAAATCTCATCATCGTTCATATCTTCGCAGCTAAACTCAGGCTCACTTTGCGCGAGAATTGCTGTCTCGGTGCCAATAATAAACGTAGCACCTGGTAAGAACTTAAGAGCAAACTGATAGCAAGCTTGAGCAGCTTTAAGATGTCTCAAGCGCCACTGGAAGAACGCCATGCGGTAATAACCAAATCCGATACTCTCGGGGTCATGGGCAAGCAACAGGAGCTTCTTGAGTTCATCTGCCGCTGCAGTAATGTCCAGCGACTCTTCAAGACAGTGGGAGAGGTGTAGCCTTGCACTCATGCTAAGAGGAGCAATCTCAACAGCCCTTCTCGCGTGCTGAAGAGCACTTTGAGTTTGTCCTTGGAGCGTCTGAGCAATAGATATCAGAAGGTGCGCCTCAAAGTAAGACATAGGAGCTAGACGAGTGTTTTTCTCGGGATTAGAGAGAATTCTGTTGTAAAGTACGCGATCAACGTAGTTCATAAATACACGCCACTGAGTAGTGCTTGAGTCCGTGTAGGTGTTATTGCCATCAACGGAGTCCAGCGCTTCACGTAGGAGCAGTTCTGCGTCTTGATAGTTTTTCTCGCTAATAAGACGCTGGGCCTTGGTAACCGCCAAGGAAAGAACGCCTCCGTCAACAAACTCTTCTGAAATAGCCTCAAAGTCATCTTCTGCAAGCGTGCCCTTAATAAAGCGAGAAACCACGCGTTCTCCTGCTGCTCGCACCGTAGGATCGGTAGAGTTTGCGGTATACGACAAGATGGTGCGGACGTTTTCTTCTGTAGAAGAAGAGAGGTTGCGCAAAATTTTGGTGATAATTTCTTCTCGTGCCTGACCTTCATCAATAGAAAGCCCCGACACTTCATCGGTGCCTAGCGCGTGAGCTGCGACGCTATCAAGGCGTTTTTGAGAAGACTCAACAAAATCGTATCTACTGGGTGGGCAGAAAATCTCATCATCTAAGGTAAAGAGTGGATGAACCGCATGAAGGATGCCATCTACCTCGTCAATTTGCGCGTTCCAAAGCTGATAGACAGAAAGAGGGTTGGTCTCTTCTGTAATGTTTGCATCCTCAAATTGCTTACGAGTAATGTGGAACGAGAAAAGACAGGCATGCAGCTTGTTAGTATTGCATATGCCAGAGAGCCATACCTCGTTAATCCTCTTCGAGCTTCTAAAAGCACTTGCGGTGATGAGCATACCAAGGTGTAAGTTGTAAGCGGTTGCTGCACGGCTGAGGTCATCAAAGGTTGCTTCTTTGATACTTCCATCTGCGCCAAGAAAGCTTCTTGGAAATTGCTCCGGAAGGGCTAGGTGCACTCTAAAGGCAGCAATTCCCTTGTGTACGTTAGTCCTAAACTCAGTGACAAGACGCTGAGATAGACGCAGGCTTTCAATGTGTAGAGAGATGGCTTTGCGGACAACCCACTCGCCGTCTTCTTGGGTGCTTTGAGTGGTGGCACAGCGGGGGCGAGATTGCTTCATCATGGTAGAAACAATCTTTTGCTCAAAGGCAAGCAAGTCAAGCTCAGATGCCATATTTGCATCAAGAAAGTATCGCTCTGCAAAGAGGGCAGTGTTCAGTGCGCTTTCAATAGTAAGAAGCTGAATCTTCTGCTCATAGGAAAGTGTTTTTTGATTAGCGCGCAGATAAAAGAGGCCATTGGTACGCAGGCGTACCACGCGGCAGGGGATAGTAATGTCTTGCGCATCGAGAACACCGGCATCTTTTAGTCGCTGGGCTAGATGCAGTTCAAAATCACTTGGCGGGATGGCAACAGATCCACCTTTTCGGTGAGAATCTTTCTCACGCAAAAATGCTGTAGTTACAAAATGTTTAAGCACTTCAAGAGGGGTTATAGACTCTGTAAGCGTAAGAGAAAGCGCTTCAATATTGAGCTTTGTATGCCAACCTGTCTGATCAATAGAACCAACATGTTGATTATTTTGAACAGTGTCTAGAGACTCATCAGACAGAACGTCTTTGTTGACGAGAGACGGATAGAGTTTTCCAAGCCTGTTTCTTCCAGGTTGCTTAGCTTCTGGATTATTTTCCTGACGAGTCATCATACACCTCCCAAGTTAGGCATAGTGATTCATCTATAGTTAACTATATACCTTAGCTGGTGTGCGACATTTCAGCTGTCAATAGTTAATTCGGCAGGCGAGAAGAAAATGCCATTGACTGGTTAGTTTTGCGCCATGAACGGTATACTCACATACGTAGATGATTGGATTGACATGGCAATAATGCAAAACGCAACTGATACAAATAAATCGCTGGTAGCTTCTGATGTAATTTCAGATCTGCAGAAACGTTCGCTTATTATTTTTGATTTTGATGGGACTATGGCAGACACGTTGCCCACCATTGTTTCTACCGCAAAGATGGCAATGACAGACTGCGGCCATACAGACTTTATCGAATCAGATCTTAAAAAGCTTGTAGGGCCACCGTTTCCTTATGCGTTTGAGCTGGTCTTTGGCTTAAGCCATGAGGACGCTGCTGCGGTTACTAAGCGTTACCGAGAGCTCTATGTAACTACAGGCGTCATGTCCACTCTTTGAGGGTATGAGAGACCTCATTGATGACCTTCATGCTGCCGGTAAAAAGGTTGCGGTAGCAAGCTCAAAGAATCAGCCTACGCTAGAGATGGGCCTTAGGGATAACAACCTTATTGGTGTTCTTGATACCTATGCTGGAAGAATAGATGAGGCAGCAACTGATAAAATCACTGCTATTGCCCACGTTATGCGCCAGCTTGGCTTTAATGCTTCTGAAAGCGTTATGATTGGCGACCGTCGTTTTGATATGGAAGCAGCATTCCCAAATAAGATTCCGTGCATTGGCGTTTTGTATGGAAAAACTACCAATAAACAGGAGCTTATTGATGCAGGTGCAGTTGCAATTGTAGATACCGTAGAAGATTTACACCACGTTCTTCTCGCCTAAGAATCGTTACATACACAAAAAAACGCCTTGTCGCTAAGATGACAAGGCGTTTTGCGTTTTACGTGTCAGACGTTACTCAAGCTCAAAGGCTCCTGTGTAGAGCTGGTAGTACGTTCCTCGCTTGGCGAGAAGTTCGTCGTGTGTACCGCGCTCAATAATGCGACCGTGGTCAAGTACGACAATAACATCTGCGTTTCTAACCGTAGAAAGACGGTGAGCAATAACAAAGGTGGTGCGGTCGTACATCAGAGCGTCCATACCACGCTGGACAATTGCTTCAGTACGTGTGTCAATGCTGGAGGTAGCTTCGTCCAGAATCATGACGGGTGGATCTGCAACCGCAGCGCGGGCAATGGAGATGAGCTGGCGCTGTCCTTGGGAGAGGGCGCTGCCGTTGTCCTTAAGCATAGTGTGGTAACCCTCTGGAAGACGTCTGATAAAGTCATCGGCACCAGCAAGTTTTGCGGCCTTCACGCAGTCCTCATCAGTAGCATCAAGACGGCCGTAGCGGATGTTATCCAAGACGGTACCTGTAAAGAGATTGACGTCTTGCAGAACAATACCGAGAGCACGACGAAGAGCGCTCTTTCTAATCTTGTTAATGTTGATGCCGTCATAGCGAATCTTGCCGTCTTCAATGTCATAGAAGCGGTTGAGCAGATTAGTAATGGTTGTTTTACCAGCGC
Organism: Atopobium sp.; assembly: GCA_018378955.1. Lineage (GTDB taxonomy): Bacteria > Actinomycetota > Coriobacteriia > Coriobacteriales > Atopobiaceae > Lancefieldella. Next base: position 2,663 of record JAGZWL010000052.1, on the reverse strand, counting down.
CTGTTGCGCCAACAAAAGCAACCTTCTGACCAGGTTTTGCATAAAGAGAAATATCATGCAACACGGTGTGGCCAGGCTCGTAGCCAAAGTCAACATCAAAGAGACGAACGTCTCCCTTAACAGGGGTGTAAGTAACCGTGCCGTCACTGTGTGGATACTTCCAAGCCCAGTAACCGGTGCGGTATTCAGCTTCCTGAACTTTACCGTTAATGGTTTCTGCGTTGACTAAAGTAACGTAACCTTCTTCAGTCTCTGCTGGTTCATCAAGTAGCTCAAAAACTCGATTAGCACCAGCGATACCCATAACAACAGAGTTAATCTGACTAGAAATCTGGTTGATCTGAGCGGAGAACTGACGTGTCATGTTGAGGAAGGGGACAGCTACAGCAATGGTGAAAGGCAGTCCAGACAAAGAAACGTTTTGAATGTTCAGAGTAATAAACACACCAGAAACTACAGCAACTACAACGTACATAATGTTGCCCAGATTGTTGAGGATGGGCATAAGCGTGTTGGCATAAAGGTTTGCATTTCTTGCAACAACCATCAGCTCATCGTTGATTTTGTCAAATGATTCAATAGTTTCTGCCTCATGACTAAAGACCTTAACGACCTTCTCGCCATTCATCATTTCCTGAATGTGACCCTCAACATCTGCGGTGGTTTTCTGAGTCTTAACAAAGTTCTTTGCGGACTTACCACCAAGGTTTTTAGTAGCAAGGCCCATCAAAGAGAAGCCAAACAGAACAACCATGGCCATAAGTGCGCTGTAGTAAAACATGATGAATATAACTGCGATGATAACCACAGAGGTAAAAAGGAGGTTTGGAAGACTGGTACCAATCATCTGGCGCATTGCGTCAATATCATTGGTGTAATAGCTCATGATGTCGCCATTGAGGTGCGTATCAAAGTACCTAATAGGCAAGTCTTGCATGTGCGAGAACATCTTTGAACGCCATTTTTGCAGAGCTCCCTGGGTGACAATAGCCATACCCTGGGTAGAGATGATATTCGCAAGAAGTCCAATGACGTAGAAGGTGGCGAGAAGAGCCACGTTCTGGAAGACAAGGCCTTCTGCAGAACTCCAGTCACCGGAATCAATATAGTTAGAGATGATGGAGAGGATTCGCTCCAAGAAGACACTTGGGAGCGACTGCATAATTGCTTGGATAACAGCACCAAGGAGTGCTACAGGGAGAAGGACAGGATAGAACTCCCAGAGCATTTTAATGGTTCGAGTAAGAATTTTTCCCACGGGAAGCTTTGGTCTTGCATTGTTTGTTTCTGTTGTCCTACTCATGAGAAGTCACCTCACCTTCCTGAGACTGATTTTCATCAACACTTTGCTTGTTCTGTGAGAAGTACACCTCACGGTAGATTGGGTTATCTTTCAGGAGTTCTTTGTGCGTACCAATTGCGTTAATGCGACCGTTGTCCAGAACAATAATCTTGTCAGATTCTTCGATACTGGAAGTACGCTGAGCAATGATGATCTTGGTGGTATCAGGCAAGAAATCTTTAAGACCAGAGCGAATTAAAGAATCTGTCTTTGTATCAACAGCGCTGGTAGAGTCATCAAGAATAAGTACTTTTGGACGTCTAAGTAACGCGCGCGCAATACAGAGTCGCTGCTTCTGACCACCAGAAACGTTGTTGCCACCCTGCTCGATATGAGTCTCATATTTATCAGGGAAGGTTTGAACAAAGCTATCAGCCTGAGCAAGACGAGCTGCCTCAAGAATCTCTTCATCGGTAGCGTCAGGATTACCCCACAGGAGATTCTCTTTGATGGTACCGCTAAAGAGAACGTTTTTCTGAAGAACCATGGCAACAGCACCACGAAGAGTATCAATGTCATAGTCTCTGACATTGTGTCCGCCAACAGAAACGCTACCAGCGGTTACATCGTATAGGCGAGGAATAAGCTGCACCAGTGTGGACTTTGCAGAACCGGTACCGCCGATGATGCCGATGACCTCGCCAGAGTTGATGTGAAGATCTACACCAGACAGGGCTTCTCGACCCTCTGGACCGGAATAGGAGAATCCAACGTTCTCAAAATCAATGGATCCATCTGTAACCTCGGTCAGAGGATTTTCTGGGTTGTTAATAGTGGAAGTTGCAAGAAGTACCTCACAGATGCGGCGAGCACCTTCTTCTGCAATGATGATCATGGCAAAGACAAAGGAAAGCATCATGAGTGCCATAAGCATCATAAAGCCATACGTAATAAGCGAAGAAAGCTGTCCAACGCCAAATGCAGTTCCCTGAGAAGAGACAATCAGGTACGAGCCAAAGTACAGAATGAAGACAAACAGCACGTAAATAGTGAAGTTCATAAATGGAGAGTTCAGAGCCATGAGCCTCTCGGCTGCTGTAAAATCTTCGCGCAGTTCTTCTGAAGCCTTATCAAATTTCTGACGCTCGAAGTTTTCATTTACAAATGACTTAACAACGCGGATACCAGCCAAGTTTTCTTCAGCGGATTCATTGAGTGCGTCGTACCTCTTAAATACCTTTTTAAAAATAGGAATGACTCTAGAAATAATGAAGTAGAGACCAATTCCTAGAAGAGGCATGACGGCAACAAAAATAATGGCAAGCCAGCCACCCATGATAAAGCCAGCAATAAACGCTGCAATAAACATAAATGGAGCACG
>JAGZWL010000051.1:0-8340 GCA_018378955.1 Atopobium sp. | reverse complement strand
GATATGCATCTTTATGCATAAACTTCATCTAATATGCTTGAACATGAATAGAGAAATATAAGAAATTTAACTATCGATAAATTCTGTATCTACGGAACACACCTAAGTCGGATATTCTGCTCAATTGCGGGCATTTTACACATCTAATGACGATAATCTGCACGTTTGAGGTATTTTCAGCGTCATGTATACGTCTTTTTAACAGATTATCCGACTTAGGTGTGTTTTGAACTGCCTCCCATTTCTCGTGTCTAAGAAATGGGAGGCAGTTCATTCATGGTGATACGAGGGTTTTCATTTATAGAGGCGCTTTAGTGCTTACGACCCGCAAGAGCGTGCTCTAGATAGTCATGATTACCGGTAAATTTAACCAGCTCGCGAGAAAGCAAAGAGACGGGGAGCCCCACGACATTCTCGTAGTCTCCTTGAATGCTTTGTACCAGATAGCGACCATTTCCCTGAATGCCGTAAGCGCCAGCTTTGTCCATTGGTTCTCCTGAGGCAACGTAGGCAGAAATTTCATCTTCAGACAGTTCAAAGAAGGTAACATCTGTGGTTTCTACAAACGCTACTGCAATAACTGATGGTGCTCCGTCAGGAGAAGGGGACTTGAAAGCCTTAAAGCGTCGCAGAGCAACACCAGTGGATACGTGGTGAGTCTGACCAGAAAGCTTAGAAAGCATGCGTTTGGCGTCTTCAGCGTCTGTAGGCTTGCCAAAAACCTGGCCGTCGTCTGTCCAGACAATGGTGTCTGCTGCAAGGACAATCTCGTTGTTGAGCTGCTCAAAGTTAGGCTGCTCCATGAGCTTATAGCACACTGCAATGGCTTTTTCTTGAGCAAGTCGCTTTACCAGTGCAAGGGGTTTCTCGTCAACTTTTTGAGCTTCATCAATATCAGCAGGCATAACCTGTGGATCTATTCCCATAGACTGCAAAAGTTCAAGGCGCCTAGGGGATTGTGATGCAAGAATCATATGCGTTCCTATCAGTTGTGCTTATGCTGATACTGTACCCAAAAAAGAAGCCTGATAGGCGAGAAACCCATCAGGCTTACATGCTAAGAAAGAAAAACTAAGCTAAAAACTAGTCAAGCTCAATAGCGGTGACTGGGCAGCCGTCGCAAGCCTCCTGTGCTGCGTCCTCTGCAGCCTCAGGAACCTCTTCCTCAATAGCGTGAGCAAGACCGTCGTCGCCGATCTCGAATACCTCAGGAGCAGTGCTCTCGCAGAGACCGCAACCGATGCAATCCTCATTAACTGTTGCCTTCATAATACATTCCTCTCCGTATCTCGAGCCCCTTACTCGAGTAATACTTATCTTGCATTCAAGACTACTTGATTGCAATGTATTTTTTACACGTTTCTTTGCTGTTATGCAACAACAAAGGCGCAGATAATTGAAAGAACATTACTCGAAGTAGTAAGTGCGCATTTCACCTGCATATATAAAAGTTTAATTTTTTAGAACAACCGCTTCATTCAGTACAACTGTCTTGTTGAAGCACCTTTATAGCTCTTTTTTGAGCATGATAATTTCGCTAGTTCTGTACTCTTCAACAAACCCATTCTTTAAAAACATCGTGACTGATGGATTGTCTATGGCGATATCATCATAGAGCTGCTTAATACCGTTCTGTTTAGCCGCATCACAGAGCAAATTTAATCCAATGCTACCGCAGCCCATTTTTCTATATGGTGCGTAGACTATGACGTCTGCAAGATAAATATTCTTATCGCTATCAAAGTGATAGGCGACCTCTCCAACAAAATGGCCTCCGCCATCCATTAAATACCTGTAATAACGTTTATTCTCATGCTTTACAATCCAAAAATCATACCAGCCATGCCAAGTCTCTTTTGGGAAAGGAATTGTACCTCCCCATGCATGGTTATATGACATCGTTTCTTCATCTGTCATCATTTTCTGACGAAACCAAAGATCTTCTAATGACGGTGTATATAGGGTAATGGGGCTTTCGCTTTCTTCTTTCATCATTAGGTCCACGTGTCTCTTTCTTATCATTTTTTACGTTTAAGCAGGCAAACGTTTTCCACATGGAAGGTCTGTGGGAATAGGTCTACTGGTGTGACGCTCACAGGTTTGTATGAGCCAATCTCAACAAAGCGCTTAAGGTCACGCGCAAGTGTTGCAGGGTCACAAGAAACATATGCAATAGCACGCGCAGGCTGTTCAGAAAGCTGCTGAATTACTTCAGGAGCAAGTCCTGCGCGAGGAGGATCAACAATAATAACGTCAGCATCTGTATCAGGGAATTCTCTACCTGCGTCTCCGCCTACTGCGTCTACGTTATCAAGCTTGGCCAACTCAAGATTGCGGCGAAGATCTCTTACCGCTGGACCATAGGCTTCAACAGCAGAAACAAATCCTGCACGCTTTGCTAGAGGAAGCGTAAAGGTTCCTGCTCCACAGTAAAGATCCATTGCCTCGTCATCTGGCTGAACATCCAAACCAGAAAGTACAAGCTCAACGAGTTTCTCGGCACCCTTGGTATTGACCTGGAAAAAAGAAGGAGCAGAAAGCTGCATTTTCTGGCCGTCAATGAGCTCGCTCCATGAGCCGGTGCCACTCAGGCGCTCAACGCCTACAACGCGGCGGGCTTTACTAGGACCCTTGGTCATAACGCGAACAACACTTGTTGCCTTTACTGCGTCGCCTAAAACGCGAGCAATCTGTGCACGTGGAAAGCCGCTTGGAGCGGTCCAGAGCGCTACTTCAAGCTCTTTGGTACGTCTAGATACTCTGATGCCAATGCGTTCTATATCAAGCTCGTGAGAGCCTGAGAGGTAGGAGAGGGCACCACTTACAGCGCCGACTGCCTTCTGGTTGCTCTTATCCAACAGCGGACAGTCTTTAATACGAACAATATCTTGCCCGTTAGGCGCGTACATGCCTACCAGCGTTTTATTGCCGTTACGCTTAAATGCAAGCTCAATTTTGTTGCGGTATCCCCACGGCTCACCGGGGGAAACAATATCTTTTACCAGTTCAGAAACATCGTCGGGTGAAAAATGCCCAATGCGTTCAAGAGCAGAGACTACGCCGTTGCGCTTCTCGACAAGCTGCTGCTCGTAGAGCATGTTGCCCCAAGGAGTGGCGCCTGTAAGTGCCACAAAAGGATTGGGGCGAGGCTCTCTGAATTCTGACGCTTCCAAGACTTTTACAAGTTGTGCGCGAGAAAACCTGTCCGTGTCCTCGGTAATCTGCACACTGACGGTATCTCCAGGGACGGCGCCTCCAGAGATAAAGACTGTTTTACCTTCTTGAGTATGAGCGATGGCGTCTGGGCCATAACTCATACGTTCAACATGTAAGGTGAGCTCAGACACTTAGTAGACCATTCCCATGGCTTCGCGGACCTCGTCAAGCGTGGCGTTAGCAATAACGTTTGCACGAGCGTTTCCGTCATGAATGATGTCGTGAATAAGGTTTGGCTGAGCTGCAAACTCTGCGCGCCTCTGACGAATTGGCTCAAAGTAGGTGTTAACAGCATCAATGACGTAAGCCTTGAGTGCTCCGCCGCCACCCAAGCCAATCTCGTCAGCAATCTCTTTTGGATCACGACCAGTACAAATGCCAGCAGTGGTGAGAAGCGCAGAGACACCAGGACGATTGTCTGGGTCAAAGGTAATCATGCGCTCTGAGTCAGTCTTGGACTTCTTGATAAGCTTGGCAGTCTCTTCAGCTGTCATCGAAAGCGAGATAGCGTTACCGTAAGACTTGCTCATCTTGCGGCCATCAAGACCTGGAATTAATGGGGTAGAGGTGAGAAGGCCAGAAACCTCTGGGAACACCTTGCCGTAGCGCTCATTAAAGCGACGAGCAATCTTAGAAGTAATCTCGATGTGAGGTAGCTGGTCACGACCAACAGGAACAATATTTCCTTTGCAGAAAAGAATGTCGCATGCCTGGTGGACAGGATAGGTGAGGAGAAGACCGGTGAGAGCATGTCCAGATGCTTCCTGCTCGGCCTTAACAGTTGGATTTCTATGAAGCTCAGACTCGGTAACAAGCGAGAGGAACGGCAACATAAGCTGATTGAGAGCTGGGACTGCAGAATGCGTGAAAATCATGGTTTTCTCTGGATCAATTCCGCAGGCCAGATAATCAATAACCATATTGTAGACATTGTCTGCAATATGCTCAGTGGTGTCTCTGTCTGTAATGACCTGGTAGTCAGCAATAATAATATTGGTATGAACACCAAGATTTTGGAGTCTTACGCGCTCAACAATAGTGCCAAAGTAATGACCAAGGTGAAGTCTTCCGGTAGGACGGTCGCCAGTAAGCATGTTGTACTTTCCTGCATGCTCTGGCAGATCTGCTTGAATCTCATTTGAGCGACGGAGTGCCGCCTCGTAGCTGCCCTCATTTGGCATAAAAACTCCTTGAAGTAAATTAATGCGTGAACTAAGTAAGTTTACCGCATTCCAAGCTATGGTTTAAATAATGAGTTACTAATCGCCGAAAACGATACGCCGACTTTCGTCGGCGTATCTGACAAGAATGCTGTCATGCTTTTACTTGATGACTACTAATATTAGCCCCTTTCGTTTGACAGCATCCTTGTGTTATCAATTTGCTTTTTACAACTGCTTTATTGATCAAAGCAATAATTAAAGTCATAACTATCAAAATGAAGATCCATAGAAGTGTTTCGAGACAAACTTCAAAATACGAAATTCTTCCAAACTTAAATACATCCGTGGTAGGGAAGATTTCTAAAGCTCCCACTATTGACTTAGAATCCAAATACGTGAGCGGTATCCATTTGATAATTGAATGTTGAAAGTCTCGTGTTAAGAAATATTTTGGATAAAACGGTACGCATAACAGGATGAAGACTATAAGTAGAGAAATAGTTGGCTCTTTAGAAATAGTCAATAGCAATTCATAGAAGGTGATGACTAGAATTGAAAATAGACAAATGAGTATGAGCTGTGATGTGATTATTTGAAGCGCGGACGAATAAATAATTTCGCCACCTCTTCTAAATACTACAGGGTAATCTGGTCGTCCTAAACCATTACGGATCAGTGCATATACGAGTAATGGCGTAATAGAAATAGCGAACGAGATTATTCCAGTAAAAAGAATAGATAGGCATTTTGATATATGAAATCTTACAAAGGTTAGTTGCCTATTTCCCAAGAGCTTATTTCTATGACTATTTTTTGCAGCGATGAATGAAAATATACCGATAGCTGCATAGATGGCTAATGGTGTTCTATTTAAAAACAGAGACGCCATCATTTCAATCAAAGGGTATTGTTGTACGTCTTTGTAGAGTGCGCTATTTCCCAATCGCGAAAGATGCTCATAGTATAGTTGCTTGGCCTGTAAATCGTAGATAGATTCCGCAGTTTGACGCCCACTTTGCGCATCTTCTAGTTGATTATTTAAGAAATCTAAATATCTTTGCACAAAATCAAAACTATCCTGACTGTTTGCCAGAGCATAGGTTATAGAGAGTTTTTTAGTTAATTGAATTAAATCATCATCAGAAATCTGTTGTTCTATCCCGCTCTCGTATTCTCTCTTGTAGTTTAAATAGGTTTCATTAAAAACCTCACGCGAATTCCAGTCTAAAAACCAGTTAGACACAGATGGTTGAATAAGAATAGAAGAAAAATAAACTGTTAAAACACATATTACTAGCCATGTGAAAGGGTGTTTCAACAACAGCTTTATATTAGATATTAGGTGCCACATATAAGCTCCTTATTCAGCTGAGCAGTCAAACAACTCGTGATATAAAGACCTTGATTCTTTGCATACATCAACTTGCTGTAGGGTTTTGTTTTTAATGAATATAAAAGAGCTACATACTCTATCTAATTCTTCTGGTAAATGAGAGGAGATAATGACGCATGTACCATGTTCTGCCAGTGTTTTAATCAGATTCGAACTATACTCTGCGTGTTGTATATCAAGTGCGTTGAGCGGTTCATCTAAGAGAATGTAAGGCGATTGTGAAACAAAAGCCATGGCAAGCTGTAGCTGCATTTTCATTCCCTGTGAGAACTTGCTAATTTTTTGAGATTTTAGATTTAATGCGTCGAGCATTTTGAGAGGAGTATCAATATTAGCTTCTGATCTCCATATCTTTTTGACAAGTTCCAAGTGGAATTTTCCATTCATTATTGGATATAAAATTGAATTATCTTCAGGTGAGTAATAGACCTCTTGAGCATAAATATCCGAATCGATGATTGAAATATCATCGCAGGTTATTGAACCTGATTTTAAAAGACTTATGTCCCCATTTAAAGTCTTCAGTAACGTACTCTTTCCAAAGCCGTTTGGAGCCATAAGTCCGTAGACTTTCCCTGGGCTGAATGAAAATGTAACGTTGCTTAAAACGGCTTTGTCTTTATAGCCTATTGAAACATCATTGAGCTTAAGCATTTTTTATTACACCTACTAAGTCTGCTTGTAATAATTTCATGAGTTTATTGATTCCGATAGTTATAAAAATAATTAAAACAGCCCACAGCATGAATATGAGCAGTCCATATAAAGGTTGAGGTTGTGCATAGTCAATCTTGTTTGTGAAAAACTGAGTATCTCCAACGAAACCAATTATTGCGCCAATGTCTAAATAACCAATGGGAAGGTACTCTATCCACCCTAAAAATAACTGAGGTGAAGAAAGACTCATAGCAAAGATAGATGAACAAATTACAAGTAAATAGAGAACTAGAGGTATAAGAAACTTACGGGTAATAGAGAAAGCACAGATTAAAACTAAGTACACAAACATGTTTGTTACCGCGGTATATGTAACAGACCATTCGGCACACTGGAGAGCATTTGAAGTGTATAAAGTTCCTGCCTGTACTAAAACAACAGGATAAGAAGCTGATCCAATTCCGTTACGTATCAATTCAATAGTAAACAAGGGAATATACGAACAGAGACAAATGCCGGCAGCAATAATCGTAGACGCGCCAATACACCCAGAAAGACGCTGCAGGTAAGGCATTTGATCTTTTCCTAGTAGTTTTTCTCGAGAGGTGATTTGTGCTAAAGCAATGAAGGTTCCAATTGCTGGCAGAAATCTCAAAACAACAGGCAATCTATTTATTGAGTATGAAATTGAGTGTATAGCTGGTAATTTATTCTCAGTCTCATATTGATTACTTAATGGAACTTGCTGCATCTTTTGAGAAAATGCTTTCTGAGCTAACTAATAAAAGTCATTATCGTAGAGTCTAAGAGCTAAATTGTTTGATAACACAAATGAATAGTAAGTTAAGCTTGCTTGATAGAATTGCTCGCTTGTTGTGGCAAGCCTAACGTTTCCTAGCAGTTCTAGTTGTTTTTCAAGAGCTTTAAAACTTTCCGATGAGCGCTGATCAGAGCCATAACTTTCCGCTTGTTTGACAAGGTAATCGTATTCATCGCTTACAACACCATTTCGAGCAAAATTTATGCTGTATGTATCTAGATTTGTAAAAACCGGAATTAGTAAAAGAGCCGCAAAAACACAGGTAGCAAGCCACAATGAAGGTTGCCTTATAGCTGTTTTGATAAGACTCTTGCAATACCACATATCTCCTCCTCAGATGAGAAAAGATAAGTGCTACTTTGTAAGAACTTTACTCTTATTTGTAATTTTTTACAATATATATTATTTCGATAAAAGATTATCTAAGTAAATGCATACAACATCTACTGCTTTCCAAGCTGTTTGCGTTCAAGGGAACGGGCGATAAGGACTTGCTTGCGCAGCTCAGGAATCTTTTTACCATCCATGGCAGGAGTGTCAGCAAGTTTGTAAGGGATACCTAGCTCTTCATACTTTTTTACGCCCATCATGTGATAGGGAAGTAGATCTAATCCAATAACGTTATCCCAGTGAGCAATAATCCTACCAACGCCAGCAAGTTCTTCTGGTGAATCAGTAATTCCAGGCACTACAACATGTCTGATAAGCACTTTAATGCCTCTACGATTAAGCTCATCGCCAAACGCAAGTGGTCTTTCTGAGCCAACTTCGCAAAGACTAATGTGGCCCTTTGGATCAGAGTGCTTGATATCAAGGAGCACTAAATCAGTGTTATCAAGAACGCGCTCAAATTTTTCTGGAGTTTCTGGATTATACGCAATGCCAGAAGAGTCAAGACAGGTATGAATGCGTCCTTGCGGGTCATTATGAGCCGCCTCAAACAGAGCGCCAATAAACTCTGGTTGAGCAAGTGGTTCACCACCAGTAGCCGTAATTCCACCGTTTCTGTAAAAAGCTCTATTGCGGTTAAAGGTGGCAAGTATTTCTTTTACCGATGTTTCTGTTCCAATACCAAATTGCCAGGTATCTGG
>JAGZWL010000050.1:0-8467 GCA_018378955.1 Atopobium sp. | reverse complement strand
AGACAGTATATCGATCTTATTTGGGGTGCTGTACTAACCCGTTACCTGACCACCGCACGCTTTGGTGGTTTGGGCAATACGCGCTCTGCTGGTCGTGTTCAGACTCCTACGCTGGCCCTTGTTGTTGAGCGTGAGCGTGAGCGCCTGGCATTTACGCCAGAAGATTATTGGGTCATTTCTGGCGTTGCTGCCCCAGAAGATGATGCGGAAGCAACCTTTAAGATGGTTCACCAGACCGCAAGATTCTGGGATCAGGCAGAAGCAGATGCTGCTTACGCCGTTGTTAAAGATCAAACGCAGGCAACGGTTGTCGAGATTGAGTCTCGTAGCAGAAAGCAGCAGCCACCAGCTCCATTTAACACTACGTCGCTGCAGGCGGCTGCAGCTGCAGAGGGTATCTCGCCAGCTAGAACTATGCGTTTGGCAGAGTCTCTGTACATGGACGGCTTGATTTCATACCCACGTGTTGATAACACGGTCTATCCAAGTTCGCTTGACTTGAAGGATTGTGTTCGTACGCTGTCCGCGGTCCCTCAGTATGCTTCTACCTGCAAAAAGCTCTTGGGTCAGCCAAAGCTTCATGCCACTCGTGGCAAGCAGGAGTCTACCGACCACCCACCAATTTATCCAACAGCGGCAGCCAATCCAGATGCTTTGCAGCCCGCAGCTTGGAAGCTCTATAACCTGATTGCTCGAAGGTTCCTTGCAACCCTTATGGGTCCAGCTACTATGAGTGGCACCAAGATTACGCTTGATGTTGCAGGTCAGCCTTTTGTTGCAAATGGAACAGTCTTGGCAGAGCCAGGCTTTAGAGAGATTTATCCCTTTGGCCTTAAGAAAGACGATCAGATTCCTGATGTCGGCGAGGGAGAGATTGTCTCCATTAAGTCTTTGTCGCTTGATGCAAAGCAGACAGAGCCACCTGCTCGCTATAGCCAGGGCAAGCTTATTCAAGAGATGGAGAAGCGCGGTCTGGGTACAAAATCTACGCGTGCTTCCATTATTGATACGCTCTACCAGCGTAAATATCTCAAGAATGATCCTGTTGAGCCAAGTCAGCTTGGCATGGCCATTGTTGATGCGCTTTCGCAGTTTGCGCCACACATTACCTCGCCTGATATGACGGCAGAGCTTGAGTCCGATATGACAAGCGTTGCTGAAGGTAAAGACACGCGTGATGGTGTTGTTACTCACTCAAGAGCGCTGCTTGCGGGCATGATTGATACGCTCATTGATCATAAAGAAGACCTGTCCGAGGCCATTGCTGATGCCGTTACTGCTGACGCAAAGGTGGGAACCTGCCCTAAGTGCGGCAAAGATTTGGTTGCTAAGAGCTCTCTGAAGACCCGTGGAAGCTTTGTAGGCTGTATGGGTTGGCCAGACTGCGATGTTACCTATCCGCTGCCTCAGGGACGCGTAGAGCCGCTCGAGGGAGAGGCTGGAGTCTGTCCAGAGTGCGGTGCTCCTCGCGTAAAGGTGCAACCGTTTAGGCAGCGCGCGTATGAGACTTGCATCAATCCGGCTTGCCCTACAAACGCAGAGCCAGACCTTATTGTGGGCGAGTGCCCAACTTGTAAGGCCGATGGTAAGCACGGCGACCTGGTAGCGCACAAGTCCGAGCGCACGGGTAAGCGTTTTATCCGTTGCACCAACTACGAGGAGTGCGAGACCAGCTATCCTCTGCCTGCTCGTGGAAAGCTCGAGAAGACCGATGAGGTCTGCCCAGATTGCGGCGCTCCTATGGTGGTTGTTACTACCCAGAGGGGTCCTTGGAAGCTCTGTCCAAACTACGATTGCCCTGGTAAAGAAAAGAAAACTGCCTCGCGTAGAGGCGCTCGTAAGAGTACTAAGAGCACCAAATCCACCAAGGCAGCAAAAAAGTAAACGTATGACGGTGCATCGAGAGGTGCACCGTTTTCGGAAGAACGAGCGTCCCTCTCCAACGCCCGCTCCATACGTATTTTTACCCATTTTTGAGCGCTCTTCATGTGGAAATGCGCAAAACCTTTAGAATATTCATGGCGAGAAACACAATCTGCCTGTATCGTGAGATAGTTAAGAGGGAGGGAAGCATGAACAAAGACGCACGTACATCACAAGGCTTGTTTATCACGCTTGAAGGCGTTGATGGCTGTGGCAAGTCAACACAAGCTTCTCTTCTGCGAGAAGATCTTGAAGCTCTTGGCTTTGATGTGGTCTTTGTTCGTGAGCCCGGCGGCACTGCTATTTCTGAGCAGATTAGAGGCGTGGTACTTAATCCAGAAAACGGCATGATGTGCGATGAATGCGAGTTATTGCTCTATGAAGCAAGTCGTGCCCAGCTGGTAGGAGAGGTTATCCGACCAGCTCTAGCTGCGGGCAAAGTTGTCTTGTGTGATCGCTTCTATGACTCCACCTTTGCCTATCAAGCAGCTGGTCGCGGTCTTGATACAGACCTCGTGCACCGTGCAAATCGCTTGGGAAGCTGTGGGGTTTCTCCTGATAGAACCCTTGTCTTTATGCTTGAGCCAACGGTTGCTCACGCGCGTGCTACGCAAAATGACGCCGATAGACTAGAAGCAGAAGGTGTTGCCTTCCAAGAGCGAGTTTTTGCTGGTTATAAGCAACTTCTGCAAAATGAGCCAGAGCGTGTAAAAGCTGTAGATGCAGATGGCACAATTGATGAGGTTCGCGCACGTACTCGTCAGCTGTTAGCAGATCTTATTCCTGGTATTTGTGAGCTTGGTGAGTGACGCGTTTATGACTCAAGAGAGCACACATACTACTCATAGCACCTATCCACTTCCTCAGGCACTTACCCGTCTTCAGGATCAACCTCAAGTTCAAAATCTGCTTGCACGTGCACTTCATGAGCACAAGCTTGGCCACGCCTATCTGTTTGTAGGAGCTCCTGGCTCTGGAAAAGGTCTTGCAGCCAAAGCTCTGGCACAGTGCGTGCTTTGCGCTCAAGGCGGTGACGCTGCCTGTGACGACTGCATTCGTATTTCTCGCGGTACTCACCCTGACGTTCACGTACTTACTCCAGCTTCCGCAAATGGCTACCTCATTGAGCAGATTCGTCAGCTCATCGCTGATGTTAGTCTGGCGCCTATGCGCTCAACTCATAAGATTTACGTGATTGACCGCGCTGATTTGCTCAGAGAAAATTCTGCAAATGCACTGCTCAAAACTATTGAAGAGCCACCTGCAGATACCATCTTTATTCTGTCTGCACGTTCTTCTTCTGCGGTGCTTCCCACCATTGTTTCTCGTTGTCAGGTAGTTGCGTTTAGAACACTCACTGACGCTGCTGCTAAAGCCGCTATTATGCGAGAGATTTCCGCTACAGAGCAGGAAGCTCGTATTGCGCTTGCAGCAACAGGAACCCCTGGTAGAGCTGTGGAGTTTTTGCAGTCTTCTACGCGAAAAAACATTCGCAGACAGCTCATTGATGTTTTTGGCAATCTGCTCAGAAATGACTCGTGGGATATACTCACTTCCGCAAAAGAGCTGATAGAAGCTGCAAAAATCCCTCTAGGGGATATAAGGCGAGCTCAAGAAGAGGCCCTCGCTCAAAATGAAGACTTTCTTACCAGCACTGCGTTAAAGCAGGTTGAGGCGGCAAATAAGCGAGAACTCACAGCGCGCGAGCGTTCAGGTATCATAGAAATGTTGGCAATTCTGGAATCGCTTCTTCGCGACGTACTTTTATGTTGCGAAGCGGTTGATGAAGAGATAGTAAATACGGATGCAGCAGGCATTATTGACCGCGTTGCATCTCAAACTCATACCCAGGGTGTTTTGGGGGCTCTTGCTGCGGTGCAAGAAGCTCAATACAACCTGGATCGCTCTGTTTCTCCCCAGCTAACCCTTGAGGTTATGCTGCTGCATATCAAGGAGGCACTTACATGCCCACCGTTGTCCCGGTGAAATTTGAATACGCCGCGCGCGACCTTTGGTTTGATCCAAAGGAGTCCGGCGTTCTTGAAGGTGACCACGTCATTTGTCAGACCGAGCGCGGTCTAGAGATTGGTCTTGCTGTTGCTGATCCTCGTGAGATTTCTCAGGAGGAGTTTGAGTACAAGACAAACAAAGCCGAGCTCAAAGACGTGGTTCGTGTAGCAACAGAAGAGGACCTCGCTCGCGCAGAAGAGCTTGCCGCTAAGGGCGAGGCTGCGCTTCCTGTGTTCAGGAAGTTTGCTGTTCAAGAAGAACTTGAGATGAAGCCTATTGGCGTCGAGTACCTTTTTGATGGCGAGAAGGTCGTGTGTTACTTCTCGGCTGATGATCGCGTGGACTTTAGGCAGCTTGTTCGTGAGCTTTCTCATGAGCTTCACGAGCGCATTGACATGCGTCAGATTGGCGTTAGGGAAGAAGCAGCGGTTATTGGTGGCTACGGTCATTGTGGACAAGAGCTCTGCTGTAGAAGGTTTGGTCTCTCTTTTGAGCCAGTTTCTATCCGCATGGCAAAAGAGCAGGATTTGCCTCTGAACTCCACTAAGATTTCTGGTGCTTGTGGCCGCTTAATGTGCTGCTTACGCTATGAGTTTGAAGCCTATCGCGATTTTAAGAACCGTGCTCCAAAGCGCAACGCTGTCATTGAGACTCCTCTGGGTATGGCAAAAATTGTTGAGTACAACACGCCAAAAGAGGAGATTGCACTTCGTCTTGAGAGTGGCAAGGTAGTTCGCATTCCTCTTGCTGACATGGACACATCTCCTGCGGCTCAGCAGAAGTCGGAAGACCTTGGCTGTTCTTGCAGGCCAGATAGCGTTTCTCGCGCTGCACTTGAGCGTCTTGAATCTGTTGAGGTACAGATGGCTCTGGCAGAACTTGATAGGGCAAACGGTCTGATTGTTGATGAAGAGCCAGAGATTAACCCTGATCTCTTTGTCACAGAGACTCCAAGGCGCAAGCGTGAGCGCTTCGAGCAGAACTCTGCAAATAAGCAGGAAAACACTAGGAACTCTGGAGCAAGAAACGCCCGAGAAGAACAAGGCGCTCAAAGTTCTTCTCGCACCCGTCGTGTAAGAACTTCAAAGAATGCTCAGGTCAACCCTGGTTCCAGTACTTTTGATGCTGCAACAGATACGCTGCGTCGTACCCGCCGCCGTCATCACGCAACAGAAGAGGGCACTGCACATACTCAGGCTCCTCAGAAGAATGAGCAGGGTACAGCTCCTGCACAGAAGCAGCCTCAGGGTAAGCGTTTTAGAAGGACAGATGCTCCTCAGGCACTACAGAAAGGCGATGAGGCACAGGTACCAGTTCGTGCAAAGAGGACTCGTCGTCCAGGTGATAGGGCGGGCATGAAGACCCAGAACGCTCCACAGAATACTTCTGGTTCTAATGGTGCGCCTACCGCTGCATCTAGAGACACTCAGCCACAAAACGCTGCACGTCGTAGACATAGAAGAGCTGGACGCGATGATCGCGGTCGCGGCTCGAAGGACAACGAGTAATGTATACGCTTAAGACTGAATATGCCTTTGACTCAGCGCATTTTCTTACCAACTACTACGGCAAGTGTGAGAATCTGCATGGTCATCGCTGGCATGTGACTGCCTGCATTTCAACTGCAGAGCTTGGTGAGTCTGGTACAGAAAAAGATATGGTTATGGACTTTGGTGTCTTTAAGCGCAAGGTCCGCGCGCTATGTGATTCCCTTGATCATACGTTTTTGATTGAGGAGGGTTCTCTTTCTGAAAAGACGCTGACCTGTCTTAAAGAAGAGGGTTTCTCGCTTACCATTTTGCCGTTTAGAACAACAGCAGAAAACTTGGCTAAGTATCTCTTTGAGCAACTTGAGTCAGAAGGTTTGCCCGTCTCTTCCGTTGAGGTTGATGAGACCCCTAACAATTGCGCCATATATTCAAAAAATATGAAGTAACCTGTTGTTTTTTAAAGCTCGTGCGAGCAACGTAACCTCGATGGGTATACTCTACGTATGTAGAGGTTTTATCTTTTGGCGAGGTGGAATTTCATGGCTCACGGAGCGTTGCGAGGTGTCAATTTAACTGGTTGGCTTACGCTTGAACCGTGGGTAACTCCTGAGCCGTTTGCACGTACGGGCTGCGTTGATGAGGCTCAGCTCATTAAAGCGCTGGGCGTTGAGGACTACCACAATCTTGTTAAAGCGCATCGTTCTTCATTTATTCAGAGTTCTGACTTTGTCAGCATTGCCGCTCGTGGTTTTAATGCGGTAAGAATTTCTGTGCCTTGGTACGTTTTTGATGAAGAAGCCGCAGGGACTCCATATGTTAGCTGCATTACTGAGCTTGATAGAGCTCTTGAATGGGCAGAAGAACTTGGCCTGCACGTTATTTTTGTACTGGCAGTAAATCCAGGTTTGCCTGATGGCTTGAATGACCAGCCAGGTGGTGCTCCGCGTACCAGAATTTCTGGGGAGAAGTCGCTTTCTATTCTGCATAAGCTTGCCCTTCACTACGCTCACCGCAGCGGTTTTTATGGCATTGAGGTAGCCGATGAGGTAAAACCTCGTATGCGCAAGGGCTTTAAGCTCACAGACGGTATTCCTGGTCACTCGCTTAGAAACTATTATCGCCGTGCTTATGAGACCATTAGATCTGCGGCAGGAGAAGAGCCTGTGGTCATTCTTCCAGATGGTGGTTGGCCTCAGGGATTTAGGCGTTTTATGAGCCAGCAGGCCTATCAAAACGTTTGGCTTGATGCACACCTTGATAAACCCTGCGAGGGAATTGATTGCTCAGGTCCTAGGGGTGTACAGCAGCTTATTGATAAAAACGAAGCGTATTTGAAGACCTCTGCCTCAGGTGGTCTGCCGGTCATGGTGGGTAAGTGGTCTGCGTCACTGCCAAGTATTGACGGCGCTATGACGGCAGAGGGAAGAATTGCACTTGAGCGCATTTACACTTCCGGCCAGCTCAAAGTGTACAATACGTGTCCTGCATGGTTCTTCCAGACCTGGAAGACCTCTGCATTTTTAGCTGCATGGGACGCACGCGTTGCACTGGCAACGTTTGAGAGGGGAATGCTCGAGTAATGACAGAATCTACTCTTTTAGCAGGTAAACTGTCTATTGTGGGCACGCCTATTGGTAACCTTTCGGACGCGTCAGCGCGCGTTAAAGAAACGCTTGCAGCAGCAGATGTCATTTTATGTGAGGACACGCGCGTGACCTCAAAGCTCCTCTCGGCGTTTGACATTCATGTACCGCTGCAGCGCTGTGATCAAAATATTATTGAGTCGCAAATTGAGCCAACGCTTGAGAGGCTTCGCGCGGGTCAACGTGTTGCGTTTGTGTCAGATGCCGGTATGCCAGGCATCTCTGACCCAGGTCAGCATTTGGTAGACGCGGCGCTTTCAGAAGGTCTTGCAACGGAAGTTATTCCGGGTCCTTCTGCGGTAACCTGTGCGCTTGTTGCATCAGGTCTAGCAAGTGATCATTTCTTCTTTGAAGGATTCTTGCCCAGAAAACACGGGCAGATTGTTCAGCGCTTACAGCAGCTTGCATCAATTCCTGGCGCTATTGTGCTGTATGAGTCTCCGTTTAGGGTGCTCGCAACGGTTGAGGCCATAGCCGAGGTGTTTCCAACCAGGCAGGTGGCTCTTGTCAGAGAGCTTACTAAGCTGCACGAAGAAGTAGTGCGCGACGTGGCTCCTTGCCTTGTTGAGACACTTGCTGCAAAAGAGAACCTTAAAGGCGAGTGTGTTTTGGTCATTGCAGCTCCCACGGATGAAGAGCTTGCCTCTGCATCATCGCAGGCAGAAGGAGAATCTCAGCTCTCGCTTGAGGATGCAATAGAGGCCGGTCTTGCTGCTGGTACGAGAAAATCAGCCCTGGCCAAGGAGCTTGCTCAGAAGTTTGGTATTGCGCGTGACGAGGCATACCAGGCAATTCTTGCTCACGAGGCATAATCACCATACCAACACAAAGAACGCCCAGCATTTGCTCTATACTGGATAAGTTATTGCAACTTACACAAAGGGAGTCATTATGCCCGAGGCCAAGCCGTCATACTTTATTACCACCCCAATTTATTACGTCAACGCAAAGCCACACCTAGGAACTGCGTATTGCACCCTGCTTTGCGATATCCAGGCTCGCTTTAGACGCGCTGCTGGTTACGATGTATTTTTCCTCACCGGTATGGACGAGCATGGCGAGAAGGTCGCTCTTGCTGCAGCTGATCACGGTTTGTCTCCACAGGCATGGTGTGACTCGCAGGTTCCTTTCTTCAAGGGACTCTATGAAGAGCTGAATATCTCATATGACGACTTCATCCGTACTACCGATGAGCGCCACGTAAAAGCAGTCCAGTATCTGTGGGAGCGTATGCGTGAGGCTGGCTTTATCTACAAGGGATCTTACGATGGCTGGTATTGCATCCACGAGGAGACCTTCTTCACCGAGACTCAGGTAGAGAAGGCAGATGAAGAGGCTGGTTGCAAGGGCGCACACCTCTGCCCAGATTGCCACCGTGAGCTTGAGCGTGTCTCTGAGGAG
>JAGZWL010000049.1:0-8676 GCA_018378955.1 Atopobium sp. | reverse complement strand
TCGTAAGGAAATGACCAACTCAAGGCACCGCTTCTTCCCTGTTATCAACGAGAACGGAACTTTTGCTGGTCTTATCAGCGGTCCTGGTCTTTTGAATCCTCGCAAGAAGCATGTCATTCTTGTTGACCACAACGAGCGCACTCAGGCAGTTGATGGTCTTGAGCAGGCCGAGATTATGGAGATTGTTGATCACCACCGCATCGGCTCCATTGAGACTTCCAACCCAATTACCTTTAGAAACGTCCCTGTTGGCTGCACCTGCACCATCATCTATGGCCTCTACCACGAGTACGGCATCGAGATTCCTAAGAATATTGCTGGCCTCATGCTCTCTGCAATTCTTTCCGACACCCTTGCATTCCGCTCCCCTACCTGCACCGAGCGCGATATTGTTGCTGGTAAGAAGCTTGCAGAGATTTGCGGAGAAGACATTGACACTTACTCTGAGCAAATGTTTGACGCTGGCGCAGACCTCACTGGCCGTACTGCAGAAGAAGTCTTCCACGGTGACTACAAGGTATTCAGCCGTGGCGGCGTAAAGTTTGGCGTTGGCCAGGGCTCCTTCATGACCGAGTCCAGCCGCAAAGCTGCAGAGGAACTTGTTGGACCATTCTTGGAGACTGCCGCTAAGTCCGAAGAGCTCCCAATGGTCTTCTACATGTTCACCGACGTAAAGAGCCAGGTCACCGAGATGCTCTTCTACGGTGCAAACGCTGCCAACGTCATCGAGCGCGCCTTTAACGTAAAGGTTGACGGCAACATTGCTGTTCTTCCAGGAGTTGTCAGTCGTAAGAAGCAGGTTGTTCCATCTCTCATGGCAACGCTTCAGACGCTCGCCGAGGAATCCGCCAACTAACACGGGTTTCTCGCGCGTCGGGCCTTATGCGAGCTTCCACTGCGCGACTTTCTCGCGCGTCGCGCCTCATGCGAGCTTCCGCTGCGCGGGTTTCTCGCCATTGGCTGAAAAGACAACGCCTACCTGCACTTTTGCGGGTAGGCGTTTTTCTACAGGAGCTGTTCTATGACGGCGCCTATTTTGTCTCTGATCACCAGATTGGCGCGATTATCGTACGGCGTAGGCTGGTCGTTAATAATTGCCATCTTGTTGCCCTCGTAGTAGTCGAGAAGACCGGCGGCAGGCTGCACTACCAGCGAACTTCCTGCAACTACAAGAACCTCCGCTTGCGAGATGGCGTTCAGGGCTCCATACACGGTGTCCATATTGAGGCCTTCTCCGTAGAAGACAATATCAGGCCTAATAACTGCACCGCATTGGCAAAGCGGCACCACAGATGACTGCTCTTCAATCTGATCAAGCGTGTAGGTGTGGCCGCACTCGGGACAATAAAAACGCGTCTCGTTGCCGTGGAGCTCAAACACACGCTTGCTACCAGCAGCTTGATGCAGTCCGTCGATGTTTTGCGTCACCACCGCGCGCAACTTTCCCGCAGCTTCCAAGTCTGCCAGCCACTTGTGAGCAATGTTTGGCTGAGCCTCCCCCAAATGATGAGAGTTTCTAAAATACGTGTAATACGCTGCGGGGTAATCTAAAAACACATCGAGCGAGAAGATCTCTTCAAGCGTAAAGTCTGGCGCCTTGCTGTAGGCAAAAGACTCCTCATTGTCGGGATCAACCGTTACACCATTTCCCAGGTCGTAGGCTTCTTTTCCCATGTCGTAGCCGTCTTGGCCTAGACCAATGGTCATGTTTTCAACCTTGATACCGCCCTGGCGATACAGACCGTTAGTACCCCTAAAATCAGGAATACCGCTTTCTGTTGACACGCCGGCGCCACCAAAGAAAACAATGTTATCTGACGACTGAATCCAGTCTTTAAGCTGCTCAATCTTGGTCATTAGGCACCTCTAACCTAAAAAAGGGACCCGGATAAACTGGGTCCCTCGTCTCAAGCGCCGGAGCTCTTGGCGCTGAAAACGCTAGTAATCAAACTCGTCAGGAACATACTCAGTCAAGCATGCATCCAGACCGGCTTCAATTTCTTCATGGTTCATATGACGGCCAATGAAGCACAGCTTTGTTTGACGATCGCCCAGTTCATCATCCCATTCTGCGCGTAGCTCGGGTTTCTCGTCAAGAAGGGTTTCTCGCTCATCCTCTGGCAGCGATGCGTAGAACATGCCATTCTCGTAGAACTGGACCTGCTTGCCGGCCTGCTCAAATACGTAGCTCATCTCGGGGTCTTGTGAAATCCAGATGCTACCCTTGACGCGAATGATATTCTTTGGCCAGCTAGCCACAAACTGGTTAAGTTTATCCAGGTCAAATGGCTGACGGCGGCGATACACAAAGGTAGTAATCTCGTACTCCAAAACCTCTGGGTCCTCGTGCTCCTCAGGGTGTTCCATTGCATCCATCCAAGCAGCGGAGGCGTAGGCTTTGTCAAAGTCAAAACGGCCCGTATTGATAAGCTCGCTCATTGGAATGTCACCGTTGACCGCCTCAACAATAACGGCGTCTTTCTGCAGGCCGCGAACAAGCGCCTTGAGCTCGTGAAGCTGCTCTGGAGTAACCAGGTCGGTCTTGTTGAGCACCAGCGTAGAGCAGAACTCAATCTGCTGAATAAGCAGGTTCTCAATGTCGTCCTCTTCAATATCTGGGTCGAGAAGATCGGCGCCGTTGTGGAACTCCTCAAACATGCGAGCACAGTCAACAACTGCGACGATGTTATCAAGGTTGAGGTGAGAGTGATTAGTTGCATGCTGGCTCTGATTGCAGAATGCAGAAATGTTATAGGTAATGGGGATTGGCTCGCAGATGCCCGAAGCCTCAATAATGATGTAGTCAAACTCCTCGGTATCGGCCAAATCACCCAACTGAAGTGCCAAGTCATTAGAAAGGGTGCAGCAGAGGCAACCGTTAGTAAGAGGAATAACGTCGCCTTCTTTAGCGTAGCCGCCGTCTTTAATAAGACCAGCATCAACGTTAATCTCGCCAATGTCGTTGACGATAACTGCTGCGTGAATACCTTCAGTGTTAGAGAGAATGTGGTTCAAAATAGTGGTCTTACCTGCGCCTAAATAGCCGGTAAGCAGCACAATTTTCACCTGCTTTGGTTCAGACATAGTGAGCTCCTTCAAATGTCAAACTTTTATATCAAAGAATAAACTTCTTGCTTGTAAAAGTGGGCCCTGACGCTTAAGTGAGTCAGGGCCCAACCTTCGCGTTACAAATTATCGAGCTGGAAGCTTAGAAGCTGCCGCGATCAATAATCTTGCCTTCCTTCATGATGACGTCCATGTTCTCAGGCGTGAGGTCGCGGATGTTGTTAGCAACGTCGCCCTTGACTACAAGGATATCAGCGGAGAGGCCTTCCTTGACAGCACCAAACTCGTTCTCCTTGCCCAGCATCTTTGCGCCGTTGTAGGTAGCAGCTGCAACGGTATCAAGAATGGAGATGCCAACCTTCTCGACAAAGTCGTACATCTCATCGATGGTGACATAGCCGTAAGGAGTGACAAAGCTGAAGGAGTCAGAGCCGATGGTAATGGTGATACCCATGTCATAAGCCTTACGCAGGTTAGCGTAGGTGCGTGCAAGGCCCTTCTCGACAACAGTCTCGCCTGGGAATGCGTCAAGCTCTGGAGTCCAGTCTGGTGGATAAGTTCCGTACCAAGTTGGCAGGAAGCCGATGGTTGGGGTGAAGTATGTTCCCTGCTCAGCCATAAGCTTCATGGTGCGCTCGTCTAGCTCAAAGCCGTGAATGAGCTGCTTGCAGCCAAAACGGACGCAGTCATATGCAGCGTCAAAGTTGTTGTAAGAGTGAGCATACAGAGGGATGCCTACCAGTGCGCACTCGTCAGCAATTGCCTTGATCTCCTCGGTGCAGAAGAGCTGCAGACGGTCGGAGTCCCAGCGCCAAATGCCGCCACCGGTTGCCCAGATCTTGATGCCATCAGGCTCTTCACGAAGACGACGACGAATTGCCTTACGAAGCTCCCATGGACCGTCTACCTGGTCGCCCCAAGGGTGTCCGTCCTTGGAAATCTGCAGTGGCAGGTGGTGAGAGTCACCGTGACCAGCAACGCGACAAAGGCCAAGGCCGGTAGCAAAGATACGAGGACCCTGCATAATGCCCATGTTAACGAGGTCGCGGATAGCAATACCATTGCGGCCAATCTCAACGACAGTGGTAAGGCCGTGGGTAAGAGCGTCATAAGCCTGCTTGACTGCGCATGCCTGCTTCTGAGCAACGGACTCGATAACCCAGTCGTTATCGTTGTCGGTCAGGTTACCGGAGAAGTGCAGGTGTGTATCAACAAGACCAGGCATTACAGTATGGCCAGATGCGTCACGTACCTCATATCCCTCTGGAACCTCTTTACGAGGACCAGCATAGGTAATCTTGTCGTCATCGATAAGGACAAGGGAGTCCTCAACTGGTGCAGCGCCAGTACCGTCAACGAGCTTGCCGCCTACAAAAGCATACTTACTCATGTTTCCCATCCTTCCTTTGTTGTCCGCTCACTTCTTTTAAACGGACGAGGTTTACTTGCATAGTAAGCCCGGGTTAACTCCTTTGGGATAAGTTAGCCATGGTTGCCGGTAAGCGGAGCAAAAATACCCATGAACGGATGTTCAGATATCAATAATTTCATATAAACATCTAAAGTATTTGATTACTTCATATTTGCTATGACTACATTGCATAGTTGTGTCAAAACAGTTTTTGTCCGGTATCCGTGGTAAGGTTGAGAAAACAAATTAAGGAGGGGCAATGTCTCAGAATTCTTCGTCGCAGTCCAGCTTTTTTGCACTTATTTCTCGCATGCGCTACATTGAGCGCTGGTCGCTTATGCGCAATTCTCGATCAGAAAGCCTTGCTGAACACGCCCTTGACGTGGCCGTTATTTCTCACTGCTTAGCAACTATTGCAAATGTGCGCTACCACAGAAATCTTGACGCAGATCGTGCAGCTCTTATTGGTATGTATCACGATGCATCAGAGATTATCACCGGAGACATGCCCACGCCTGTAAAGTATGCTAATTCAGAGATTAGAGATGCATATCATCAGGTAGAGGCACGTGCCGAGAAAACCATTCTCTCCACACTGCCAGAAGACCTGCAAGATGCCTATGCTCAGGTGCTTACTCACAGCGCTGAGGCTTCAGAGAGTGAAGCTTATCTTAGAAAACTTATTAAAGCTGCAGATAAGATTGCAGCACTCATTAAGTGTATTGAGGAGGCTCAGTCTGGAAACTCAGAATTTATTACCGCTGAAGCCTCAACTCGTGGAGTTGTTGAAGATTTAGCAGATTCTCTTCCAGAAGTGCGCGATTTTATGACAGAATTCCTACCTTCGTACGGAGAAACGCTTGATCAGCTTCTGTAAAGAAACGCTGATTTTGCCCACTTGTTGAGGAGTTGCTTTGCGCGCACTACATGCACGTTTGCCTAAAAACTTTGTTCTGGAAGAGCGCTTAGAGGCGTATTCCAGCGTCATTGAGCCTCATCCAGAGGCTTTAAGAGGTACGTGGGCTTCTGCGTGTGCGCCAATTACTGCTCAAGGACATATCCCCTTCTCTGAGGTCCGTGTAGACCTTGGCTGCGGCAAGGGATCTTTTACTGCTGCTCAAGCTAAGGCAAATCCTAACGTGCTTTTTGTAGCCATTGATACAGAACCTATCTGTATTTCATATGCTGCTAAAACAATGTATGAAGCAGGAGTGCCTAACGCCATCGTAGTTCCTGGTACCGGCATGAAGATAGATGAGTACTTCTCGCCAGAAGAAGTCTCTGTTATTTACCTCAATTTCCCTGCACCATTTCCTCGAATCAGACAAGCAAAACTGCGCCTCACCGATGCTGAGCGTCTTATGCAGTATAGAAATGTTTTAACTAAAGAAGGCGTTGTTCGTCTTAAAACGGACAGTCAGCCACTTTTTGATTTTTCTCTTGAGCAAGTTGAAGTTGCTGGTTACAACTTTATTTGGAAAACGCGAGATGCACAGACCGATTTTCCTCACGATGTTCCTAGTGAGTACGAACAAAAACTTGGCGCCCAGGGCGCTAAGGTTCATGCCTACCTGATTGCTCCGGGTCCTGTACCAGCAGATTTCACGCCCACAGAGCCTGTCAGTCTTGTTGACTACCTTCCAGAAGATTTAGAGTCACTAACCTACGTTCCTCATGGAATGGAAAGCACGGTCCGCAATCTTGCAAACCGTGCTCGTAGACTTCGTAAGAAGGCTCAATAGTCTGTAATCGGCTATGTGTAGAAACAGCCGTTTGTGAAATAACCTTTGTAGGAGCGCTCCTTTGCGGGCGCTCCTTTTTTAGGCAAGCAACCTTGGCCTCTTTTACTTAATTGACTTTATATTCAGAGCTCTGGTTGAATTAAGAACTGCAAGCACCATAACGCCCGTGTCTCCAAAGACTGCCAACCACATAGGCGCCAGACCAAAGGCAGCAAGAATCAAAATAGCAATCTTAACACCAATGGCAAACACAATATTTTGCTTTGCAATACCCAAGGTATGACGAGCAATTTTTACGGCCTTTGAGAGCTTAGAGAGCTTGTCATCCATAAGAACTACGTCGGCGGCCTCAATAGCAGCATCAGATCCCAAAACGCCCATAGCAACGCCTACATCAGCGCGTGCAAGAACCGGAGCGTCGTTGATGCCGTCGCCAACAAAGGCAAGGGACTTACCAGCGGTCTTCTGTGCGAGAAGGCCTTCAACGGCAGAAACTTTATCCTGTGGAAGCAACTCAGAGCGAACCTCAGTGATGCCCATCTGAGCTGCAATCTCTTCTGCAACGTCACGTTTATCGCCCGTGAGCATAACAACCTTAGAAACGCCAACATTTTTGAGGGAACCGATCGCCGCTGGAGCATCAGCTCGTTCGCGGTCAGAAATAACAATGTGGCCCATGTAGGCCCCATCAACAGCCACGTGAATGATGGTTCCGTGGTTCTCGCACGCTTTCCAAGAAGCTCCTACGCTCTCCATAAGTGCGCAGTTGCCAACAGCAACGCTCTTACCATTCACGTTAGCGCAGATGCCTTGACCAGCAATTTCTTTGATGTCCGTAATAACACAGCCATCGTCCTTACTTGGATAAGCAGCGCGAAGAGCTGCAGCAATGGGATGCGTGGAGTACATCTCAACGTGAGAAGCTAGGTGCAGAAGGTCCTTCTCGCCAATGGTCTGAGGGTGAACAGCCAGAACCTCAAAGACACCCTCGGTCAGCGTACCGGTCTTATCAAAGGCAACGGTATCAAGGGTAGAAAGCATATCAATGTACGCAGAGCCCTTGATTAGGATGCCCTCCTTTGAAGCAGCGCCAATACCGCCAAAGAAGGCCAGTGGCACGGAAACTACCAGCGCGCATGGGCAAGACGCAATAAGGAAGGTAAGCGCCCTTACAACCCAGGTAGAAGCGTTAGCTACAAAGTCTCCCGAAAGCAGTGGTGGCAAAAACGCCAGCGCAATGGCACTGTAAACAACTGCTGGAGTATACACGCGAGAAAAACGACGAATAAAACTCTCGCTCTTGGACTTGTTTTGGTTTGAGCTCTCTACCAGCTTAATAATGCGGGAAGCAGTAGAGTCTTCAAAGAGGTGGGTAACGCGGGCGCGCACCACGCCAGAAAGGTTTACGCAGCCCGAGATAATGTTATCCCCCACCGTTGCGTCACGAGGCACGCTCTCACCAGTAAGAGCAACGGTATCAAGGCTGGTAGAACCCTCGACGATCTCTGCATCAACAGGGACACGGTCGCCGGGTTTGACCACAATAATCTCTCCCAGCTCAACCTCTTCTGGGGAGATGGTGACCAGCTGTCCGTTGCGCTCAACTGTTGCGCTATCAGGGCGAATATCCATAAGCTTGGCAATAGACTTCTTGCTGTTATCGGAAGCAAGGTGTTCAAACACCTCTCCTACCTGGAAGAACAGCATGACAAAGACGGCCTCATCAAACATAGGAGAACCGTTAGGTACAAAGCCAATGAGCAAAGCACCAACGGTAGCGATGGTCATGAGCAGGTCCTCGTTAAAGCACTCGCCCTCAGTGATGCTCTCCCATGCTTCTAGAACAACATCGTATCCAGCAACGGTATAGGGCAACAGATAAAGCAACAGTGCCTGCCAGAGCTGCAGGTCAAATGCGTGCTCAACCGCGTAAGCAATACCTAACAAAACAGCAGAACAGACAATGCGAGCAATCTTCACCTTTGTCTTTGAGCCCATAGCTCCTCCTTGGATTGTTGTTACGCCTAGTCTACTCCTTAAATTGATATATGTACATATATTCATACGACAATCTTAAAGAAATTTTTACAAGAAACTCCACGGGCGAGAAACCCGTGGAGTCCCAGATAAACCTATAAATTTTGGCTGTAGTTTAAGCCAAACGCTCTTCTCGCCAAGTGGAAAGCTAGTTGATCAGCGATGCGGGAGTTGGGATAAATCCCTCAAAAATGACAGGCGCACCTTCAAGCTCGGAGGCAATCATGTCCTCCTCGTTCCTAACGGTCCAGGTAATCAGATGTGCACCCATGGTATTGCAAGCCAGCTTAACAAAGGGGTTCTTGCGATCTTCAAACTTGTATGAAATGAAGTCTGGGCGACCAACAGAATTACCAAAGAGAGCTGTAGCGCCAGCTCGTGTAGCAATGTTCATGTGCTTGGTCTGACGGTCAACCAGGA
>JAGZWL010000048.1:0-8770 GCA_018378955.1 Atopobium sp. | reverse complement strand
GTTGCCTTGTCCTTAGCGGTGACCTTCAGGATGCCGTTTGCGTCGATGTCAAAGGTAACCTCAATCTGAGGGATACCACGCTGAGCAGCAGGAATGCCGGTAAGGTTGAACTTACCAAGGCTCTTGTTGTCAGAAGCCATCTCACGCTCGCCTTGGAGGACGTGAATCTCAACGGAAGTCTGGTTATCAGCTGCAGTGGAGTAAACCTTTGTGCTGGAAGTTGGGATGGTGGTGTTGCGGTCGATGACCTTGTCAACAACGCCGCCGAGGGTCTCAACGCCCAGGGACAGTGGAGTTACGTCCAGAAGCAGGATGCCGGAAACGTCGCCGGTAAGGACGCCGCCCTGAACAGCTGCGCCGTCTGCAACAACCTCGTCTGGATTGACGGACATGTTAGGCTGCTTGCCGGTCATGCTCTTGACCAGGTCCTGAACGGCTGGCATACGAGTAGAGCCGCCGACCAGAATGACCTCGCTGACGTCGGAGAGCTGAAGGCCTGCGTCCTGAAGCGCCTTGGTTACAGGAGCCTTGCAGCGGTCGAGAAGATCGCGGGTGATGCGCTCAAACTCTGCACGAGTCAGGGTGTAGTCAAGGTGCTTAGGACCAGATGCATCTGCGGTGATGAATGGCAGGTTAATCTGTGCCTGCTGAGCGCTGGAGAGCTCCTTCTTAGCGTTCTCTGCAGCCTCCTTGAGGCGCTGAAGTGCCATTGGATCCTTGCGGAGGTCAATGCCGTTATCGGAGTTGAACTTGTCTGCAAGCCAGTC
This sequence comes from Atopobium sp., assembly GCA_018378955.1. Lineage (GTDB taxonomy): Bacteria > Actinomycetota > Coriobacteriia > Coriobacteriales > Atopobiaceae > Lancefieldella. The sequence continues at coordinate 8,003 of JAGZWL010000048.1, read as the reverse complement.
GATAACACGCTGATCCCAGTCGTCGCCGCCCAGGTGGTTGTCGCCGTTGGTTGCAAGAACCTCAACAACGCCGTCTGCAAGGTCAAGCAGGGAGACGTCGAAGGTACCACCGCCGAGGTCGAAGACAAGAACCTTGTGGTCCTGGTCCTTCTTGTCCAGACCGTAAGCAAGAGCTGCTGCGGTTGGCTCGTTGACGATACGCTGAACGTTGAGGCCAGCAATCTTACCTGCGTCCTTGGTTGCCTGACGCTGTGCGTCATTGAAGTATGCTGGGACAGTGATGACAGCGTCGGTTACAGGCTCACCAAGGTACTTCTCGGCATCTGCCTTCATCTTTGCAAGAGTCATAGCGCTGATCTGCTCTGGAGTGTAGTCAACGCCGTCAATCTCAACGACTGCGCGACCGTCGGTGCCAGCCTTAACCTTGTAAGGGACAGTCTTGATCTCAGACTGGACCTCGTCAAACTTACGGCCCATGAAACGCTTGATGGAGAAGACAGTGTTTACAGGGTTGGTGACAGCCTGGTTCTTTGCTGCCTTACCAACAATGCGGTCACCGTCAGCACGGAAGCCGACGACGGAAGGAGTGGTGCGGTCTCCCTCTGCGTTAACGATAATAGTTGGCTCTCCACCCTCGAGGACAGCCATAGCTGAGTTTGTAGTACCCAGGTCAATTCCAAGAATCTTACCCATTGTGAATCATCCTTTCCTATGTACGTGTTCCGTTTGGCGAGAAACCCCACAGGTAGATGACCTGAAAAGGGGCACAAGCGAACCGTGAACACATACCGTGTTTCTGCTTTACGGTTTTGCTTATACCCCTATGTCTGACTTATATACATAATCTAAGTCAGTTTGTAGTAGATTTTTTCACCGACGTTTTATAGCCGCCGGTGGAATTTCTCTCATTAATCAATATAAAAATTTCTTTTTAAATATTATTCTGTAAGAAACTATATCTTGGAGGAAGTATGAGAATTAAAGTTAGCAATTACAGAAATATCTCAAGCGGAGAGTTAGAACTTCAGGATAATAAATTGAATTTCATAGTCGGCCCTTGTGGTTCAGGAAAAAGCGCATTTATTGATGCCATATCTAAACCGTTAGAAAACACCGATGTCTCCGTTAATCATTCTACAGATGATGTAAAGATTTCTGTAGATGGAAAAGATCCTCAAGAATGCTCTATCAAAGCATTTACGTCGGTTCAGCAGGGAGTAATGTTTGAAGAATCACCCAACGCTAATGGATATAGAATATTTGTCGGTGATGACGTAAGGCTACAAGAACAAATTGAAAAATTTGAAAGTCAGCTTATTAGTTTTTTCAATATTAAAGATAATCTCCTCAAATTCATTGGACAAGTAACCGTGCTTGAAAAAGCATTCACTAAGCCAAATGCAAAAAATCTTTTTACCCAAAAAGCCAAAATTAACCAACTTGCAGATGCTGTTAAACAATCAAGCCCTGTCGTACAAGAAATTCTCCATAAAGGCGGTGTTGACTTTCTAAATTGGAAAGTAACTGGCATAAAATTCCTTACAGACGATGACGCTACATGTCCATTTTGCTCTCATAAAATAGAAGATGTTGTATTGAATTCTTTACACTCTTTGCACGATGTTGAGTCAAAACCTTTCATTCCTCTTTTTGATGATAATGTTAGAGCGCAGTTATCTGATCTTTCGATAGATGTTCCAAGCTGTAACAATTCTGAACAAATTGAAAGTTTAAAGGCTAAATTAATCGAAATCCATAAAGCAACGGAAGAAATTCAGACCCTAATCAAATTCCAAAATTCGTTTACAAACTATAACTCTTTAAGGGAGATTACTGAACTCCCAAAGATAAGCAATGAAACTTATAATTTCATTCCAGAGCTTAAAGCTACCTACGAAGCGCTACAAAGCAATTTAAATGAAATTAACAAGACTAGAGGAGTCATGAAAGCTAATTTTCGAAACATCCTCTCAACTAACAAAGACAAATTAAACTCTCAATTAAAAGAATTGGGAATTCCTTATAAATTTGAAGTCAACAATGCGTCCAGCGAAGACCATACTGCTAGTTATATTCTCAATCATATTGAAAACATTGAATCAGTTGATATGAGAAGATCACTCTCATATGGAGAGAAAAATCTCGTTTCTCTCCTTTTGTTTTTACATAACGAAGAATCTAATATAATACTTATAGATGATCCAGCGTCATCGTACGATGATTTCCGCCGTAGTCAAATATTCTCTTGTATAGATAGTTGCCAAAAGAAAAAACTTCATAAAACTATTCTTGTAGCTTCTCATGATTATGCTTTTGTTCGAAGGGCTGTAATGAGAAAAGAAAGAGACAATGGATCGAGTAACATTGGCTCTATTTTCTTCATCAATAACCAGTCTAATAAAATATCCCCTATTGAGATTAAATATACTGACTTTGTTAATTTAAGCGTTGAAATACCTAAACATATCCGTTTGAGCAAAACGTCATATCAGAAAGTTATTAATTTACGTCTTTACTATGATATTCATAGACTGGAAAATCCAAATGCCTGGCATTTTACCTCTATGCTTTTACATAACGAATCAAAAGAGTCGATTGAAGATCAACTAGAAAAAATGGGCACTTCTCTATCGGGTATTTTAGAAAATATTAATCAGGAACTTGATCTTGATATCGATGAGACTTTAATTAACTGCAATCGTAAAATCACTGAAGATTTCTCCGAATTCGAAATTTTAATTCACTCACGTGAAGAATTGAATAATTCAAAATCCCACAAGCATGTTGAAGAATCAATAAAAAATGCTTTAAACGATTTAGTACATATGAATGACTGTATGTTATTTACTCTAAATCCATACAAATTTCCAGTATGGAATTGCAGTTTAAAGCAATATATAAAGACTCTAGATTGGTGCTTTGGTATTTGAAACAATACAATAAGAGCTCATCGTAGAATTATTTTTTACTTCTTTATAAATGTTCTTTTACTAAATTTCTAGCTCCGTCTCTTTATTTCAAGTCGACGGAGCTAGAAAATATTTTATTTTTCAGTGTCTTATCCCAGCAGTGTATCCCTACCGTAAGCCTCACGCCATGCAACAGAGAACTCATCAACGGCAATCTTTGTTCCAGGATGATCCATCATTGTATAGACAATATCAGGTGGAAGGGTAACCGCGTCGATGCCAGCAGAGATAAGCGCATGGACCTGCTCAGTATTCTTAAACGATGCAGCAAGAATCTTAGAATTCAGTCCATGAGTTTCAAGCATCTGCATAAGATCAATAACCTGGCCAATGCCGTCGCCATAATTGCACATACGGTTAACGTAAGGAGCCAGGTAATCCGCACCATTCATCGCTGCCAAAAATGCCTCGTCGGCTGAATAGATTGCCGTTGCAAGAACGCCAAGACCCTCGGACTTGAGCTGCTTAATCGCCTTGTATCCATTGCGGGTAACAGGAATCTTCACATAGGTATTCTCGGGGCGAAGGCCACAGATATAGCGAGCTTCCTCCAGCATCTTCTGATAGTCAGTTGAAACAACCTGCACAAAGAACTTTTGCTCAGGCAACAGATACTCTACGAACTCCTTGATTACCTGCTCAGGTTGCTTGCCACTTCTAGTGATGATTGAAGGGTTAGTGGTAACTCCATCGATGGTCAAAAGCTCATCAAGTTGCTTAACAGCCTCAAGATCAGCTGTATCTAGAATAAACTCCATGCTTGGCTCCCCTTCATCACTAGAGCATCTATGTGCTAATAACTATTTTAGCCATTGTACTTCTCGCCATTAGCTGCCATTCATCTTATCTATGCGCGGCAGTGTATGTGAAGTGCTAATCGGAATCTACAGCGTCTACCAATGGAATCCTAATAGTAAATATAGAACCCTGAGGGTTGTTTTCAGAGACTGTTATGGAAGCTCCATGCCGCTTCAAGATGGTCTTGACCAGTGAAAGACCAATGCCTGCGCCGCCAAACTCTCTGGAGCGTGACTTATTCACCCTGTAAAACGGCTCAAAGACAAGCTCTCTTTGCTCAGGAGCTATGCCTACTCCTGTATCGGCAATTATAACGACACCTTCTTGACCTTTGGTTTCTAGAGTAATGTTGACTGAACCTTCTTCATTGTTATAACGAATGGCATTTTCAACCAGGTTGTAAAGAGCTCGATATAGCAGATTGGTATTTCCTTTAACGATAAAGGCCTGTGTCTCAGATTGTGTATCAGAATGTGCATCAATCTGCGTGTTAACCTGCACATTAACCATATTATTTTGTGCAACCGATTTAAGATCATCCACGACCGTTTTAATTACTGAATCAAGAGAAACGTCCTCAGTCTCTCCTAGCTCAGATGTCTCCGCAAATTCCAAAAGGTCAGTGATGATGGAAGATAGGCGGTCAATGTATGTCTCCATTGTTGATATAAGCTCGTCATATTCACGCTGTTCTCGCTTCTTTTTCTTAAATACATCCAGCTTGGTCCTTAGTACTGCAATTGGCGTTCTAAGCTCGTGAGCTGCGCTAACCGAGAAACGCCTCTGCATTGCAAACGCTTCATCTAGTTGCTCAGTCATCTGATTAAATGACTTAACCAGCTCTTGAATCTCTTCTCCACCGCCCTCAATTTCAATGGAATCAGACAAGGTATTTGGGCTAATTTCTTTCATGTGAGCAGAGAGTTGTTGAACTGGCTTGGTATAGTGGCCTATTAAAAAATAAGCTACACAGCTTCCTGCAGCAATCACAACAAGCAAGATACCCAGCGCGTCAAACAAAATAGAGCGTTCGATAGCATCTACATCCAAAACAATAGAAAGAGCTCCCTGATTGATGGCGTTGGCTGCAGCTAGTTCCAGCAGCTCAGAAGTCGAGCGATACACAAGCCAGGTCAAAACAACGCAACAGCACACCAATAAGCCCACCATAAGAAGAGTGAGTTGGGCACGTATCGAGCGTATTGGCTTTGGGATTATTTCACTTATCTTAGTCATTGCTGTCCCTCTTAAAGCAATAACCCTCTCCTACTTTGTTAGAAATTGGGTCATATCCAAGAGCTTCTCGTAACTTTTTTCGTACCGAAAAAATGTGAACACGCACAGAATTGCTGAATAAGTCCACGTTGCTATCCCACGCATGAGTCATGAGCTCTTCACTGCTCACAACCGCTCCAGCATGTCGCATCAGATACTCTAGAATTGCGAGTTCTTTCTTGGTGAAATTAACCTGAGAATCCCCAACAAAAACTTGTCGAGCCGTAGTGTCAAACCGAAGTTCTCCCAACGTCAAAGATGCTTCTCCATGCGTATATTCGCGGCGCAGGAGCGTCCTAATACGGGCCTCGAGCTCACCAAACGCAAAGGGTTTTATAAGGTAGTCATCAGCACCTGCATCTAATCCAACAATGCGATCAGACACCGATGAACGCGCAGAAAGAATCAGCACCTTAGTCTCTGAGTGCTCCGCCCGTAGCGTACGCAGCAAATCAAGCCCATCGATACCAGGAAGGTTAAGGTCAAGTAGAATCAGGTCATATTGCTCAAGCTGAGCCATTTCAAGAGCCTGAGTGCCGTTGTCGACAAGATCAACGTAATAACCGTCCAGCTCAAGCCCCTCTCCAATAGAGGCAAGAAGCTCTTTTTCATCTTCCACTACAAGGATTTTCAATTCTTCCCTTTCAAATGCAGCTTGATGCTATTAGCAAGTATTAGAGTACGCCTGGACCAAGCTCAACTGACTCAGCCCAAGCGTACTTCATTCAACACTTCAAATGCTAACCGATTAAACCCTACGGCGAGAAGTTCTTCTCGCCGTGTGCCGTGAGCGGCATGTAAGCTTCTATAACTTACTTTGCTTGAGCGAGAGCCTGGTCAACGCGCTTTTGAAGTTCGCTACCCTGGAGCTTGCTGGCTCCACCGGTGATTGGATCGCCTACGAGTCTACCGTTCTGATCAATGACCATAGTAGTTGGGAACGCTGTGAGGCCTTCGATAACGTGACCGCCATCGCTGTGAGGATCAAGAGCGACGTTTCCGTAGGTAACGCCCTGCTTCTGGAGAATATTCACGGCTTCCTTCTTAGCGTCGTCCGTGTACGCGGCTTCGGCGTTAACACCCAAGACATTGACACCTTTGTCCTTATAGGTATCAGCAAGTTCTTGAAGCATTGGCATCTCCTGAATGCAACCAGTACAGCCATTAAACCAGAAGGTCAGAACAGTGACCTTATTCTGTCCAAAGACGGTGTTGTCATAGGTAGCGCCAGTAGTGATATCTGTTGCCTTAAAATCTGGGAAGGTATCGCCGTCTTTGAGGTGTAGTTTTGATGCTGCCTCAGGTGGAACTGCAGCGGAATTCTGCTGCTCGGCAGTTGGAGCGGTTGTTGTGCCTGTGTTGCCAGTACCACCGACGCTACATCCAACAAGCGCAACTGCCATAAGTAGGCCAGCGACATACGTCAGGGATTTTGTTACAAATTTTTTCATTTCATGGTCCTTTCTGTCTTTTCTACGTACGAAACGTAGCTATACACGTTTTATGACACTTACTTTATTGAGCTTGTCGCCTGGAGATCAGCCAAGTGCTTTGCTGTAGCAACCTTTTCCGACTGTTCGATTTTCTTGTTGATTAACAGGAGCTTTGCATCAATCGCATGAACAGGACAAACCTTGATGCACTCTCCACAGCGAATGCACTCAAGAGCTGCATTATTTTTCGTGATATCTACGTCCATCTTGCATGTACGCGCACACTTTCCGCAGCTTACACAGGTCTTCTCGTCAACTCGATACTGCAAAATTGAGATGCGATTGAACAGAGAATAAAAAGCCCCGAGCGGGCAAATCCATTTGCAAAAAGGACGATAAAACATGATGCTCAACAGTACGACAGTTGCCAGAATGCTAAACTTCATCGTAAAAAGTGTGCCCAGAGCTGCTCTAATGCTGACATCTGCTAAAGAAAGCGGAATTGCTCCCTCAAGAATTCCCTGTGGACAAACATACTTACAGAAATAAGGCTCTCCCATTCCTACAGCATTTTGAATCAAAGCTGGTAGAGCCCAGACAAGAACAATTAATATGACGTACTTCAAATAGCGCAAGGCTTTAAGCTTTTTAGTACTAAATTTTTTTGGGAACGGAATCTTGTGGAGAAGATCTTGTACCCAGCCAAATGGACAAAGAAATCCGCAGACAAACCTGCCTAGCAAAGTTCCAATGAGAATCAAAATACCCGTAATGTAATACGAGAAGCTGAATTTAGATGATCCAACTACCGCCTGAAATGCTCCAATAGGGCAAGCGCCCGTAGCTGCTGGGCAAGAATAGCAGTTAAGTCCAGGGACACAGACTGACTTTGCAGGACCAGTATAAATAGTTCCCTTAGCAAAATTTGTTAGGTGAGGGTTGGTTAGAAAGGTTGCGCATGCCTGCACAAAACCTCTTTTAGTGATAAATTTTTGCACTTTCTTTCCAAGAGATTTAGTACCTGAGAACGCTTTCATGCAGGTCACCTAACCAATACCTACACACTCAAGGCAGATTCGTACCGCTTTTCCCAATACGGTATCAACCTCTCCGCGAGAAGCGCCATAGACTACAAATGCACATCCTAGCAGCAAAAATAGAATAGGCAGGATACGTAGACGGCAGCTCCAGCCACAAGCTTGCTTTGATTTCATAGATACTCCCTTCTCCTGGCTCTAGTACAACAGAAGGAGTGTTAAATCGCTGTTAAGCTGATTTAAATTTTCTGGGAAGGGTTATAAATAGCTGCTCAAATATCTTTTGAATTTCTATGAATGTCATGGCAATGACATGGCAATGGCAATGACCCTTAAATACATCTTGAATGTGGCTCAAGTGCGACTCAAAAGATGCCTGAAACTTTTTATATAAATATCCAAACTTATAAAATATGCAATCACATAAAACCGCAGGTATACAGCTTGCGAATAAATCGGGCTTTCTCGTCATCGACTCGGAGGTAAATTTC
>JAGZWL010000047.1:0-8853 GCA_018378955.1 Atopobium sp. | reverse complement strand
GATAGGCATGACAGGCCAAATGTTCTTGGTCATGAATGGAATAGCGCCCTCGGTAATGTGGGTGCAGCCAAGAATGAAGTTGACCAGACCAGCGTTGAAATCGGACTTGGTAAAGTATTTCTTACCAACAACGACAGCAAAAGTGGTAATCAGTGGAGGAACAATACAAGCAGCAGAAACTGCAGCCATGAAGTTGGTGCCAAACTCATAAGTTGGAGTACCAACACCAGCAGCAAGAGCCTCGGTCAGAAGTGCGGTACCGGTGACGTAAGCTGCCTTGTTGACTGGGCCACCCATGTCAAATGCGCACATGCAACCAATTGCAAGACCAAGGACAATTGGGCCAGAAGCAGAAAGACCGCGCAGGAAGTTCATCATGCCGGTGTTGATTGCTGCCATTGGACCAGAAATACCCAGCATAACCAGGCCAACAATGGTGGTAGAAAGCAGTGGGTACAGGAAGATTGCCTTCAGGCCATCAAGGTTCTTTGGAAGACCTGCAAGGAGCTTCTCAAGACCAACGATGACATAACCGGCAAGGAAGCCGCCAACAATACCACCCAAGAAGCCAAAACCAACGCCAGCGCCACCAGCATCAATCATGCCAGTGTTAGGGTTGATTGGAAGACCCTGGATAGCAATCATACCTGCAACAAAGCCAGGAACAAGAGCAGGACGCTTGCCAATAGACTCTGCAATGTAAGCAGAGAGAACTGGAACCATAAGGCCCATTGCAATGCCGCCGATGATCTTGAGCATGGCAGCAAAGCTGTTGTAGTCAGGTGCAGTGGAGCTGAAGGAAGTAATACCCCAGAGGAATGAAACAGCCGTCAGAACACCACCAGCAACAACAAAGACCAGCATGTGGCTGACGCCATTCATGAGGTGCTTGTAGATGATGTGGCCTACAGACTCCTTCTCAATAGTGCTTGAGACTGGAGCGTCGTCTGCCTCTGCAAGCTCGCCCTCAGGCTGAGCAACAAGAGCGCGGTCGATAAGACGCTCTGCATCCTTAATAGCTGCAGTAACACCAACATTTACCATTGGTTTTCCGGCAAAACGCTCAGCCTGAACGTCCTTATCGGCAGCAACAACTACTGCCTTGGCGTTCCTAATTTCAGCTGCGGTGAGCTCGTTCTCTACACCGACCTGGCCGTGCGTCTCAACCTTAATGGTAAGACCTTTAGCTGCGGCGGCCTTCTCAAGGGCCTCCTTAGCCATAAAGGTGTGCGCGATACCGGTTGGGCAACCAGTAGCAGCAACGATGTCATACTTTGACTCGTCAGCCACAGCACTCCCCTTTCATCCTAGTGCTCGGAACTATTCCAAACACAACCAAAAAAGCTGCTCAATGTTAGCACTGAGCAGCTTTGACAACTACGTTTTTACATAAATTGTAATCAGAAAATTATGTTATTGAACGTACTTTCATTTAGTACAGCGTTTATGACAAAAACTTTGATGTTTTTCTCGCCAAGAGCCCTCACGTACGTACCCTTTTCCAGACGAGAAGATCATGCGCCAAAAACTTGCTTCTACTCAGCGCTCTCCTGGCCAAAACGCTCTTGCCTCAGGCGCAGCGCCTCGTATGCGCAACCATACATTGCAGCCTGATTGCCCAAGCTCGCAGCCTCAATACGAGCGCCCTTGCTTACCGGTAGAGCGTACTGCTCAAAACACTCGCGAAGCTCGGTAGCAAACGTTGCAAACGAACCCGCAACACCGCCTCCAATCAAGAACATGGCAGGATCAACTACGCACGAAACCTGCGCCATAGCAAGACCCAGGTAGTGGCACATCTTATGGATAGCAAGGGTTGCGCACTCATCGCCTTGAGCATGAGCCCTAAACACGGACACCGTATCAGTCTCGTGCTCAATAGTCACAGGAACAACACCTCGAGAAACGCATTCCTCCAGGTACAGGCGGACAACACCCTTAGCAGAAGCATACTGCTCCAGGCAACCGTGGCGACCACAACCGCAGGTCAACGTCTCTTCTGGCTCAACAATGATGTGACCAATCTCACCGCCCGCGCCAAAAGCACCCGCAGCAAGCTTGCCGTCTACAACAACACCTGCACCAACGCCGGTGCCCAGCGCAATCAGTACAAACGACGGCACGCCCACGGCAACGCCAGCCCACGCCTCGCCCAGAGCAGCGGCGTTAGCATCGTTGACAAACGCAATGGTTGCGTTTGGCAGGCACATATTAATTGCCTGCACCAATCCCTCAGGATCAATATCTACATTGGCGAGAAGACCAACGGTTCCGTCATCTGCAACAGGACCTGGAATATCCAAACCACACGCAATAACATCGTTGCGGCTTGCTTTTTGGCCATGAACAATCAGCTTAATAGCATCGGTTACCGTCTGATAACCGCCCTCGTTATCAAGTGCGGGCGTCTTGACCTTCTGCTCAGAAAGCAGCTCTCCCTCTGCAGAAAAAAGTCCCAGTTTGATGGTGGTACCACCAACATCAATGCCCAATACGTATTCCATAAAACCCCCTAGTTGCCGCGCTTAAGCGCGCCCTCAACAAGTTGCGCAAGAACGTCTTCAACAGCGCATCCTGCAGCCTCAATAGCCATTGGAACAAGGGAGGTCTCAGTAAGTCCTGGGAATGTCTTCAGACCCATGACCATAACGTGATGTCCATCCCAAATAAAATCAATACGAGCAAGATCTCTGCAGCCATAAGCGGTGTATACCTCAAGAGCCGCGCGCTCAAGAGCCTCACGAGCAGCAGCTGGATCTGCACCAAGTGCCGCCAAAGACTCAGAGCGAACGGGACAGAAGTGCTGAATACGCTCTGGATCAAGACGAGCATCCGTGTCGTAAATACCCTTGGTCACTGAAATCTCTACTGGTGGCAGGGTTTTTTCGCCATCTGCGTCAGAAAGCACGGTAACACTTACTTCAACGCCATCAACCCACTGCTGGATAATGACGGAGTCGTCAAAACCAAGTGCGCCGAGAAGTGCTGGTCCAAGCTGGTCAGCGCTGTCAACCTTAGAAAGGCCCATAGCAGAGCCGCCGTGAACGGGCTTGACTGCTAGAGGGAAGCCAACGCCACCGCCAAGGCGCTCGGGAACCAGATCAAGAGCGGCTGCGGCTCCAAGATCTTTAAAAGCGCTGGCAGTTAGTACAATCTGAGGAGGCCAAATGACCTCAGACTCATCCTTTGACCAGGCCTGACGCACAATAAACGGCATGTCAGCTTTGTTCCAGGCTGCCCTACAAGATGCAGGCCTTGAGCCCACATACGGAATCTTGAGGAACTCCAAAAGCGCAGGTACTGCACCATCTTCTCCACCCGCACCGTGAAGGCACACAAACGCAACATCGGGTTTCTCGGCACGAAGCGTGTCTACCAGGTGTGCGTCAGCATCAAGTGGCAATACCTCATAACCACGCTTCTCCAAAGCCTCAGAGACAAGAGCTCCACTTTTGAGCGAGAAGTTCCTCTCAAATGAGGCTCCACCCATAATGACAGCAACTTTTGTAGCCATACTTAACACTCCCTTGCAGAGGATTGAGATTCAGAATGAGAAGACTCAGGTAGAGCGCCCGCCTCTAGGAATGCGCGATACAGCGCCATGCGATCTTGGACGCACAAAGACAGCCTGCGGATTGCCTCGTGGATGCGCTCTGGCGTCTCAAATGAGTAGCACAGACGCATACTTGAACTAATACGCTGGTCAGGATAGCAATAAACACCTGGTACAAAGGCAACTCCCTCCTCAATTGCACGAGGAAGCAACTGCTCAGTATTGAGGTATGGCGGGAAGGTTACCCACAGGAACAGGCCACCCTCTGGCTTAGTCCAGGTAACATCTTTGGGGAAGAACTCTGCAAGCGCTGCGAGCATGGCGTCTTTTCTCTCTTTATAGCGAGACTTAGACACCTCAAGGGCCGCCTGCCAATCAACCTCATTGAAGTAGTGCTCGGCAAGAATCATGTTAAAGGGGCTGGTACATAGGTCGGAGCCAGACTTTGCAAGGTTGATGCGCTCAAGGAAATGACGAGGTGCAACCATCCATGCAAGACGCAGTCCAGGGGCAAAAATCTTCGACGTGGTTCCCAAATAAATGACACTTGGATCAAGCGTCTTAAGGCGCGTTAGATCTTCTCCCTCAAAGCGAATAAGACCATACGGGTCATCCTCAACAACAGGGATGTTGTACTGGCGCGCCAGCTCAAGAAGGCGCAGACGTCTTGGCATAGACATGGTGATGCCGGCAGGATTGTTAAAGTTAGGAATGACGTAGATGAACTTAGGCTTTCTGCCTTGGTCCGCAAGCTCTTTAAGTTTTGCCTCAAGCAGGTCTGTTCTGATACCCTCTTCGTCCATATCAATGGTGTGAACAGTAGGCTCATACGCAGAAAATGCCTGGAACGCACCAAGATAGCTTGGACCCTCACAAATAACGTCATCTCCAGGGTTTAAGAAGACGCGTCCTAAGAAATCAAGCGCCTGTTGAGAACCAGAAGTCAAAATCATCTCGTCAGGATCGGCCTCGACGCCCTGAGCAGCTAAAATCTTGCAGATGGTCCTTCTGCACTCAATACGGCCATCGGAGTTGCCGTACTGAAGAGACCTAAGTCCCTCAACAGCAACGCAGCGTCGAGCGCACTCTGCAACCTGGTCAAGTGGCAGCGAAGAAATGTCTGGCAGACCACCAGACAGCGCAATGACACCTGGACGAGACAGGGCCGCAAACAAATCTCGTACCTCGCTCTTTCGCATGGTTTGAACGCGATCTGCGTAAAGATCACTCCATACGTCAAACGAGATTCTGCTGTCATCCATAGAACTCTTACTCCTTACAAGCCATCTTTGGGCAAAATTGTGCCGAAAAGATGTGCTTATTGTTTTAGGACGTAGTCTTTTTAGTATCGCTCAAATAACAATAAATAACAGGGTAAAATATGACGCAATTGCTAAACGGTTACATATAACCGGCAAACATACTGGTCGCTCCTAAATTTTGTAGAGAGGATTTTTATGGACAGCGCACATAACACTGTTGAATTGAACGCAGCGCTTTCAAATCCCCGCGATGATATCGCTAAACTTGATGAACTTGAGAAGAAGCTCTTTGCCTTCAACTACGCAGCTAATGAGATTGGCTCTTTTGGACCATGTATCGATCCAAAAAAGGCTGCTGAAGAGCGCGGAGAAGCCCTGGCAATCCTTGGTGAACAGGTCCAGGAAACCCTCTGTGATCCTGCTGTTGGCGCACTGCTTGATAGACTTCACGAGAATCGCGCTCTACTTGATGAGACTCATCGCGCACAAGTTAAAATTCTTCGTCGCGATAGAAGCCAGCTGGTAGATGTACCTGTTGAGCTTCAGAGCAACTTTGTTCGTCTTACCACAGAGGCTAATGAAGTCTGGGAGCAGGCAAAGAACAGCGATGACTGGTCACTCTTTGCTCCAAAGCTGGATAGCTTAATTGAGCTTCGCAAAGAGATGTGCCAGGCACGTGATGCTTCCAAAGACCCATATGATCTCTTACTCAGCGATTTTGAGCACGGCACCAACAGAGAGTTCTACAACACCTTCTTCAATAATGTTAAAGAAGTGGTAGTTCCTCTGGTTGCTGATTGTATGGCTTCTAAGCGTCAGCCAAGCACCAAACCTCTTGAGGGTAAGTTTGACGTTAACCGTCAGTGGGATCTTGCAAAAGACCTGGTAAAGCTCCAGGGTCTTGACGAGGACGCTTACTGGCTTGGCAAAACTGAGCACCCTTACACCGGTGGCCCTGGTATCGGCTTTGTTATGGTTGCCAGCCACGCTTACGAGAATAACGTTCTCTCCAATGTCTATTCCATGCTGCATGAGAACGGTCACGCCCTCTACGAGCAGGGCATTAACTGGGAGTACCGCTTTACCTCTCTGAGCACCGGCACTTCTATGGGCATGCACGAGTCTCAGTCTAGGTTCTTTGAGAACTACGTTGGCCTTTCTGAGGCATTTGCCGAGCCTCTGATACAGCTTATGCGCAAGCACTTCCCTGGTCAGCTGAATCGCGTCACTGCCTTCCAGCTCTTCTCGGCAGCTAATAAAGTACAGCCAAGTCTCATCCGCACTGAGGCGGACGAGCTCACCTATCCTCTGCACATCCTTATCCGTTATGAAATGGAGCAGGCACTCCTTTCTGGTGAGATTACTGCAAAGGATGTCCCAGCTCTTTGGGCCGAGAAGTACAAGCAGTACCTGGGCGTTACGGTTCCAAGCAACACCGAAGGTGCTCTTCAGGATGTTCACTGGTCATGGGGTGAGTTTGGCTACTTCCCAACCTATGCTCTTGGCAGCGCTTATGGCGCACAGTACAAGCACGCCATGATTGCTGAGGGCATGGACTTTGACGCCGTCTGTGCATCTGGAGATTTTGCTCCTATTAGGGAGTGGCTGGGCAGCCGTATTTGGACCTGGGGTCGTGCAAAAGACTCTAAGGAGCTCATCATGGGTGCATGCGGCGAGCCTTTTGACGTCCATTACTACACCAAGTATCTAACTGATAAATACTCTCGCATCTATGGTCTGGCCAGCGCATAAGCGCATGCCGTAGAAGCGAGTAGAAATATCTGTCCTCTACCAATTAAACGAAAGGGATGAAATGAAAAAGTTTGTCGAGGAGTTTAAAGAGTTTATCCAGCAGGGCAATGTTATGGACATGGCTATTGGTATCATCATTGGCGGCGCATTTACCGCTATTGTTACCTCCCTTGTCAATGACATCATCAACCCATTTATTAAGCTGATCTCTGGCGGTGGCACCGAGGTTTCTGGTCTTTCTATTCCAGTTCCTGGCACCCAGAACGGCATTGACTTTGGTGCATTCATCAGCGCAATCATCAACTTCCTGATCATTGCATTCATTGTCTTCTGCATGGTTAAGGCCCTCAATAAGTTCATGAAGGCTTCCAAGCTTAAGAAGGACGAAGAAGAAGCTGGTGAAGAGGTTGCAGCTCCACACTGCCCACACTGCCTTGAAGAGGTTAAGGAAGGCGCAACTCGCTGCCCACACTGCACTGGTGAGATTGAGGGCGGCGCACACGCTGCGTAACATCAGCATTCTGCTGAAAAGCACGCTCTTTACGTACCTAGAGTACATGTAAGAAAAAAGCAGGCATATCATATGCCTGCTTTTTTGTTAGTAAAAGATGACAGAAACGGTTGTGACTATTTCTTACCAGAACCGCCCTTACCGCCGCCGCCATTTCCTGAAGAACTGCCACCATTACCAGATGAACTACCGCCTGAACCAGATGAACTGCCACCGTTGCCAGAATCAGAAGAATTAGGAGTTACCAGCGTAAAGCCGCCCTTACCATCTGGCTGCCAAGGGAACTGAGCCTTTGGTGGATACTCATATTTAGCCCAATTATCCTCGCGGTGATTAATGAGGGCAAATTTAAGAGTATATCCAGGAGTATCAATATTGAGAATTTTTTTATCATCCGCAGTAGTGTATAGAACAGACTTAGATATCTGTTGGTCTTTTGAAAAACCCTGAGCAAGAATGGGGAAAGAAAGACCATCTGCAGAAGGCTCTTCTGCAACAATCTGAATAGGAGAAACACTACCGTCCGGATAGAACAGTGCAGCATTTCCATCCTTATGAGCAGAGAAGGTATACGCTGCGCCCGAACCCTTATTCATAGATTCAATCTGGTCACTGGTCAGATCTTCTTTAGAGCCATCTGCATAGTGCAAGCCATAGAGATAATACGTACCAGGAATGGTAGCAGCAAAGTTGACTACCTGGCCATCAATATAAGCAATCTGTGAAGTATCGTCTGGATTGTCAGAAAGTTTTTTGAAATTAAACGTAATCTCACTTTTGGCATCACTGTACTTCAGATAGTTGTTATCGTCCTTATCAAAATACATTGGCACACTATCGCCATCATCATAAGTACACTGAATAACAACGGATCCTTTTGCTTCCCACTTACCATCATTCTTTACGCCTTTAAAATTATGCATGAAGAAAGTGCCGTCTTCTTTGAAGGAATAGTAAAGAACGGTTCCATCGTTATAGCCCTGATTGAGCATGCCGCCATGGTCAAAGGTTTTACCATCCTTTGACCCACCTTTAGTTCCAACACCATTGTCAACACACCAAACACCAGTAACAATCTTGGAAAGGTCTCCAGTTAGCGTTGGATTATCTGGAGTCTCTTCAAGCTTCACCAGATTTGACTGAGAAGGCTGATCACCATTACCGCCTTGACCGCCGTTTTGTGAGTCAGCTCCACCAAGAACAGAATCAGGATTTAAGATTGCCTGAAGGACATCACTATTACAAGCAGCAAGAGTGCTGGCCGTGCCTGCTGCAGCTAATCCAGCAAAAGCGCGACGAGTCATCATCTCTTTATTCATACGTTCCTCCTATAAGCGCATGAAAGGCTTAACTTTCTCTATTGTACTTCAAACGTATCAAATGTTATAGGAACTAAAACATTTGACTCGGTGAACTGCCTATCTTTGTTGAGGAAGATGAGAGGTAATCAATGTCATATTGCCCGAGAAGTGCAAACTACCAGAAGATGCAGGAGCAATAAAATGCGAGCCCTTGCAAATCCTATACTCTACTCCGTTGCCGCCGTCAGCGCAAACCGTACCTTCTCCCTCAATAACACTTACGCACATAAACGGCCATGGCTGAGCAATAGTTTTTGCCTCATGAATCTCATATTTTTCTACCGAGAAGTACTTGCAGCTCATAAGCTCAGTTTTACCATCAATTTCTGGAGCAGTAATTTCTCCAGATGTTGGAGCTTCCTGTGCATAATCGATGACCTCAAGGCTCTGTGCCAAGTGCAAATCACGAGGCTT
>JAGZWL010000046.1:0-8898 GCA_018378955.1 Atopobium sp. | reverse complement strand
TTGGAGGGACGGAGGAATTCTTTGTCCCTCCAACAGTAGCTCGCGCTCTTCAGAACAAAGAGAAAGATGGTGTTTTTATACCTTCTTCTCGCAATGAGTTTCTGTATGAGTTAAAAGAGATTTCAACGCAGTGCATTAAAGCTCGTATTGAGGCTTTGATTGTAAAAAGGGACTACTCTACAGCTGAGCTTCAAAAAAAGCTCATGCTTGATGGCTATCAGAAGAATGTAAGAGACTCTGCAGTGCAGAGGGCTGTTGAAGTTGGTTTGATTAATGACAGTCGTTTTGCAGACGTCTATATACGTTCTAAAATTTCACAAGGCTGGGGTCCTCTTAAAATTAAAACTGAAATTTCTAAAAAAGGGATTGAAGTTGAGACGCTCCCTGGATGGCCTGACGCTTATTTTTCTGATGTGGATGAATTTGAAGTTGCGTATTCTTTGGCCCAGAGAAAACACCTGTCGGGAAAAAATGATTATGAGAAGCTTGTCAGGTTTCTCGCCACAAAGGGATATTCATTTTCTATAGCATCATCTGTTGCTAAAAAGATATTGGATGAAAACGCCACATCTGAATGAATATATTTGCTTAGCTTATAAGTCTGTTGTATTGATGTACTTTACTTTTCCTACCTGCTATTTATTGACAAAAGTTACAATGCTCTATACGATAAATATGCCGTGAATAGGCTCATTTCCGCTGGGCAACCAGCGTCACGTATACAGTAGGTATCTCATACATTTGATCTATCTCTGAATGTGGCATGACCAGCCAATGAACCCTGCTCATGGCGGGTTCTTTAGATACTGTTGTGTCTAAAGTCTCCTGAACACTTTTGTAATCGCCATTTGAGGAGTAGGTATGGAATTAGCAGCAGTAGGCATTGTTTGCCTTCTTGTGGGAGTAGGCCTTGCATACGGCGTACTCTCTAACATTAGTAATTCAAAGATTAAAACTGCAGAACAGCAGTTAAAAGAGGCTCAGACTAGTGCAGATCGTATTGCTTCTGAAGCAGCTCGCCAGGCAGAAACAGTTAAAAAAGAAGCTGTTCTTGAGGCTAAAGAAGAAGTTCTTCAGCTTAAGCAGGCAGCAGAGGCAGATGAGAAAAAGCGTAAGAGTGAGCTCCGTAGCATGGAGAATCGTATTCTTCAGCGTGAAGAGTCCCTTGATCACCGTACTGATGCACTAGAGAAGCGTGAGCATCAGCTCTCCAGCCTTCAGGGCCAGCTTGATCGTCGTAAGAACGATTTGGATTCTCTTGTTTCTCAGCAGTCTCAAGAGCTTGAGCGCATTGCAGCTCTTACAAAAGATGAGGCTCATGATGAGCTTTTATCTCGTGTTCGTTCTGAAAGTGTTCGCGATGAGGCTATGATTCTTCGTGAGTCTGAGCAGCGCGTTCGTGCACAAGCAGATAAAACTGCACGTGAGATTATTTCTACCGCTATTCAGCGTGTCGCTGCAGATCAGGCTTCTGAGATTACAGTAACTTCAGTCCATATCCCATCTGATGATCTAAAGGGTAGGATTATTGGACGTGAGGGTAGAAACATTCGTACCTTCGAGCAGGTATCTGGTGTTTCTCTTGTTATTGATGACACTCCAGAGACTGTAGTTCTTTCAAGTTTTGATCCAGTCCGCCGTGAGACCGCTCGTGTTGCACTTGAGAACCTCATTGCAGACGGTCGTATTCATCCAGCACGTATTGAGGAGCTCTACAAGAAGGCTGAAGCCCTTGTTAACGAGCGTGTCCTTGAGGCTGGTGAACAGGCTGCATTTGATTGCGGTATTCACGATCTTCATCCAGAGATCGTAAAAACTCTTGGTAAGCTTCGCTACCGTACTTCTTACGGTCAGAACGTTCTTGCTCACTCTGTTCAGGTTGCAGTACTTTGCGGCATCATGGCTGAAGAGCTTGGTCTTGAGCCTGCTCCAGCTAAGCGTGCCGGTCTGCTTCATGACCTTGGTAAGGCAATTGACCACGAGGTTGAGGGTCCACACGCTGTAATTGGTGCAGACCTTGCTCGTCGTCATGGTGAGCGTCCTGAGATTGTTCACGCCATTGAGGCTCACCACGCAGACATTGAGCCAAACACCGTGCTTGACATGCTTGTTATGGCTGCAGACGCTATTTCTGCTGCACGTCCTGGTGCTCGTCGTGAGTCCGCTGAGAACTACATCAAGCGTCTTGAGAAGCTTGAGGCTATCTCTAATGCGCACGAGGGTGTTGAGCGTACTTACGCAATGCAGGCTGGCCGTGAGCTTCATGTGATGGTTGAGCCTCAGATGATTAGCGATTCCGAGGCAACTGTTCTTGCTCACGATATTGCTAAGCAGATTGAGGATGAGATGGAATATCCAGGACAGGTTCGCGTTGTTGTTATTCGCGAGTCTCGTGCTGTGGATGTTGCTAAGTAATTTATGGCAGCCACTTCTACTGACTTAACAGGTTTTGTCGCCTCCATGGGAGGTGAGCGCGCACTCCGTGTCGAGGAATCCCTCGGCGCGGGGTACGTTCGTTTACGCGTAGCAGAAGCAGAGCGTAGACAGGCAAAGCATGATATTCGTTCGGTAGAAGATATTGTTATCGAGCTCTTGCGTAATTCTCGCGATGCTGGTGCTCGTCACATTTATGTTGCAATCTCAAAAGAGGGTGCGCTCAGAACTATCACCATACTTGATGATGGTCAGGGTATTCCAAAAGACATGCAGGAGAAAATCTTTGAAGCTCGTGTAACTTCAAAGCTTGAGAGCATGCATATGGACCGTTGGGGAATTCATGGCCGAGGCATGGCGCTCTATTCCATCAAAGAAAACTGTGAATCAGCTCAGGTTGTGGCTTCTGCTCCAGGACTTGGCTCTGTTATTCAGATTGTGGTAGACACTACTAAAATTTCCGAGCGAGTAGATCAGTCTACTTGGCCAACCTGTGGTTTGAATGAGGACGGACTCAAAACAACCGTTAAAGGTCCTCATAACATTATTCGTACCTGTTGTGACTTTGCGCTTGAGGTTAAAGGCTCGTGCGAGGTAATGTTGGGCTCTGCTGCAGAGATTGCAGCTACTGCTCGTCGCAGAATTGCACAGACGCTTGATATCGCTGACCTGCTATTTGTTGAAGGCTTTGAAAACGTGCCTGTTCTCGAGCGCTTCAGGGCCGCAGCGGATGCAACAGAGCTTTCTGAGGTTTGTAAGTCTCTTGGTCTTTCAATGTCAGATAGAACTGCTCACAGAATTATTGCTGAGCAGATTAAGCCTTTGCGTAGTGTGTATGCACAGGTCAGCCACACTGTTGAACCTGAAGGAGTTTCTCGCGAAATTGATCTGATGAAAGACCACCGAGGTCTCAAGATGAGTAAGGCTGATATCAGCAGCTTTTCTCGAAAAATGGAGCAGAGTTTTGCTGAGTTGTCCGAGAAATACTACGTTTCTTTGACGGCTGAGCCTCGTGTTCGTGTAAGTAAAAACAAAATTGTTGTGACTTTTGATATTGAGTCGCAAGAGTAGAACAAACGCACAATAATTGGAGCACTCATGGGTTTGCTTAAAGTTTCAAGTAAGTCTTCACCAGCTTCTGTAGCAGGAGCTATTGCGGGACTGGTTAAAGATAATGAACCTGTTATGCTTCAGTGCATTGGTGCTGGTGCAGTCAACCAGGGCATCAAAGCTATTGCTATTGCGCGCGGCTTCTTGATTCCTTGCGGTCTGGACATCACCTGTGCTCCAACATTTTCTGATATCGAAATTGCAGGGGAGAGTAGAACTGCAATTAAAATTGCCATTTATGTCCACACACTGTCTGCCCCTGATACGCAGACTCCAGCTGTTAGTTCCACTGAGTATAACGAGGTACTTTAAGCATGATTGAAAATTCCGAGCTCGTAGGAAAAACATATCACATCAAAACTTTTGGCTGCCAGATGAATCTGCACGATACAGAGCGAGTCTCTGGTCTGCTTGAGGCTTGTGGCTGCAATGAGGTTTCAGATACCGATGACGCAGATATTGTCATTTTTATGACCTGCAGTGTTCGTGAGAACGCTGATCAGCGTCTCTACGGTCAGGCTTCTGCCATGGTCAGCGCTCCAACGCCTCCATCAGGCAAGCGCGTTGTTGCTATTGGCGGCTGCATTGCGCAGCGTGATGGCGAGAAGCTCCGTGAAAAGGTCCCAGCCGTTGACGTTGTGTTTGGCACCAGTGCTCTTGCAAGCCTGCCAGCACTTCTCACCAGCGCATTTAGAGGCGAGAATGACCGTGTAGCCGTAGATACCTCTGAGGAGGGCAAGGGCTTCTCCACAGACCTGCCGAGCAACCGTGCTCAGCAGTATCACGCTTGGGTGCCTATCATGACCGGCTGTAATAATTTCTGCACGTATTGCATTGTCCCTTACGTTCGCGGTCGTGAGCGCAGTCGCACCTTTGAGGCTGTTATTGGTGAGTGCGAGCGTCTTGTCGCAGATGGCGTTCGTGAGATTACCCTTCTTGGCCAGAACGTTAACTCATATGGTCGTGACCTTTACGGTAAGCCTCGTTTTGCAGAGCTTTTGCGTGTTGTGGGTCAGACGGGCGTTGAGCGAATCCGTTTTACCTCATCAAATCCAAAAGATCTTACTGATGAGACTATTGCGGCTATGAAGGAAACGCCAGCTGTCATGCCTCATCTTCATCTTGCAGTTCAAAGCGGCTCTACGCGTGTTCTCAAAAAGATGAACCGCAGCTATACACGAGAAGAGTACTTAGACGTGGTTTCTCGCCTGCGTGCAGCTATTCCAGGACTGGCGCTTTCAACTGACATTATCGTTGGCTTCCCCGGAGAGACTGAGGAAGACTTTGAGGATACGCTTTCTTTGGTCAAAGAAGCTGGGTATTCTTCCGCATATACCTTCATTTACTCTAAGCGTCCAGGCACTCCTGCGGCAAAATATGAAGACAGCACGCCTCACGAGGTCATCCAGGAGCGCTTTGATAGGCTTGCAGAGCTTGTGGCTCAGCAGGCACACGACGCTAACCAGGTAGATCTCAATACTACACAGGCAGTTCTTGTTGAGGGAACTTCCAAGCGTGACAATACCGTTATGGTGGGACATAGCGAGAAGAACCAAACAGTTCACTTCAATCTGCCAGAAGGTTACACGCCAGAAGATCTTATCGGTAAAATTGTTGATGTTCATATTGATGAGGCTCGTACATGGTATTTGCGCGGAACCATGGAGTCTGATCCTCGATGAGCTTCCATGGCCTGGTTATCTGCATTGTAGGTCCCACAGCTTCGGGCAAAAGCTCCTTGTCTGAGCTGGTAGCCAAGAAGCTTGAGACCTCTGTCATTTCTGTTGATGCAATGCAGGTCTACCGAGGCATGGATATTGGTACCGCTAAAACTCCAGTTGAAGAGCGAGAAGTTCCTCTTCTTATGGTAGATTGTGCGAACATTTCTGAAGAATATTCTGTCCAGATGTTTCAGACGGCAGCTCGTGAAGAAGCTCATAAGCTTATTAAAGCTGGTAAAACGCCTGTATTCTGTGGAGGAACGGGTCTTTATCTTGATTCGATTATTGATCAGATGGAGTTTCCTTCAGGCTCAATCGAGTCTCCTGTACGTACTCGTTATGAAAAGCTTGCAGAAGAGCTTGGTGCTGAGGGCCTGCACGAATTTCTGACCACAAAAGATGCAGCAAGTGCAGAGCTCATCCATCCAAATAACGTACGGCGCGTTGTAAGGGCTTTAGAGCTCTTGGAAGAGGGCAAGTCGTATGCAACTCATCATGAGGGTCTAAAGGCTCATACACCGTACTTTGACGCCCAGATATGGGGTCTTACGATGGACCGTCAGCGTCTTTATGAGCGAATAAACCTCCGAGTTGACCTTATGTTTGAGCAAGGGCTTGTTGAAGAGGTTCAAGCGCTTATTGAGTCCGGTCTCTCTGAAAATTGCACGGCTGGCCAGGCAATTGGCTACAAAGAGTTCTTTGCATATTTTGCTGGTGAACAGTCGCTTGAGCAAACGCGTGAGCTTATTAAACAGCACACTAGACAGTATGCAAAGCGACAGATTTCTTGGCTTAAACGCGATGGTCGAGTCAGGTGGCTTGATATGGACCAACTTACGCCTGAAGACGCGCTCGAGCTGATTCTTGTGCAGCATGCTGACGTACAATGCCAGTAGGACACATCAAAAACTAACGTATTTACCTTGTCTTAGATGGGGAGTTTATGGGTCGTTTTGTTCCATTTTCAACTGCTCCTAAAGTTGAACGAGCAATTCTTGTAGGCGTTGATTGCGGTAAAAGCGACTGGTCGCTTGAAGAATCAATGGACGAGCTTGAGCGTCTGACACAAACTGATGGCGCTGAAGTCTTTATGCGTTTAACACAGAAACTTGACTCACCCATTCCAAAAACGTTTATCGGCAAAGGTAAGACGGAAGAACTTGTTTCTCTGGTTAGAAACACTAATACTGACGTTGTCATCTTTGATGATGAACTCACACCTTCTCAGCAATCTAATCTAGAAAAATTACTTGGAGAGCCTGTTAAAGTCATTGACCGTACAGCGCTGATTCTTGATATTTTTGGCATTCACGCACGCACCAAAGAAGGACGACTGCAGGTACAGCTTGCACAGCTTCAGTACGTACTTCCAAGGCTTCGTGGCATGTGGAGTCACTTGGTAGGCGAGCAAACTCGTGGCGGCATTGGTAGCCGATTTGGCCAGGGCGAAAGTCAGCTTGAGGTTGACCGTCGTCTTATTAGAAAGCGCATTTCAACCTTGAAAAATGAGCTCAAGCAGCTCAGCCAAAGGCGAGAAGTTCAGTCAAAGTCCAGGTGGAATTCTGGAACGTTTAGTGTCTCACTTGTTGGATATACCAATGCTGGTAAATCAACGCTTTTGAATCAACTCACAGGCGCGGATGTATATGCAAAAGACGAACTCTTTGCAACTCTTGATCCAACTACCAGAGCACTTTCTCTTGATGAAGGAAGAAAAATTGTTCTGACCGATACTGTTGGATTTATTCAAAAGCTTCCAACTAATCTGATTGAGTCGTTTAAGTCTACGCTGGTTGAAGCTCAAGAAGCTGATCTTCTGCTGCTTGTTGCTGATGCAACTGATAAGAATCTTTCTAAAGAAATAGCAGTTGTTCGTAGTATTTTGAAAGACATCGAGGCTGATAAAAGTGATCAGATTCTTGTATTAAACAAGGTTGACCTACTTGATGACCAAGAGCTTCAAATGCTCAGAGCACTCTATTCAGATGCTGTATTTATTTCTGCTCAGGAAGGTATGGGCATTAACGGCCTTCTCCACAAGATTCAAGAAATAGCTAGCGCCGGCGACAAGGTGGTTAGTGCACTTATTCCGTTCAACAAAGGTGCTCTTGTTAAGTCTGTTCATGAGAGGTGTCAGCTTTTGCATGAGCAATATGTTGCTGAAGGGCTTTTACTGTCAGTTAAAGCCGACACGTATATGCAGGCACTTTTAGAGCCGTACGTGGTGTCAGAAGACGATATTCTGACTGACAAATAATGCAATAAGCAGCAAAATAGGTTGATGTAAAAGGTAAATGAGAAGTGAATGTCTTCCCATCTCTGTTATGAGGGGAAGAGAGAATCTTTTCATCCAGTTGGGATATCCAGCTTCTTTAAACTGTCTGTTAAAAGCAGCACCACTTAAATACAAGAACAAATAGGGGAGTAATGGGTAGTAATCTCCTGATGAAAAAGATGGAGAGGGAAATCCAGCCCAGGCTAAATATGGTGTTTGGTATAACTCTTTAGGTAACGAGAAAACCATGTTACCTATACCAATATGGCCACTAGAGATTGGAATGCAAACAATAAAAATTAAAAGCAAAAGAACTGTTGCGGCATATCCTTTTGGTGGAATAGCGAAACGTGAAATAAGAGCTTCTACCAGGGTGCATGAGGCCATACAAAAGAAGATTCCAAACGTAATGGGAGTATCAACTTTTGCAAAGGTAGTTGCTGCAAATATTGCTAAGGCTACAAGACCATAAACTCCTGTACGCTTAAAAGAATCTTTAGAGAAGGCACACATACAACCAGCAATAAAAATAAAAGGATATGAGATTGATGGTATCCAGATTTGCATAAGCAGAGGTGTAAACCACGTAAGCTTAACGTGCGAAATAAAGAACAAATCATAGGTAAAGTGAAACAGAATCATTGAAACTACCGAGATACCTCGTATAGTGTCAAAAAACGTTATTCTCCCTTTGGTTTGTTCTAACTCAGCACCCATAATATGACTAAGAGATTGATCTAATAAGTGCAGTAACCCTACCTAAAATGACAGGATTTTGTACGTAGATTGGCTCCATAAAGTCATTTTCCGGTTGAAGACGAATGCGATCGTTTTCTCTGTAGAACGTTTTAACTGTTGCAGAATCATCAATAAGAGCAACAACAATTTCTCCATCATGGGCATCTTGCTGCTCTTTTACAACAATATAATCGCCGTCAAAAATACCAGCATTGATCATTGATTCTCCGCGAACACGAAGAATAAAAGAACTTGAATCCCCAACAATGCTAGTTGGAAGAGATAGAGATTCTTCTACGTTTTGCTCAGCAAGAATAGGAGTACCAGCAGCAACACGTCCTACAAGAGGAAGGCTAATCACATTATTAGCTACATCTTGAGTAACGGGGGCAAGCTTTGCTGTATCAGAAGTGTTAGAAGCCTGAGGAACAATTTTCATAGTACGAGGCTTTTTTGGGTCTCTATCAATTAGTCCAAACTGCTCAAGAACTTTTAAATGCATGTGGACAGTTGAAGGAGACGCAAGATTAACAGCAGCACCAATCTCTCTTACTGAAGGGGGATAGCCATGTTGATCTGTGTAAGAACAGATGTATTCATAAATTGCTGCCTGACGCTTGC
>JAGZWL010000045.1:0-8969 GCA_018378955.1 Atopobium sp. | reverse complement strand
GGCATGCGTATTGCCATGCGTGACCTGGAGATTAGAGGCGCCGGCTCTCTTATGGGCGCTGAGCAGCACGGAAACCTTTCCAGCGTTGGCTTTGACCTCTTTACACAGATGCTAGGCGAGGCGGTTGCTGAGGCTCGCGGTGAGTCCGCTGAGTTGGAACAAGCTGAAGTTACCATTAATCTACCTGCAGATTTTTATCTTGATGAGGACTATCTGTCAGAGGTTGATCGACGCGTTTTGGTGTACCGTCGTCTTGCCGCAGCTACAGAGCTTTCCGATGTGGATGCCCTGCAGCAAGATACCGAGAATAGCTTTGGCGCCCTACCGCTTGCAGGTAAGAACTTGTTTGATCGTGCCCGCGTGCGCATCCGCGCGCAGCGTTTGGGCGCAACGTCAGTGAGCCTGACAAATGGCCGCCTGGTATATCTGGGTGTAGAAATTCCTCGCGAACAAGCCCTCAAGTTGAAGGGTCGCGGTGCTATTGTGTATCCAAAGACGCATAAACTGGCGTATCCGTTCCATCGCAATGAAGAGCAGCTGATGCCCGCCGCCTTGGGAGTTCTTGAAGAGCTTGGTGGCGACGACGAGGTTGAGGAGTAAATATGAGCCAAACAGCAGGTCAGACGTTGCAGAACGCCGCGTGCTCCGCGCAGGATGCTGCGAGCACCGTTGACACCATCTTTACCGCACCACACCTCAGGTGGGGTGTTATTGGCTGTGGAGTTATTGCAAACCAGATGGCAGAGGCATTGGCTTCAGTTGGCAGAACCATCGACGGCGTAGCCAATAGAACGCAGGAAAAGGCCGTCGCATTTGCACAAAAACACCACGTCAAGCGTGTGTATGACAGTATCGACGATCTTCTCGCCAGCGACGAGATTGACGCGGTGTATCTGACCACACCTCACAACACGCACATCATCTACCTGCGCAAAGCACTTCAGGCGGGCAAGCATGTGTTGTGCGAGAAGTCCATTACGCTCAACTCGGCTGAGCTGCTTGAGGCCGAAGAACTTGCTCGTCAAAATGGCGTTCAGCTCATGGATGCCTGCACTATTTTGCACATGCCGCTCTACAAAGAGCTGGTTAGCCGCGTGGAGGCGGGCGAGTTTGGCCCAGTCAACCTGATTCAGGAGAATTTTGGCAGCTACAAAGAGTTTGACATGGAGAATCGCTTCTTCAATCCCAAACTTGCGGGCGGAGCCCTGTTGGACATTGGCGTCTATTCGCTGACACTAGCTCGTCTTTTCTTGAAGAGCCAGCCTCATGACGTGCTCTCCATGATGAATCCGGCCCCTACCGGCGTTGATCAGACGGATGGCATTTTACTCAGAAACGCCGAGGGTCAGATGGTTGTTCTGGCGTTGACACTTCATTCCAAGCAGCCAAAACGCGCTATGATTTCCGCTGATAAGGCCTTTATTGAGATTATGGAGTACCCACGCGCAGACGTTGCCACAATTACGTGGACTGACGACGGCAAACAGGAGAAAGTCCAGGTAGGACACACGGCTGACGCTCTGGCGTACGTACTGGCAGATCTGGAGTCCGCTGTTGCAGGAGACGCTTCTGCTCAGGCGCAGCTTGAGGTCTCAAAGGACGTTATGGAGCTCATGACCGGCCTGCGCAACGACTGGAATTTCCTGTACCCTGAGGAGCAGTAAGTTCTATGACATCTGACGAGAAGATCTCCCAGCTAGCTGCCGCAGTTGATGAAGAAACAAAGGCTCGTCCCGGCGCGCCACAGACACATCCAGAGTTTGACCGTCTGGTGAGAACCATCTGGCGTCTTCGCCAGGAGGACGGCTGCCCTTGGGACAAGGAGCAGACGCACCAGTCCATCTCAAAGAACATGATTGAGGAGGCCTACGAGGCGGTTGAGGCTATTGCTGAGGACTCTCGCGAGCACCTTGAGGAGGAACTTGGTGACGTGCTTGAACAGGTAGTTCTCCACTCGCAGATTGAGGCGGACAGCGGTACCAGTGCGGGCAGTGGGGTGTGCGGCCACGCGGCGGGCTTCGACATCGACGACGTATGTAGAGCGCTCAATCAGAAGCTGGTACGCAGGCATCCGCACGTGTTTGGGCCAGAAGCGGGTTCTACGTCGTCGGCAGCGGCCGTCTTGGACGTGTGGGAGAGCGTCAAGGCTGAGGAGCGCGCCAGTGCAGAAGATACCGTGCACACCGAAGGTCTTCTCGACTCGGTTCCACAGTCTCTACCTGCGCTCATGCAGGCGCAGAAGATTTCAAAGCGCGCCGCAAAGATGGGCTTTGAGTGGGCGTCTGTCGATGACGTGTGGGACAAGGTTGCCGAGGAGCGCGCGGAGTTTGACGCTGAAGCCCAAGGTACGCAGCAGAAAACGGACGAGTTTGGCGACATCTTGTTTGCGCTGATAAACGTTGCTCGCTGGGAAGGCGTTGATGCGGAAGAAGCGCTGATGAGCGCCTGCAGGAAGTTCCGCGCTCGCTGGTCGTATATGGAGAAAGCTGCTGCTGAGAGAGGCTTCTCGCTTGACGAGAAACCCGAGCTACAAGAAGATTTGTGGCAAGAAGCTAAACGTCATCTTGATGCGTAAGCAAGCTGCACAGATTGCAGTGAAGACGTGCGGCGTACCGCAAAGCTTACGACTTGCCGTTGGAGCGACGACTTCTATTCGGTAAAACGATGAAATTCCAAACTGAGGCAGGGCTATCGGCACTGCCTCTGCCATAATAAAGATGTTGCAATTTGTTGCGACGCATCACCAAACAAACCAGAAATGAGATCCGTGATGAGTCAAGACACCACTAAAAAGAGTGGTACAAAAAGAAAAACAACGCCCACCAAGCGTTCCGTTGAGCCTCTTAAAGAGACTACCGTGGAGCATGCCGCTGGTGCTCTCAAAATATTTTCAACTAAAAAATCCGAGAAACCCCAGGTAACTGAGAAATCTCAATCTGATCAGAAGTCTGCTGTGGCAAAGAAATCCGTGGCGGCTCCAAAAGATACAGCGTCGTCAGAGGGCATGGCGTCATCAAAACAAGTATCTTCCCAGGAGAGTTCCAAGGACGTCAAGTCTAAAAGAACTGTTCAAGTTAAGAGGATTGATAGGACTCAGAGGTCCGAAAGAGGTCAGAAGTCTGAGCGCGGACAGAAGACTGAAAGAACCAATAAGCCGCAGTTCAGCGTAGCTTCTCTGGTAGAGCTTAAAGACAACGCACTTGACTTCGCGCGTAACCACACCAAGCTTGTCGTTTTTCTCGGCGTTGTAATCTTCCTGTTTGTGGGCTTGTATCCGCCAATTCGTGGCTACTACCACGCTGTTCGCGAGCATGACGAGTTGCTGCTAAATCAGCAGAAGCTCGAGGAAGATCAAAAACGTCTTGAGTCCGAGGTTCAGGGTCTGCAGACAAAAGAGGGCATCATAGATGAGGCTCATAAGCAGGGCTTGGTTTCTGGCAACGAGGAATCTGCGCGAGTAGAGGGCCTTGATAAAAAGAAAGACGAGAATACCGTTCATCATCCTGACTATCCGTGGTACATCAAGGTTGGGGACTTTGTTTTTGGATTTACACCAGGCGATTCCGGCAATACTGAGGCTCCTAAGAGCGCAAACTCTGACGATTCTACATCTGCACCAGCTCCTGGAGAGTCTCACGAGCAGAAGAACTCTGGAGAAGGTGGATCTTCTGAGGGGTCCGGAGCCGACAATTCAAAGTCTGATAGTGGGAACTCGCGCTAATGCTTCTAGCTGCTATTGATATTGGAACCGTGACCGCTCGACTTGCGCTTGCGCAGGTAGAGGACGGTCGCGTCATTCGCATGGCCAAATACACCGAGATTGTCAATTTGGGCGAGGGTGTTGATACGACAAAACGCCTGCCACCTGAGGCAATTCATCGTTGCGTTGGTTGCGTTTCTTCTTATGTTAATCACGCGAGAAAAGAGGGCGCTGAGGCGGTTGTGTGCACGCTCACAAGCGCTGCTCGCGATGCAGAAAATGCTCCTGACCTGGGAATGGGTCTAGCCTCGCTGGGACTTGAGCCCATGATTATTCCAGGTGAGATTGAAGGCGCGCTCACATTTCTGGGTGTCTCTCACGATTTTGAGAATCATCGCATTCTTATTGCCGACAGCGGAGGCGGCTCAACTGAGCTGGTCGTTGGCACGCTGGCGGGCCAGCCTGTGGTTCAGGGCGCAGGTCAGAGTGCAGGTCAGTCTGAGGCTCAGTCAGTCGATCAGTACGCAGGGCAGCAGCTTGGAGGGCAGCAGCTTGACATTAACTTCGTCGAGTCCGTTGAGCTTGGCTGCAGACGCTTGACCGAGCGATTTAATCTGTCATCGGATCACCCATCAGCTGAGGATATTGATGGGGCTCACAAAATGGCAGCTCAGATGATGTATGAGGCTATTGGGCGAGCTCAACAGCAGTGTGCAGCGCCTGAGCTTCTGGTTGGTGTTGGAGGAACCGCAACCAGTCTCATTGCCATCAGGGATCACCTTGATCCGTACGATCCGTCAAAGGTGCACCTCAACCACATCTCGCTTGACGAGGTGTTGCAGATAGAGGGGCTTCTCGCCGGCAAAACGTTAAAGGAGCGAGAAGACATAACGGGACTTCAGGCAAAACGTGCGCCTGTCATGCTTGCGGGAACTATTTTGCTTGCAGAATTGATGAAGAATTCAGGCTTCAAACACCTGGTAGTAAGCGAGAGTGACCTGCTCTTTGGCCTGGTGGTAACTGCAGCTGCCGTTCACCAGGGAAAGCAGTCGCCTGTGATTTGGCAGCCAATTTTGCGCGCGCTGAATTAAAAGTAGTGGCATAATAGCTAGACATATCCGGGGGCGTGGCGGAATTGGCAGACGCAGGGGACTTAAAATCCCTCGACTTCGGTCTTGCGGGTTCGAGTCCCGCCGCCCCTACCATTTTTGTTGCAGAATAAATAGCGTTTTAGCTGTGTATTTTTAGAAAATATTCAAGTATTAGTCGTTTTTGAGCGCGAAGAGTACATAGCTCTTGACCTGGTAAAACTTAACTCGACATTCAGCTCATGGGACAAAAATGGGACATAATTTAGAACAAAGAGCGCGTTGTTGAGTTTTGATAATTCGCTTTACAGAGGTCTGTGCAATGTTAGGATTATTGGCAATGATACGTCTCGCTGACATTCTACGGAACCGAGACCAAAAAGCGGCTGCCATCGTGTAACCGCTTTTTTCATAAGAAGAAGCTATGAAAAAGCCTTTTCTTTCTATTGATCAGCAAATAGAACTCTCAAATTCAAGAGGTGTTATAACAGATAAAAAGTCAGATAACTCCTATTCTGTTCTCCTTCAGAAACTTGTATACTACTTGTCTTGTACCTAACGTATGCATGACTAATTTCTTACTCATTTCGGAGGACCTATGTCATTTGAGACAGGAGTTTTTCCGGTTTTAGTTTCTGAGGGCGCAGCTGCAGAGTCACTATCTCCCCAGGTCAGGGGAGGACTCAATGCGTCGTCTGCTACACCTCTTCATGTGCAACTGTCAGATTTGATGCGCGTCAAAATTCTGTCAGAAGACTGGAAGGCAGGAACGTATATTCCGTCTGAAGCCGAATTTATGGCGCAGTATGGTGTGAGCAGAGGAACCATCAGAAAAGCTATTCAATCCCTGGTCAAAGAGGGTTTGTTGCTTACTCAAAAGGGTCGAGCAACACAGGTTATCTCTAACACCGTTCGACATGCGGCAGGAAATACCGTACTTTCATTTGCAGCCGCACTCAGAGATGGTGGCTTTGAGTATCGAACTGAAGTCCTGTTTAAGCAGGTGGTTCCTGCAGATCAAGCCGTTGCCGAGCACCTGGAGATTCCCATTGGCTCTGACGTACTCTTTTTGCGTCGCGTTAGGAGTGTCTCGGATAGGCCGGTGGTATGCCAGGAATCGTGGTCTAACCTGCTTGTTTGTCCTCAGCTTGAAGAGGCAGACTTTGAGAATGAGTCGCTCTTTGACGCGGTCGAAAGAACTTCTCAAAAAGAGATTGCGCGCTCTCGCATGCGCTATCAGTCGCAAATTGCAGGTAAAGACCATGCCGACTACCTGCAGTGTTCTCCAAATGAGGCTTTGCTTGTACTTGAGCAGGTAATCGAGCTGTCCGACGGTAATTGCATTGAGTGGAGCCAGACTTGGCTTGCCCCGCATCAGAGTGTTGTTGGCGTATCTGAGCAGGTAGATGGCTCTATTGGGCCTCTGGACATCTCTTCTGTTCGCCAGTCAGAGCACGTGGGTGCATCGCTGACTTCTGCAGAAATAGACTCTGATCAGCGAAAACAGCTTGAACTTGATTTGCACCACGAGGCGCTGGCAGTGCGTCGAGGCATTATCGAGCTGGCACATCGCTACAGCTCAACGCCATTTCACATTGGCGGCGCGTGTTCTGTAGCAGACATAGTCTCCGTGCTTTTGAACAAGGTTATGCAGGTAGGCCACAGGGATTGCGAGTGGGAACTCAGAGACCGCTTGATTCTCTCTAAGGCTCACACATCGCTGGCTTTGTTCCCAGCTCTTCTACGTGCAGAAATGATCTCTCAAGAGGACATTGACCGTGGAGTTTTTGGACCCGATGCTGTCCTCTTTAAGCATCCACTGCGAGATCCTCAGCGCGGCTTTGAAATCTCTGGTGGCAGCCTTGGAATGGGATTGGGCTACGCCGCTGGCCTGGGGTTAAGCCTTCGCAGAAAAGATCTTTCTTCTCGCGTTTTTTGTATTGTGGGCGACGGCGAGTGCGACGAGGGTTCTATTTGGGAGAGTGCGGCGTTTATCGGCCACAACCAGCTCTCTAACGTGACGGTTATTGTTGACCAGAACCGCATGCAGCTGGATGGCCCTTGCGCATCCATTTTGGACACCGGTTCAATTGCAAGAAAGTTTGATGCGTTTGGTTTTGAATCTGTCGAGGTAGACGGACATGATGTGCTTGCACTGTACGACGCATTAAAGCAGCAAACTTCAAGGCCTCGCGCGATTATTGCTCACACCATAAAGGGCAAAGGACTTTCATTTGCCGAGAATAACGTCTCGTTCCACGACGCGTGCGTGACGGACGACCTCTATGAACAGGCATTGTCTGATCTGAAAGTTGCAGAGGAGGCATGCTCATGCTAGGCACATCTTTGCAGCCAGCGTGCATTTCGGCTGAAGAGTCGCAGATGCTTGCAGGTATGAATACAAAAGAGGTATTTGGTTGGGTAATGGGTAAGCTCGCTGAAGATGACGAGTTGTTAGCCGTTGCTGTTGCCGACTATGGTCGTCGTTTGAATCTGGATTGCTTTCGAGAGCTTCGACCAGACGGCTACATCCAGTGTGGAATTGCAGAGCAGAACCTTATTGAAGTGGCGTCTGCCTGTGCAAATGAGGGCTTTCATGTTTTTGCACCGTGCTATGCCACGTTTGTGACCTCTCGAACGCTGGATCAGATTCGCGTCAACCTTGGCATGATGAAGTCGCCCGTGGTGCTTGTAGGTGTTGCTGCCGGCTGCGAATCTGCAGCTACAGGACCCTCTCACATGGCTGTGGAGGACATTGCGGTCACCAGGACCATTCCGGGGCTTTCCGTGTTCAGCCCGGTCGATAACGCCCAGCTTGCGGCCACGCTTATGGAGCTTGCAAAGCATCCACGACCAGCTTACGTGCGTATGACCTCGTGCGATGGCGTCAATCTGCATCCAAATGGTTACGTTTTTGATGCGTCCGGTGTCGAGAAACTCTTTGAGTCGGCTTGCGCGGTGAGTGCGGCGGACCCAGCAGTCGCAGACGGCGCAGCGACGTCCGAAGCAGCAGCTACCGAAGCCACAGCCGTCATTCAGCTGAGGCACGTGACCGTACTTGCAACGGGTGCGATAACCAGTAGAGTTATCGAGGCAGCTCAGCGAGCTGCTGAGCAGTTGGTGGCTGCTGGGCAAACCGCTCCCGTCCGGACAAACATCGAGGTCTACGGCGTGTCGAGCATTAAGCCACTTGACGCATCTCTGACGGAAATCTGTCAGAACTCTGACGTGATTATTACTATCGAGGAGCACAGTGTTTTGGGTGGGTTTGGCGGTGCAGTTGTCGAGCAGCTCAGTGCTTCAGGTGCATGTCCGCAGGTAATTCGTATAGGTATGCCCGATAAATACTTTGAGGCAGACGTTCACCACAACATTCTTGCGCGTGCTGGGCTGTCGGTTGAGGGTCTACAAGAGGTCCTTCTCGCCAACTGTTAAATAGAGGTCCAAAAAGATAGGGTCTAAAAAAGGCCTAAAAACAAAAACCCAAGGGAGCATGTGCTGCCTTGGGATTTGCGTTCTATGGTGCCCCCAACGGGAATCGAACCCGTATTGCCGCCTTGAAAGGGCGATGTCCTAACCGTTAGACGATGGGGACGCGAAGAAAAAGTATAGCAAAGATGCTGCAGATTTCTAGGGCTAAACGGCGCGATTTTGGGCTTTCATCTATTCTTCGTTTTCCCACCAGTCCAGTCCGGCCTTAAACGCGTAGTTGCGAGCACTCTGAGTCACGCCGGGCACCGACTCAGCCCACGAAATAAATTCCGGCACATCGGCGATAATCGCCTCGGCCTCGTGAACTGCGATAACGTTCTCGGCAAACGTGTCAGGCGTGAAGCTGATTCTGCACGGAATGTAGAGATCAACAAAAGATGGCCTGAGCAGCGCATATGCCGCTCCCTCGCCGAGGTTGATAAAGCCTTTCAACGCGCGCTTTGCCGCGGGCATGCGATTCAACTTGAAGAACAGCAGCGTAAACGCCAGGCGCATCCAAGCATTTGACTGATATCCACAGCTCTCGTCCAGCTTATGGAGCCCCTCCTCGTCTTCCATGCGAGCAAGAACATATGCCAAGGTAAAACGCGCACCTAGCAAATCTGATGGCGAGAAAAACAAGAGGTCTTCGCAGGCTTTTTTGGAGAGCTTGAAGCAGGCACAATCAGTTGCTACCTGGGCAATCTGTG
>JAGZWL010000044.1:0-9024 GCA_018378955.1 Atopobium sp. | reverse complement strand
TAACGCTTGTAAAGAGGTGGCATAATGTAGGCTAGAAGGCAGTAAGGAAATAGCCTTACACCACTTTTTGAGACGTAACTCAGAAAATGCTCAAATAAGTCTCCAAGTGGTAAAAAATGCGTTTAGTTGGAGATTTCATTTTTCTGCATACAACGTTTGCACAGATAAAAGTTTTTGACGCGGTAAAAAACCGTCTTAGTTGGAGATAAAACAGCTAATTTTCAATTTTCATTTCCAACTAAACGCGTTTTTTACCTTTTTTGGCACATAATTTTGAGCTCAAAAATTATGTATTCACAGGAATGCATTTTATGACCTGATTATGCAAAAGGGGTCAGAACAAAACGTTCTGACCCCTCGAGTTGCAATAAAACTTGCGATCAGCTTTGCCACAAGTAATTGGGTGCGTAATTTCTGCAAGTAGCAACAGGCAGTCTTAAACGACAGCTACTTAATCAGGACGTTTCCCTCATAGCTGTCATGAACGTCTTGAGGCGTAACGCCCATGTGCTTCTTATATAGTCTGCTGAAGTAGAACGGATCGCTATAGCCAACTGCCTCGGAAGTCTCGCGCACAGAAAGGCCAGATTGAAGCAGCTGTTGAGCATGATCAAGACGCTTTGCAATGATGAATGTCATTGGGCGAACGCCAAATGTTTGGACAAAATTGTTGGAGAAGCGTTGAGTGCTCATTCCACAACGTTTAGCCAGGCCAGGGATAGTAATTGGATCTGCAAAGTGGAGCTCAATATACGTGCGAGCCTCGGCCATGCTCTCCTGAACCTTTTGGCTGTTGGTGAGTAGGAACATAGACTTGATGAGCTCGGTGCCATTGACAATCTGAGCAACACGATTGTCCAGCGATGGGGTGGTGTTAAGTTTTTCCAGGTCAAGCACCTTATCAAGAATGCGGTCGAATCCCTGAGGATCAAATGCATAGGCATTGAAGATTGGGCTGGTGACATCGCCCTGAATGCCATCATAGTAGATGTTTACATGGTCAAACGAGCGTCCGTAAAGGGTTCGATACGTTACGGTCTGACCTGCAGGAACATGTACAACCGTGGTTCCTTCGCAGACAAATTCATTTCCACCAATAGTAATCTCGGCAGCTCCAAAAACAGGAATGATGAAAACAGAATGAGCAAGCGAAAAGGTAACTTGGGAGTCAGCAATCTTCTGTTGGCGGTTGATCGAAAACACACTATACGTCTGCCGCGAATAGGTCTCTTTTAGCTCCTGCAGATTAGCCTGCATAGAATCTCCTCATTTCAAAAGCGCTCTAATGCGCCGAATATTAAAAATAACATGGAGAGTATTTTAGCCAGCAGAACCGCGATTGCAACCCAAAAATTAAATAAAATACCATTTCAGGGGTTAATTTTTGATTAACGAGAAAGACAATTGCCTACGTAACTTTTATAGAATGATTTTAAAAAGAACAATTTATGAATAAATTTTGTCCATTTAAATTAAAGATTTTACATTTTGATTGTTCGCTTTAAACTGCCGATAAATAGCGTTTTTTGATACCATGAAATAGTTATGCACAAATGGTTTCTTCAGGTTAACTTTAGATACTGCAAACTTCGTTGAGATGTCGTAGCTTTCTTTTAGTTTTCATGAATTCCATTGATTTTGCAGGTTTTAGGTTTTATTGGCTTCTGTAGAGGTTTCTCGTAGAAGGTTTGTATATGGAGCAGCTTGCACACGTTTTTTCACTTATCGTTCAGCCCGCATACGACTTGACCGGCAGTTGGTGGGCGGCAATCTTCCTTTTTACCCTTGCAACTAAAATCATCCTGATGCCCCTGGCACTCTGGACGCAACAAAACTCTATTGTTATGGTGCGCCTTATGCCCGAGACCTTCCGCTTAAAGACTCGCTACTTCGGCGACAGAGAGACCATCGAGGAGCGCTCCAACGAGCTCAACAAAAAAGCAGGTTATCACCCGCTGCTGAGCCTTATTCCTCTGGCTATCCAGGTAGTCATCCTGTTTGGCCTGGTAGACGTCATTCATGGCATCACTGATTCCGGCGCTCCTGGCACAGAGTTTTTGGGTATGACCCCAATCATTGACGGCGGCATCACCTGGATTATGCCTCTCGCAGCGGCCCTGTCTTCGGTTGCTCTTGGCCTTGCATCTAACAAACTGAATCCACTCCAGCGCGAGCAGTCTCGTGCCGAGAAGAACACCACAAATGGCCTCTCCATCGCAATGTCGCTTGTGCTTGCGGTTTACGTTGTTTGTGGCATGGCATTCTACTGGGTTTGCTCAAACCTTCTCTCAATTCTGGTCCAGATTGTCTGCAACATTATCATTGACCCTCGTAAACAGGTTGACTATGACGACCTCAACGCTGCTCGCGACGAGTTTGAAGCAATGGATGCAGCAACCAAGTCCACACACAAGTGGTTCCAGCGCGATCCTCATGCTGCCCGCGAAAAAGAGGACTACAAGCGCTTCTTTGACACCATCGGCAAGCACCTGGTCTTCTACTCCGAATCAAGCGGTTTCTACAAGTACTTCCAGGGCGCCATCGAGTGGCTGCTGGCAAACTCTGACATTCGTATTCACTATGTTACCTCTGACCCGAACGACCAGGTTTTTGAACTGGCAAAACAGCAGCCTCGCCTGATTCCGTATTACTTGGGTCAGCGTCGCCTTATCACGCTCTTTATGAAGCTGGATGCTGACGTTGTGGTTACGTCCCTCGGCGACCTGGAGAGCTCTTACATGAAGCGCTCCTACGTGCGCAAAGACGCTGAATACATGTACATGTGCCACCACATGACCTCCATGACGGTCACGTCAACGCGCAACGAGTACACCTACTACGACGACGTCCTCTGCGTTGGCCCTCATCAGCAGCATGATCTTGAGCTGGTCGAGAAGTACTACGGTACGCCATCCAAGAGAAAGCCAGCTATTGGCTACGATCTTCTCGACAGGTCAATCAAGAACTACCAGAAGCAGAATCTGGGCCATCGCAAACCTGGCGAGAAACCCCTGTTGCTGATTGGTCCTTCGTGGCAGTATGACAACTTGATGGACAGCTGCCTTGACGGCCTGCTTGAGCAGCTCATGGGCCGCGGCTGGCGCATTGTGGTCCGCCCGCACCCAGAGTATTTGAAGCGCTATCCTGCTCGTATGGAGGAGATTCTTGCTCGCTACGCTGACGCGGACCCAGAGGAGCTCTCCTTTGAGACCGACTTCAGCTCCAATACTTCGGTTCTCTCGGCTGACCTGCTGTTTACTGACTGGTCGAGTGTTGCCGAGGAGTTCTCGTTTACCACGCTCAAGCCGTCAGTCTTCATTGACACTGCAATGAAGGAGAATAACCCCGACTGGAGCAAGATTCACACAGATCCCTGCGACATTACGCTCAGGAATGAGATTGGCCGCAGCTTTGATCCTAAGGACCTCTCGGGCCTGGGCGACGCGGTTGCGCAGATGCTTGAGGAGACCGATAGCTGGTCACACAAGATTGAAGAGATTCGTAACAACATGATCTTCAACCTTGGCCACGGCGGAGAGGCCGCAGGTAAGTTCATCCTCGAGCGCGTTTTGGCGCACCAGGAGGAGGACGCTGCTGAGGTTGCAGACGACGCTACTACCAAGAAGAACGCTGCTGCGGACGCTGCAGACGACGCCGAGAAAAGCGACGCCGTCAGCTCCACTAAAGACGCCACAAAGACAACTGATGAGGACGGTGTTTCTCGTGACTAAAACAACAACTTCTACCATGAGAAACTCTTGCAGCGCCGCTATTCAAAGCAGCGCGTCCTTCCTTCATGGAGCGTTTTTTGTCGCAGTACTGACATTTGTATGGTGGGCTCTTCTGCCTGCAACAGCTCAGGCTTACGTTGACCCATCTGTCATGACCTACACCATCCAGGCGCTGGCAGCAGTTGTAGTTGCACTCTCTGCGGTCCTTGGCGTTGCGTTTAGGCGCTCTCGTAAGGTGCTCTTCCGTCTGCTTAAGATTGATGAGAACGCCAATAAGATTGTCGAAGGCAAAGTTCACAAGGTTGACGCCAAAGGTGCAGAAGCTGCAAACGTTCAGATGAAAGAAATCCTTGCAGCAGAAGCTGTTCGTCTCAAGGAACAAAAAGAGGGAACCCTCAAACCTAAGGGTCGTATTGGTGTCGCATTTCTTGTCTCTTTCTTTACTGTCTTTACTATCTTGGTCGTAGCCCCACTTGAGCTGGTGGCAAGCAATGCGCGAGACCTTTCTTTCAACCTCAACGATGTTGCAGGTCCCGTTATTATTGCAGGTCTTATCCTTACGATCATTCTTACAGTGCTTCTATCACTCCTGCGTAAGCGTGTGTTTAACGTTGCCGTTGCATTTGTAGGCGCCGTCGGTGTGGCGTCATACGTTCAGGCAGTATTCTTGAACGGTGGTATGCCACTTGCAGATGGTCACGAGGTTATTTGGTCAGATTTCACAACCCAAATGATTGTCTCTGGCCTCATCTGGCTGGCAATCATTGCAGCTGCAGTGGCCTTCTCGCTCCTAAAAGCACGTCAGCTTAGAACAGGTCTTCTAGTAACCGCAACCGCTCTTATCATTGTCCAGACAGTGGGCGTTGCAAGTCTCTGGGGTCCTGCAATCGCAGCGTCGATAGATGCTCATGCCGAAAACCAGCAGGTTATCGCAACGCGCGAGGGCCTCTACAACGTTTCTTCCAAGAAGAACGTCGTGGTGTTTGTCCTTGATACTACCGACACCGCCTTTGTTCAGAGACTCTACGATGAACGTCCAGAGACATTTGCCGGTTTAACAGGATTTACGTGGTATAGAAACTCTGTAGGTTCTATGATTCCTACTCGATATGGTGTACCATCGCTGCTTTTTGGAACACGTCCTCAGCCTGGCGAGAATTTCAACGAGTTTGTTTATAACTGGGCACAGAGTGATCAGTATCTCAGGGATATCCAGAATGCTGGATTTGAGGCTGGCCTGTACACCGACCAGCTCAATTACAACCGTTATAGAGGAACAGCTCAGAAATATTCCGTTAACTACCATCCACCTGTTGGTAGGGGACTTGATAATCAGCTGGATGTTTTTGGTGCACTGCGCATTCTCTATAAGACGGCGTTCTGCAGGGACATGCCTTGGGTGTTTAAGCCTCGATTCTGGTATTATACCGAGGATCTTAATATGCGCATGCGCAAGTCAGTCAACATGGACGAAGTTGATCTCTCTTCACAGCCATACACCGAGGACGATCTCAAGTATTATCAGGAGTTGCAGCACTACGGACTCTCGATTGACAATACTGGTCAGAACGGTTCATTCCGTTTCATTCATCTGTTTGGCTCGCATCCACCTTACACGCTTGATCGCAACGTTGAGCGCACTGAAGATCCAAGCAAGCAAAACGTTGACGAGCAAACCATCGCGGCTTACAGAATTGTTGAAGCCTACATCGCTGAGCTCAAGCGTTTGGGAGT
The DNA here is from genome assembly GCA_018378955.1 of Atopobium sp. GTDB lineage: Bacteria > Actinomycetota > Coriobacteriia > Coriobacteriales > Atopobiaceae > Lancefieldella. Next base: position 3,559 of record JAGZWL010000044.1, on the reverse strand, counting down.
GTATGAGAATACGTCTTTCATCATTACCGCTGACCATGGTGATTGGTACTTGACGGGCGGCGATATTCAGACACCTTCCGCTCCAGTAATCATGTACAAGCCTGCAGGTCAGACTGCTGAAGAGGCGGCTCAGCCTATGCAGATTTCTGACGCACCTGTCTGGCACTACGATATCTTGGCGCAGACGCTTAAGGACATGGGTGTTGATCAGCAGACACTATCCAACTACACCACACCTCTCGATGAGGTCCACGAGGGAGATGTTCGTCCTCGCTATTACATCGAGACCATTTCAAACGGCAAGCGAGACATCTTTGTCAGGGAGTTTGTCATTAACGGCGACGCCAACGACATGAAGAATTGGAGCCTCACGGGCAACGAATGGCCTGTTGAACCATGGCACGACTAGTCGAGCTATCCTCTGGCGATAAGCCCGGTGCGCTTGACGAGAAATCTGGTGTGCCCGCCGTCGAGAAATCCACCTACAAGAAAAGCCGCGTCTACACGACGCGGCTTTTTTGGTGACTAGTTATGCGAACTGTCCTGCGAAGGAAGCTTGTCCGTGAGCTGAGGTTATTCCGGCATAATCCATGCAGGTAGACCATCAGAGAAGATGCGTGCAAGGGGGTACGCCTCTTCAATAGTCAGTGTTGCAACAACGCGATAAGGGCCTTCTGCTGATGTATCAAATACCAGCGCAAGGGGTTTCTCGCCATCGGTGGTGGGAAGTGCAAGGTAGACGCAGTGCTTGGACGGATTGTAGAGCTCAACGGCCATGCGCCATCCATGTTTTGCTGCTCGCAGGGCGTTTTGCACCAGAGGCGAGTCGTCATCAAATCCGCACTCGGGATCAAAGAGCAGAGGCGCGGCACCTGGAACGGGAAGCGAAAAGTCAGCGTCAGTATGCATGAGCTGCTGCTCGTTCTTTCTGTAGACGTACGCCGCGGAAAGGCAAGCCTGTGCTGCCTGTAACGAAGGCGCGTCGCTCAGATAGGTGGTGCTAAGCGCATTCCAATCGGAGACAGGAGCCTCGTTCATGACCACGTCAACAGGGTTTATGGGCAGCTGCTTTTCTGCGGCGGGCAGCTTCTCCCATGAAGCGATACCAGACTTAGGCAGACCGCGAAGCACGTCAACTGCCTGATCCTGCAGCTCACTTGCAGAAACGCTAAGCTCCAAGAGCGTCCAAGGACGCAGAGCCCCGCGCTTAGATTTGCGAATGGTAGCGGTAATAACCTCGTCTGTCTGCGGTTTCTTGTAACGCGTGTTAAACGTAAACGTGCCGCCCTTGGAAATGAGCGCGCGAGAAGACACTGCAAGTTTGAAGTCTTCCTCCAGCTGCTTGAGGACGTTGGCGTCAACGGGAGCCATCTGATACAAAATGCCGAGAAGCTCGTTGTTGACGTGGACATCTTCCTCAAAATTGGCAGGGTATGTTGGGGTAGGAGCAAGAGTCTCATTCTGATTGATTACCTGCGTAGAAGTTTGGGATTCAGAAGCTGTAATGCTAGAGGCAGAATTTGTTGCACTCATTGCCTGCTGCAATACTGAAGGAGCAGCTTCAAGCGTCTTCTCTTCATCGGAGCCGTCGTAGGGGTTATAGGTTACGGTAAGCGAGATGGTTGGCTCAGGCACTACAGGTTCGGGCACTGTCGGCTCAGCAGTTTTAGACTCTGGAGCTGGCGTTTCGGTCTCGTCAGGTTCTGGAGATGCGTCATCAGCGGTTCCAGCGGGCTCTGGAGTGACATCATCGGCAGATTCTTGCTGGAGATCTTCCTCAGGCGCCTCTGCAGTAGGCGCTGTTGCAGCTGGCGCTTCAGCAGCAGACTCCTCTGCGATTGGTGCTGTTTCTGCAACAGACAGTTCCTCCGAGCTCTCCGCGATAGGCAGCTCCTCTGGCTCCGTTGGCTCTTCTTGGGTATGAAGTTCTTCCGCTTCAGGTTCCGCTTCAACTACCAGGTGCTTTGGCTTGAGAGCTCGAATGGACTTTGCTCCACGGCGGCGTTTCCATGGTTTGCCGTTGCTTTGGAGTTCGACGTTTTTCTCGCCAGCAGCAAGGGCAACCTCAAAGGTTTCAAAGGTCAAAAGCGTTGCGTAGACATAACCCTTTTTGAATGCCGTGATTTTGATGAAATCGGGGCACGCCTCCATGAGAGCGCGGATGTCGTCAAAGCCAAAATCCTGCGGTGCAAGGTCGTCTTCAATGAGCACATCCTCAACGGTAGAGAGGGGAGTCTGCTTAGAGACGCCAATGGTTGCTTTGAGTAGTTTATACAGGTAGAGAGCGTGTTCTTGTTTTATAACAGCCATGATGCTCCTGAGATAGTAGTTAGTGGACTACATACTACTCGATTTTGAACAGACAAAGATACTGATTACGCACAGAAAGTCGCAATACGTAGCGAAAAAGCGAGAACTAGACTGATAGAATAAGGCTAGATTGAAGGGAGCTTACATGATTGGTCGTTTTATTAAGAGAGCTGCAGTTAGAGCTGCAGGTTTAGCAATTACTCAGTATGCCGCAAAGGCAGCACTTCAATCCGAGGCTGGAAGAAAGCTGCTTGCTACAACGGCTTCTAAAGCTGCCAACTTAGCTGGCAATATCGCAAAAGAGCAGATTACAGCTGGATTTAATGCTCATATTAGGCCAGCACTGCCAAGCGGCGATGCTATTCAGTCATCAGTCGCTCGCGCTCAGTCTGCGCTTCGTTCGGCTCAGACTTCAGTTTTGGCTGCTCAGGCCCAGCTTCAGTCTAATCTAGAGAATCGTTTTTCTCGCCCAAAGAACAAGCTTTCAAAGCAGCTTGCAAGCACTGCAGAGTCGCTTGAAGAGATGGGGGAGACCCTGGCCGAGCACCAGGATGCTGCCGCAGATATCGCAGTTGCAGATGTTGTTGAGGAAATTGCTGCTCAAGATGGACAGGATTCTGACGCTTTGTTAGCCTCTACCAAAAAACGCAAGACGCTCAGAAACGTTGCAATTGCTGGTGGCGTTGTGGCTGGTGCTGCTCTTGGTTTGGCTGCATACAGTGCTTATTCCATTGCTCCTCGCAAGCAAAATGATCGCCTACTTCTGGAGCGCTGGCACGAGATTGCTCGTCATCGCTATGCTCACCGTGGCCTCTACAACAACGAGGCAGGCATTCCAGAGAACTCCCTGCTTGCTTTCCGTGCAGCTGTCGAGAAGGGCTTTGGCTCCGAGGTTGATGTCCACCTGACCGCAGACAACAAGCTGGTTGTTGTTCACGATTCAGCACTTGATCGCCTCTGTGGCGTACAGAAGATTGTTGAGGAGTCTACGCTGGAGGAGCTTCGTGGTCTTAGGCTTCTTGCTACCGACGAGCAGATTCCAACGTTTGAGGAAGTCCTTGAGGTCTATGCATGGAGTGGTTCCGGTGAGCTACCTGCACCTTTGATTATTGAGGCTAAGACGCGCAACAATAACGCTGAGCAGCTGACAGAAAAGATCATGCAGGCTCTTGATCTTCATCCCGTTCGTGCATGCATCGAGAGCTTTGATCCTCGTGTTTTGCAGTGGCTGCGTCAGAACCGTCCTGAG
>JAGZWL010000043.1:0-9263 GCA_018378955.1 Atopobium sp. | reverse complement strand
TCTTCGGCAGAACCTACCAAAGCTGCGCTATTTTGTGCGCCAGGCCTAAAAGCCGACGCTAACACGCTGCAGAATCATAATCACCCGCATATGAACTGCGTCCCAAAACTTGGACATAAGAAATGGGGGGCAGTTCACTTTGAATTAGAGCGCAGTTCTCAATTGTTTTGGTAAGAATTTAGATTCTGCAATTATTTTATGATTCAGCGTATGCAAGCATGTAATGAGGGTATAGTATGCCGTAGTTAACAAATTGAGGAGTATCTGTATGAGTCCTATTGATATTTTGATTGTCCTTATTGTCATTGCTCTTGTTGCTCTTTGTGTCCGCTCTCAACTTAAGAGCGCAAAAGAGGGTTCTTGTTCTGGATGCTCTTCTTCCAGTAGCTGCGGCACTCATCATGGTGGAGATGGTCACTGCGGTGTTGCTCAGAAAATGATTTCTGACGTTGATAAGGCTTTTGACGCTCAATAGGTCAATTGTCACAATTTCATTAACAATTTTTACCATTCGCCCGGTTTCAGGGAAGTGGAAACATAGCCGTAACAAGAATGTGTCATGGTAGTTACGATTCCAGTTTTCTGACCCGGGAGGACCGTATGAGTACGGATAAGAAAATTGACTATATTCTTCGCACGGTAGAGGAACGAGACGTTCGCTACCTGCGTCTTTGTTTTACCGATGTACTCGGCGGATTAAAGGCTCTCTCCATTTCCCCCGAGGAGCTAGAAGAGGCTTTTGTTGAGGGCATTGGTTTTGATGGCTCTAACGTTGACGGCTTTGCTTCCCAGGAGCAGTCCGATCTTCTCGCGTTCCCCGATGCAGATACGTTCCAGATTCTTCCATGGAAGACAGATGACGGTGTAGTTGCAAACGTATTCTGCGATATTCAAACTCCTCGACGTGAGGCTTTTACAGGCGATCCACGCCTTGTACTGAGAAATGCTTTTATCAAGGCAGAAGACCTTGGCTATGTCGCAAATGTTGGCCCTAAGCTTGAGTATTTTTATTTTGTGAGCGGGACTGAGCCAAAGCCTATTGATCAGGCTGGATACCTTGATTTGAATTCTGCTGACCTCAGCCATAGCCTTCGATACTCCACGTCTCGTGCACTTGAGAATCTTTCTATTCCTGTACAGTATTCTTTCCATGCAGCTGGCCCTGCACAAAATGGCGTTGAGCTTCGTTATGCAGAGGCGCTAACCTGCGCAGATAATATTGTTACCGCTCGTCTTGTTATCAGACATATCGCAACACTTCATGGTGTGTTTGCGTCGTTTATGCCAAAGCCTCTTCAGGGCGTTCCTGGCTCAGCTATGCTTTTGAATCAGTCGCTTCTTGACCACGATGGCGAGTCTTTATTCTGGGCTCCAAAGACTGAGTCCGAGGCTCACCTTTCTGAGCTTGCTCAACACTACATTGCAGGCCTTATTAAGTACGCTCCTGAGTACATGCTTATTACTAACCCAACGGTTAATTCCTATAAGCGCTTTGACCGTGACTCCATTCCAGCATACGCAACATGGGGCCGCAAAAACCGCTCTGCTATGGTTCGTATTCCTACGCACAAGCCAGGCAAGCACGTCGCCACCCGCGCTGAGCTGCGTATCCCTGATCCAACTGCAAATCCTTATTTGGCCAACGCCGTTACGCTTATGGCCGGTCTCAAGGGCATTGAAGAGGGTCTCTCGCTTCCTGAAGAGTTTGTGGGCGGAAATCCTGCCGATTATGGCGAGAAGCTCCCGACTAATCTTGGAGAGGCACTTGAGCGCTTCAAGCAGTCTGAGCTTCTTAAAGATGCTCTTGGTGAGCATATCTTCTCGTATCTATGCGAGCGCAAGGCAGAGGAGTGGCGTGAGTTCTGTCTCACCGTCACTGATTGGGATACTCAGAAGTACTACGCAGGTTGCTAAGCAACTATTTCACTTGCCGTTATATGTATCTTTGAACCCTGCTCTGATTTATTCAGAGCAGGGTTTTTTGACGAGAAACACTTGTTTTTCGCGAAGATTACTGCTTTCTTTTTCAAATTGTTACCGTTTTATGAACTGAAAAAATTACTTTTACCTGGTCTTTATTGGATAGAATGACTAAATAATAGTCATTTATACAAAGAAGTTGTTCTTCTCGCCATTTTTATGCAATAAAAACGAGAATAGTAGATAAAATTATAAGTAGATTTTTAATATTTGCTTCCTATAATTCATTCCAATGAATTTCAGCTCAGATTTATTCAGGAAGAGGCAAATATGAAATCGTCACTGGTTACTACCGTTAAAAAGAATGCCCTAAAGGGCGTAGCTGCTGTTTTTATGGCATGTGCACTTGTTGGTCTTATGGCTTGCTCGTCAACTAAGCAAGAAAATGCGCAACAGGGTACTATTTCATCCTCTGATTCAAGCTATACGCTGGTAACTAAGGGCCATCTGACTGTTGTTGCAGAGCTTGGTTTCCAGCCTTTTGAGTATTTTGAAGGCAACTCAACTACTCCTGTTGGTTTTGACGTTGATCTTATTACCGAGATTGCAAAAAGGCTCAATCTTGAGGTTACGTACCTGCCAAATCAGAAGTTTGACACCCTTGTTCCAACTATTAAGCAGGGTGGCAAAGCAGACGTTGCTATCGCAGGTATTACTATCACTGACGAGCGCTCTCAGGAGGTAGACTTCACTACTTCTTACCTTGACTCCAATCAGTCCCTGGTTGTTAAGTCAGGCAGCACCGAGACTGAGCAGACACTCAATGATGCCTCCAAGAAGGTTGTTGTTCAGACAGGTACTTCCGGCGAGGACTGGGCTAAGGAGAACCTTCCAAAGGCAACTATTGTTTCTGTAGACGATGTTGCTGCAGCAATGGCAGGAGTCCAAACCGGTTTGTACGATGCTATGGTCATTGACTTGCCTGTTGCTTCCAATCTGATTAGCACTTCATATTCTGATCTGACTATTGCAAAAGAGATTCCAACAGGTGAGCAGTATGGCATTGCTGTTTCCAAGGACAATCCTGCGCTGACCGAGGCTATCAACAAGGTTCTTGCAGACATGGAGAAGGACGGAACTATGACTGCTCTCAAGACCAAATGGTTTGGCTCTAACATCTAGTTTTACCAGCTCAGCAAAAGTGCTTGAAGTCAGATTTGGCTTCAAGCACTCACTGTTTTCATCAGGATTTATCGCAACTAAGCACTAAAGGAGTTACACGTGATTTCGCTTTTGCACAAAACTATGTCAGGACAGCAACTGTCCTTGTGCATGTCATCTGCGAGTTTCAAAGCTGAATCTGCGCCTCAGAGTACGGCTTATAATTCAGCTAAGTCAAAGCTCTCGCATAATCGCGCGTACTCCTCGCTGCTTGTAGTTCTTCTCGCCACGCTTCTTTTGAGTGGGCTGTTCTTTATGTCTCTGAGCGTGTTTTCTGTTCAGAGTGCTTTTGCTCTCACCACAAATAAGGCAACAGCTAAGTCAAATCAGACAGAAGGCAATGGCGTTATCGGTGGCAAAGAGACCCGTTTGACCTGGGAGGGAGCAGTTGAGGACGAGCAGGTCTCTCAGTTGACCTTGCAGCTTCCTGAAGGCTCTGATTTGCAGAGCGCAACTACTAAGGTGACCGTTCTTTCAGGTCTTACGCGCGAGAAGATCGAGGCAACTGCAAGCGTCCAAGGAACGCAGGTTGTGATCTCTTTTGCAACACCCGTGGACGCTCAAAAGCTTATTCGTGTAGAGATTTCCGGCATGAAGTTTCCTGCTGACGGCGGTTCGTACACTGTTGAGGGAACATATACCACTGAGCAGGGAACTCAAAAGCTTGTTTCTTCTCCCGAAATCACCATTATTCCTAACACGCCAGTTCAGGCTCTAGTGAATTGGCTTGATGCTCAGCCTTGGGTTGAAGCGTGGAATTCCAACCACTTTTTGGGCATGTTCTTAAAGCCTCAACTGATTGTCTCTTCAGTGGTGATGCTCTTTCCAGGATGGCTCGTTTGCCTTGCAATTGTAATTTGCGCTTATCCTGTAGCTATTGTGCTGGGAATGGGCTTTGCGCTGCTGAAGATTTCCAAGAATCCACTCCTGCGTGCACTTGCGGTGGTATATATCAATTTGTTACGTGGAACCCCATTTTTCCTGCAGATTTATATTCTGTTCTTTGGTCTTCCTATGCTAAATATCAATCTGGACGCCAATTTGCTTGGCTTTATTGTGGTCGCCATTAATTCTTCTGCGTATCTTTCAGAGATCTTCCGCGCGGGCATTCAATCAATTCCGCAGGGTCAGTATGAGGCAGCAAGCTCTCTTGGTATGAATCGTTTCCAGACCATGACGTTCATCATCATTCCTCAAACTATCCGCCGTGTTATTCCGCCTCTTACCAGCGACTTTATTACTTCCTACAAAGATACCTCGCTGCTTTCTTCTGTAGGTGTTATGGAACTGATGATGTTTGCTAAAAACCTCACCACCTCAACGGGAAACATGACGCCCTACATGACAGCGGCTCTGTTCTATTTGGCAATTACCTTGCCACTCATTAAGGTAGTTGGCAGTATCGAGAAACGCATGGAGCAGTCAGAAACAGGCAAAACGGTAAGCGCTTCAGTAAGTAAGACTCAAGCTATCTCCAAGGAGGAAAACTAATGTCTTTCTTTTCTTTCAAAAAGAAGTCGAACACAGAACATCCTGCCTTGGATGCTGAAGTTGCTGCACAAGAGGCATTTGAGCGTGATAAGCCCCTTACTAATCATACTTTTGAGGCAGGTGAACATCCTATTGTTCGTATTGAGCACCTCAATAAGTCGTTTGGATCAACGCATGTCTTAAATGACGTTAACCTGACTGTTTGGCCAGGTGAAGTTGTGGTTGTACTTGGCCCTTCGGGCTCTGGTAAGTCCACCATGCTTCGTTGTATCAATCTACTGGAGACTCCTTCTGCAGGTCATATTCTTATTGAAGATCAAGAGATTACGGGCACAAACGAGGCAGAGGTAAATGCGCTTCGTAGAGATGTGGGAATGGTCTTTCAGCAATTCAATCTGTTTGGTCATTTAACGGTCAAAGAGAACGTAATGATTGGTCAGATTAAGGTTCTAGGAAAGTCAAAAGAGGAGGCAGAGGCAGAGGCGCTAAAGCAGCTGGAGGCTGTTGGCCTTGCCGATAGAGCAGACTTCAAGCCTGGTGCGCTTTCCGGTGGACAGCAGCAGCGTGTTGCAATCGCTCGCGCCGTTGCTATGCATCCAAATGTACTTCTGTTTGATGAGCCTACTTCCGCGCTTGACCCCGAGCTTGTTCGTGGTGTTTTGGACGTCATGCGTAATCTGGCAAAGAACTCTGGTATGACCATGATTGTGGTAACGCACGAGATGGGTTTTGCAAAAGACGTGGCAGATCGCGTGGTCTTTATGGAAGGAGGAGTGGTAGTTGAGCAAGGTACTCCTGATGTCATTTTCAACAATCCACAAAACCCTCGAACAGCTGAGTTCATTGGCGCTCTTGCGTAAAACCCATACTTTTTAGAATTAATACGCAAACATAAAAAATATTTTAGAGCGAGAAGATCTTCTCGCTCTAATTGCAGATAATAAGGTATATCTGCTCTTTATTCGCAGCTTGTGGTATGCTTTATAAGATTAAGCTTATCCTAGGGGGAATCGATGCATCACAAGAATATTCTTCTTGTATCTGCAACGACACGCTTACATGAACGTATGCGTGAACTTTCGCATGTCATTGATGTGTCTATTGCTCTTGCAAATGCAGCCTCATTTTCTCAGGCTGCGGCTTCTGGTCATACCTTTGACCTGATTATTCTTGATCAGAAAGAACTTTCCCAGGATGTTATTAGCACGGTAGAGAATTATTCTGCGCAAAATGGCGGAATTGCTCGCCTGTTTGTTGCTGACCTTGATAATCTTTCTAAGTTTGTTCTGCCTGTTCAGGGTAAGAGCGATTTTATTTTGTCTACTGCAACTATCCAGGAGTTTAGCCTTAGGTGCTCGCTGCTTTTGTGGCCAGGTACCGAGAGCACTTCTAGAGATTTGGTTATTGTTGACAATATAAAGATTAACCTGGCTACGTATCAGGTTTATATTGACGAATCTCCTGTTGATCTTACGTATATGGAGTATCTGCTGCTGTCATTCTTGGCAACACATCCGTCTCGTGCATACTCACGTGAGGCTCTTTTGCAGCGCGTTTGGGGCTTTGAATACTGCGGCGGTACCAGAACAGTTGACGTTCACGTCAGGCGTGTTCGCTCAAAGATTGGTCCTCAAGCAGCCGCTCATCTTGAGACGGTACGTGGTGTAGGCTATCTGTTTAGAGCATAATCGCAGGTACAAACTGCATTTAATGGGATCTGAAACTTCTTACTTACGAGCAGGACTCCCGCGCGTCTTTCTCATAATGAGAAACGAATTTTTGTCCGGTATAACGGGTAGAATACACATATTGAAAAATTGATGTTTAGCGCAGAATTATTTGCGTTAGTTGTTTGCATCAAAGTGATGTTAAGGAGGATGTCTATGGAGAACCAAGCACATGGTTTAACCACAGATTCCACTGTAAATAAGCGTTTTTCGTCAGTTGAGCAGGCTGGATTTATGTCTATGTTCAAAAGCTCAAGTGTAAAAAGAACAGCTTGTGCAATTGCTTTTGCCGTTGCTTGTGTTCCTACCATTGCTTTGGGAGAGGGAATTTCTAAGCTTCCTGCAGTATCTGGTCAGGCAACTATTTCTCAAGCAGCGACGTCTCGTCCTGCTGCAGAACCAACTGATACTAAGACGGCAGAAACGGTAGCTTCTAAGGTTTTGCCTTCGGTTGTGTCCGTTAAGGCTACCAGTGATTCATCAGGCTCAACCGGTTCTGGCGTTGTATTGAATGCAAATGGAGACATTCTTACCAATTACCACGTCATTGAGGGTATGGATACGTTCTCTATCTCCGTTAATGACAAAGAGTATGAGTGCACTGTCGTAGGAACAGATCCAACCTCTGACCTGGCCGTTCTTCATGCAGATCTTAAAGGAGATAGCCTTACTCCAATTGAGATTGGTAATTCCGATAACTTGGCTCCTGGTAGTTGGGTTATGAGTGTTGGTAGCCCATTTGGTCTTGATCACTCTGTTTCTGCAGGTATCGTGTCTGCTCTTTCTCGTGGAGATATGCTTGAGACAGAGGGTGGAGAAACCACTATTTATGCAAACCTCATCCAGGTTGATGCAGCTATTAACCCAGGTAATTCTGGCGGCGCTCTGGTTGACTCTAATGGTCAGCTTGTGGGTATTTGTACGTTGTTCTCGTCAGATACCAAGTCATTTGCAGGTATTGGCTTTGCAATTCCTTCTAACTATGCCATTGATATTGCAAATCAGATTCTTTCTGGCCAGCAAGTTAAGCATGCCTATATTGGTCTTTCTATGCAGACCGTTACTCCTCGATTTGCAAAGCGCAATGATCTCTCGGTAGATTACGGTGCGTATGTAGCAGGCCTTCTTGATGATAGTCCTGCAGAGGATGCTGGTATTAAAAAGGGTGACGTTATTGTCTCTATTGGTGGAGAGCGCGTAGTTTCTGCTGATGCAGCTATTATTGCCGTTCGTTCCCACAAGATTGGAGAGACAGTTCCTGTAGAAATCATGCGTGGAGAAGACCGTCTTACCATCAACGTCACGCTTGGTTCTGATGAGACGCTTTCTTCTATGAAAGAGAAAGAAAAGAACAGCAAGAATAATAAAAACGATACTGATGATAAACAGGATCGTACTGAAAATGATGATTCCTATAGGTATTATCGTCAGCAAAATTGGTGGCAGGAATTCTGGGATTACTTTACTAATCCTTATGGAGATAAAGACGTTAATTCCGATAATCCTTTTGAGAATATTGTAGAGAGCATTACTAATAGCATTGCAGAAGCAATTTACGGAATTTTTGGTTAACACTCAGATTGCGTTTGCTGTATTTGTGTTTGTTTGTTCTGCTATGAGTTAGGGGAGCCTTGTGGATTTGCTTGTGCTGTTAGTTTTGGCTGTAGTTGTCATTGTGCTTATCGTGAGCCTTGTTACACTTTCCTCTAAGCTTTCGCAAGTAAAGACGCTGCAAGAGCAAAGTCAAACATCATCTACAGAGCTTATAAGAAGCTCCCAAGAGTTGGATCGTCGTGTTACGGATAACATGGCAAAAATGCAAGAGCTTATGGATACAAAGCTTGAGAAGGTAAGAGAGGTAGTTGATCAAAAGCTCACCTCAACACTGCAAAATCAGACGAAGCAGACTGACCAGCGCATTGCTCAGCTTGATGCTCGCTTTGATGCTTTTCAGCGTCGTGTGGATGACAACATGAAAGCAACTTCCCAGGCTTCAACTGAGCAGCTTAGTAAGGTTAGAGAGACTGTTGACAAACAGCTCAGCGACATGCGTAAAGAGAATGAAGCAAAGCTTGAGCTTATGCGTCAGACCGTTGACGAGAAACTCCAGAAAACGCTTGATGAGCGTATGACTCAATCGTTTCAGCGCGTATCTACGCAACTTGAGCAAGTTCATCAAGGCTTGGGAGAAATGCGCGGCCTTGCAGAGGGTGTTGGAGACTTAAAGAAAGTTCTCTCTGGCGTTAAGACCCGTGGAATTGTTGGAGAGATTCAGCTTGGCGCAATTCTAAGAGACATTCTTTCTCCAGAGCAATATGAAGAGAATGTTGCTACTGTTTCTGGTTCTACTGAGCGTGTTGAGTTTGCCGTTAAGTTGCCTGGAGAGTCAGGGGAGACTGTTTGGCTTCCTATTGATTCTAAGTTCCCTGGAGATACGTACGAGCACCTAGTAGATGCAATCAATGCAGGTAATGAGGAGGCGATTGCTGCTGCTAAAAAGAGTCTAGAGACTCGAATTAAGGCAGAGGCAAAAGATATCTCTACAAAGTATATTGCTCCACCAGAGACAACTAACTTTGCTATTTTGTTCCTTCCTTTTGAGGGACTTTATGCAGAGGTAGTCAGTCAGACGGGTTTGCTTGAGCAGCTACAGAGAGAGTATCGCGTTAATGTGTGTGGACCTTCCACTATGGCTGCGCTTCTTAACAGTCTTCAAATGGGATTCCAATCTGTTGCTATTCAGAAGCATGCAGACGAGATTCAAAAGGTACTCTCTGCGGTTAAGACAGAGTTTGAGACGTATCAGGCTCAGCTAGAAAAGGCTCGATCACAAGTTCAAAAAGCAGAAAAAGCACTGGATACCATTTTGACTACAAGAACAAATGTTATGAGTAGAAAATTGAG
>JAGZWL010000042.1:0-9489 GCA_018378955.1 Atopobium sp. | reverse complement strand
GCATTCAGACCTCTACCGCAACTGTTGCAGTTCTCCCAGAGGCTGACGAGATTGATATTCAGATCAACCAGGAAGACCTGCGCATTGACACCTACTGCGCATCCGGCCCTGGTGGTCAGTGCGTTAATACTACGTATTCCGCAGTTCGTATTACTCACCTGCCAACAAATACCGTTGTTCAGTCTCAGGATCAGCGTTCTCAGATTCAGAACCGTGAGGTTTGTATGCAGATGCTCCGCGCTCGTCTCTACGAGATGGAGCTGGAGCGTCAGCAAGCTGAGCAGGGTGCAGAGCGCCTTTCCCAGATTGGTCATGGCGCACGTTCCGAGAAGATCCGTACCTATAACCAGCCACAGGACCGCGTAACCGACCACCGCGTTGGCTTCAACGGTACCTACAATGGCGTTCTTCTGGGCGATACCCTGTCATCCGTTATTGAGGCTCTCGCTGCAGCAGAGCGTGCCGAGAAACTCGCTCAGGCTGTGTAAGGTGCAAACTTCATGACAGATGAAGTTTGGACAATCCAGAAAATTTTGACGTGGACTACTCAGCACCTGGAAAAGAAGGGTGATGAGCATCCACGTCTTTCTGCAGAATGGCTTCTGTCCGCAGTGACAGGCCTTTCTCGCGTGCAGCTCTACACTAACTTTGACAAGCCGCTTTCTGCGGATGAGCGTGCTCGTATGCGTGAGGCAATTAAGCGCCGCGCAGAGGGCGAGCCGCTTCAGTACGTGATGGGCGAGATGCCCTTCAGGCACCTGGTACTTACGTGCGAGCCGGGCGTACTTATTCCACGACCAGAGACAGAAGTGCTGGTAGACGTTGCGCTCGAAGGCGTTGATGCGGCAACTCCAAACGCCGACGGAGAAGTGCGCGTGCTTGAGGTTGGCGTTGGAACGGGCTGCATATCGCTCTCTATTGCCACTGAGCGCCCACAGACACGCGTCTACGCCACAGACCTTTCTCCTAAGGCAATTGCGCTGGCAACTCGCAACAGAGACGCCTTGGACCTCCAGGAGCGTGTGGAGCTCATTGAGTGCGACTTGGTAGAAGGCGTGCCTGCAGAGCTTGCACAGTCCTTCTCGGTGTTGGTTTCTAATCCGCCCTACATCCCCACAAGCGTGCTTGAGCAGGAAGTTCCTGCCGAGGTTAAAGGCTTTGAGCCTGAGCTAGCGCTTGATGGGGGAGAGGACGGCTTGGACGTCTATAGGCGATTGCTCGAGGCTGCTCCACATATGCTTCTACCTGGTGGAATGCTCTGCGTTGAGCTCTATGAGGGGCACCTAGACAAGGCGGCGCACCTTGCCGAGGAACAGGGTGTGTGGGAGTCCGTTGAGGTCAAAGAGGATCTGACGCACAGGCCGCGCATTCTTGTGGCGTACCTAGCAAAGTAGCGCTTCAGCCGTCTGGCGAGAAAATCTGTGTAACGCATAACACCGCGCAGCACACAACACCGCGCAACACATAACACCGCGCAGCACACAACAATGAGTCGAGGGTTTCATGGGCGAGTACATCAAAGTTGATCAGATGAATCCGGATGCATCTGTAGTTTCTTTAGCAGTTGAGGTGGAGCGTCGTGGTGGCGTGCTTATCATGCCTACCGATTCTGTCTATGGCATTGGCGCAGCTGCAACTCCTCAAAACCCTGGTCATAAGCGTATTTTTGAGATTAAACAGCGTCCCTCAACGCAGACGCTTCCATGGCTTGTGGGCAGTAAATCCGACCTGCAGAAGTATGCTCACATTACGCACAGCTGGGCAAATAAGCTGGTAGAAGCCTATTGGCCAGGAGCCCTTACACTGGTGGTTACCGCATCAGAGAACGTTCCTAATGAGTACGTCTTGCCAGATAACAGAACCATTGCACTTCGTATGCCCAACTCACCTCTGGTATGTCAGATTGCACAGCAGCTTGGATGCCCTTTGGCTACTACCAGCGCAAACACGCACGGGGCTCCTTCTGCAGTTGACGGATGCGGCCTTGAAGCAGGCCTTATTGAGCAGGCAGACTTGACGCTTGATGGAGGTCCGGCGCCCCTTGCTATTGCGTCGACCATTGTCGACTGCACGGGTGATGAGCCGCGCATTTTGCGCGAAGGCGCCATCACAACCGAGGATATTCTCGCCACTGCGGGATTTGCAAAATAGATAAAAAATCCTATCCCTTTTATGTGTTTTGGCTGCAGCTTTTGCCTGCATGCGGTACTCTCTATAGGAGTGAATTTTCTGAGGAGGATACGTATGCGTATTGCAGTTGGTTCCGATCACGCTGGCTTTATCCAGAAAGATCCTATCATTGAGCACATTAAGTCGCTTGGTCACGAGGTTTTGGACTTTGGTCCAGCAAATGACGACCGTGTTGATTACCCCGATTTTGCAGATAAGGTTGCTCGTGCAGTTGCAGCAGGCAAAGCAGATCGCGGCGTTCTGATTTGCGGAACCGGTATTGGCATTGCTATGACTGCTGATAAAGTCCCTGGTATTCGCGCCACTCCTGTTCAGACTGTTCAGTTTGCAGAGCTTGCTCGCGAGCACAATAACGCAAACGTCATTGGCCTTTCTGGCCGATTCACCGATCTTGCTGTTAACGAGGCTATTGTGGACACCTTCCTAAGCACCGAGTTTGCAGGTGGCCGCCACGCTGGACGTGTCGAGAAGATTATGCGTGAAGATGACCCTAACTTTAAGGGTGTTGACGCTGAGTAAGTAAGCGGCACATAAACAGTGCCGCATAAGTAATACATACGCAAACCTGCAGGGAATGTAGAGGCTAGGTTAAAGTTGCTCGCATTCAAATAAAGCGCAGGTCAAGCTCTTGGAGGGAGCATTATGGCAGATTACGATGAGTCCAGACTTACGGTTGTTGACCACCCACTAGTTCAGCACAAGCTTCACATCCTTCGCGACAAGACAACCACCACCAAGCAGTTCCGCGAGCTTGTCAACGAACTTGCAATTCTTGAGAGCTACGAGGCAATGCGTGACTTCCCACTTGAGGACGTCGAGGTAGAGACTCCTCTTGAGACTATGACTGCTAAGCGTATTGCTGGTAAGAAGGTTGCTATTATTCCAATTCTTCGCGCTGGCCTTGGTATGGTTGACGGCATTCTTGAGCTGGTTCCATCTGCTCGCGTCGGTCATGTTGGTATGTATCGCGATCCAGAGACCCATCTTCCTCACCAGTATTACTGCAAGTTCCCTGCAGATATTGAGAACCGTACCTGCCTGGTTGTTGACCCAATGCTGGCAACTGGTGGTTCTCTTATCGCCGCTATTCAGTACCTGCGTGAGGCTGGCGTTAAGGATATCCGTTGTCTTACCATTGTTTCTTGCCCTGAGGGCGTCAAGGCAACTCTGGACTTTGACCCAGAGGTACGCCTCTACACTTGCATCGTTGATCGTCAGCTGAGCCCAAATGCTTACATTCTTCCAGGACTTGGCGACGCAGGTGACCGTATTTACGGCACCAAGTAAGGAGCCCCTCGTCCTTCTCGCAATCTAATAGAGTTGCGAATACGTAAGTTAGTACATGATCCAGTGTCCGCAGAACATGCGCACTGGATCATTTTCTTTTTAGATCAGTGTTTTACGAGAAGAAATAACAGTTGGCACATATCAAAAACTTTGCGAATACCAGGGGATATTGATACAACTATTTTTACCTGGACATAACTGTGTTTCTCAAGAAAATAGCGACATAACAGCAGCTTATAAGTGTTATAGTTGAATGAAACAATAACGGCAGCTAACACGAAATGTGTCAGTAATGTGAGAGTTTGAGCATAAGTCAATTATTTGATTTTGTAATCGTGACTATGCATTCATTTAGTGCTAGTATCGCCGTTCGTCGCAAATATGCACGCCGAGTGGTAGATAATATACTCCAAGTGGCATATTCTTGGCATCTTACGTTGCGTTTCAAGTATGCTGAGCAGTGACGGGCAATCTGAAATGGTTGCAGATTGTATGGGGAGGTTGAGACAGAGTGGATGTTCTTGCGCAGTTGCCAGCAGAGATGGCCGAGCTGCTCGAAAGTTTTTTGCCACACGCATTGGTTGGTAACACCACCTTTGGTTTCACGAACTACATTTTCTATTTCTTGATCGCTGCTGTGATTTTCCTGATTGTCTGCTTTAAGTTTAAGAAGAAGCAGGCAGAGAGTATCGTCCCTCAGGGACACTTTGTTAATGGCGTTGAGTACCTGATTGAGTACATTAGAGATGACGTCTGCAAGGCTTCTCTTGGAGAAACTTGGCGCACTCACTTCCCATTCTTGATCACTATGTTTATGTTCATCCTGATCAACAACATCATTGGTCTTATTCCTGGCGCACACCCAGGCACCGGTACTATTGGTGTTACTGCCGCTCTTGGTCTTTGCTCCCTTGGATACTTTATGTATGTAGGTGCAAAGAAGATGGGTGTTATTGGCTACATCCTAAGCCTTGCACCAAAGGGCGTTAACCCTGTTATTGCAGCAGTTATCTGGGTCATTGAGGTCTTCTCAACATTCCTTCGTCTGGTTACTCTGGCTGTCCGTCTGTTCTGCAACATGTATGCAGGTCACATCGTTATGGGTACGTTTGCAATTCTTGCATCTATGTACTTTATGCCAGCGATTGAGAACTTCTCCGCATCAACAGCCGCCCAGGCAGGATTTTCGATTTTCTGGATCTTGCTGTTGATTATCATTTACTTGGTAGAAACTATTGTTGCTTTCATTCAGGCATACGTTTTTACCCTACTCTCTACTGTCTACATCCAGCTGGTAGAGTCTGAACACTAAGCAAAACGCTTAGTTGGTGGCATTGCCACACTGTGGTGCCAAACGGCACAAAAGATGAAGTCATCTGAGCCCACGCTCAGTTGATGATAGGTATGTATATTGGTCGCCTTGAGAGGGGCGAGCGAAAAAGGAGGAATCGTGGGTATTTTCGGATATGCTCTTTGCGTTATGGGAGCAGCAATTTGTATTAGCGTCGTAGCAACGAGTGCCGCTAACAACATGGCTCGTCAGCCTGAGGTTCAGGGTCGTCTCTTCACAGTCTTTATTCTTGGCTGCGCATTCATCGAGGCACTTACCCTAATTGGCTTCGTTGTTACCTTGATGGTTAAGTAAATTACTGTTTGTAACAGCGAAAACGCTACGTTGGAGGAATGCATGAATACGATTTGTAAGGGAGTTAAAAAAGCCAGCACAGTAGGCGCAACTGCTGCTCTACTTGTGGCAATGGCTCCCTCAGTCGCACTTGCTGAAGAGGGTGCAAGTGGTGCCGATATTCTTCTTCCAAAGCCCGCTGAGTTTGTTCCTGCTCTGATTGCGTTTCTGATCATCTTTGCTGTCGTAGCAAAGTTTGTATGGCCTTCCGTTCTACGTATGCTTGACAAGCGTCAAGAGAAGATCCAAGGCGATCTGGACGCTGCAGCAAAGGCTCGCGAGGAAGCCAACAAGGATCGTGAAATCGCAGCAGCTGGTATCGACGCAGCTAAGCAGCAAGCAGACGAGATTGTTTCTGCTGCTAAGCGTGAGGGCGAAGAAGAGCGTGCTCGTATTATCGAGCAGGCAAAGGCAGAAGCTGTCGAGATTATTACTAAGGGTAAGGGCGTTGTAGAGTCTGAGCGTCGTCATGCCATGGCTGAGCTTTCTGATTCCGTTGTTGATCTTGCCGTCGATATTGCCGGAAAGATTATTGGCAACGAGCTTTCAGTAGAGCAGCAGCGTGCTCTTGCCGAAAAGTACCTTGCGGAAGTAGGTACTCCAGATGAGCACTAATAAAGACGATCAAGACAGAAAAGTAGAGGGCTATACCAGGGCACTCCTGGAGGCTGGCCGCGCTGAGGGTCGTGCAACTGCAGACCTCGTACAGGTTCAGCATGCAAAGAAGTTCTCTCCAGAAGTTCTTGAGACTCTTGGTGCTATGCAGGCGAGTGAGGATGTCAACCTTATCAATGATGTTGCCGCTACGTTCCAGGAGCTTCTTGAAGAAGAAGACAAGACACTTACAGTAACGGTAACTACTACAATGCCTCTTGATGATGAGTTGCGTGCAAAGGTCACCGAGAAGCTCGAGAAGAACTTCAACACTCAGGTGTATCTCATTGAGCGTGTTAATCCCAAGATTTTGGGTGGCATTGTTGTTGAGGCACGTGATCATCGTTATGATGCATCGGTAAAGACACAGCTCACTCACATTAAGAGTAGGCTCTCTTCAGATCACGTTGAAAGTGAATTGTAATGACTGATAAGACCACCATACAGGAAGGAACACTAAGCTCAGATGCCGTCATGGCACAGCTTAGAGAGCGCCTTTCTAAGGTCAATTCAACCGTATCCCAGCAAGAGGTATCTGCTGTTACTGAGGTAGCAGACGGTATCGCTCGCGTTGCTGGCCTACGTAGCGCTATGGCAGGCGAGCTGCTGGAGTTCACCAGCTCCGTTACCGGCCACAGCGTATTCGGTCTTGCTCAGAACCTTGATGAAACTTCAGTCGGCGCTGTTTTGTTCGGCGAAGTTTCTGAGATTAAGGAAGGCGATGAGTGCCGTACAACCGGCCGCGTCATGGATATTCCAGCCGGTTTTGACATGCTTGGTCGTGTTGTTAACCCACTGGGCCAGCCTATTGATGGACTTGGTGCTATCCACGCTACACATCGTCGTCCTATTGAGTTCAAGGCTCCTGGCATCATGCAGCGTCAGCCTGTTTGCGAGCCAGTTCAGACTGGTCTTCTCGCAATTGATGCTATGGTTCCTGTCGGCCGTGGTCAGCGTGAGTTGATCATTGGTGACCGTAAGACCGGTAAGACCGCTATCGCAATTGACGCAATCGTAAACCAGAAGAACACCGACATGATTTGTATCTATGTCGCCATCGGTCAGAAGGCGTCTACAGTTGCAAACATCCGCGAGTCTCTTTCCCGCCATGGTGTTCTTGACAAGACCGTCATTGTTGCAGCTACCGCAGCTGATTCTGCTCCAATGCAGTACATTGCTCCTATGGCAGGTGCTGCTATTGGTGAGTTCTTTATGTATAACGATAAGGACGGAAAGCCTGCTGACAAAGATCATCCAGGCGGACACGTTCTTGTTGTTTACGACGACCTTTCCAAGCAGGCAGTTGCATACCGTCAGATGTCACTGACGCTTCACCGTCCACCAGGACGTGAGGCATATCCTGGTGATATTTTCTACCTGCACTCACGCTTGCTGGAGCGTGCATGTAAGCTCTCCGATGAAAACGGAGCAGGTTCACTTACAGCACTTCCAATTATTGAGACGCAGGAAGGCGACGTTTCTGCATACATTCCTACAAACGTCATTTCCATTACAGACGGCCAGATTTATCTGCAGTCTAACCTCTTCTTCCAGGGCCAGCGCCCAGCAGTCGACGTAGGTATTTCCGTATCCCGCGTCGGTGGCGATGCACAGGTCAAGGCTATGAAGCAGGTTGCAGGTACCCTTCGTCTGGACCTTGCAAGTTACCGTGAGAAGCAGGCATTCTCGCAGTTCGGATCCGACTTGGATGCAACTACGCAGTACCAGCTCAACCATGGTGCTCATATGATGGAGCTTCTCAAGCAGCCACGTTACTCAGCTCTGGACGTAGTTGACCAGATTTGCGCAATTTACGCTGCAAAAGAGAACTTCATTGATGACGTCGATCTTGAGAACGTTGCTCTCTTCCGTGATGGTCTTGCTCAGTACATGAGTGAGTATCACCCACAGCTCCGCAATTCTCTGCGCAACGGAAAGATTTCTGATGAGCAGGCAGAGCGCTTGAGTGATCACATTAAGCACTTCAAGGCTAAGTTCTTGGAAGAGCATCCAAACAAGGTTGTGGATGAGGCAGAAGCTAATTCTGATACACCAGGCTCTTTTGACGCAGTAACCCAGGGTTCATTGCAGGAGTAATTATCAATGGCGAACCTTCACGAAATATCGAGGCGTATGAGCTCCATCAGGAGCACCATGCAGATTACGCGCACGATGTCGATGATTTCGACAGCGCGTGTCCGCAAGGCACTTGATAGGGCCGAGGCTGCTTCGCCATATAAGGAAGCTATTACCCTTATGCTTGCAAATGTAGCAGGCGCTGGCTTTAATCCTAAGAAACAGCCTCTTCTTGCTACACATAAAGTCGAGAAGAACGTGCTGTTCTTAGTCATCGCATCTGACCGCGGACTTGCAGGCGGATTTAACATCCTGCCTCAACGCGAGGTTGAGCATGAGATGGCACGTCTTAAGGCTAAGGGTGTGTCGTCCGAGATAATTACTTGCGGACGCAAGCCAACTGAGTACTTTACGTATAGAAATATCAAGCCCACCATGTCTTATGTAGGCATTTCCTCTGAGCCTACAGCAGACCAGGCTGATCGTATTGCCTCCTATATCATGGATGGCTATATCAAGGGTAAGATTGATCGTGTCGTAATCAAGTACTGGCATGCAAAGAACCGTGTTGACCAAGAGCAGGTTACAGAGCAACTTCTTCCTATTTCGCGCGATAAACTCACGATTCCTAATAAACCACGTACCGAAGAAGCCCTCTCACAGGTGAAGACGTATAACAAGAGTGAATATCAATTCTCGCCATCTGCTTCTCAGGTACTTGATTCGTTGATGCCCGCTTATATCAAGACGGTCATCTTCCACGCACTTCTTGATTCTGCTGCAGCCGAGCATGGTGCACGCCGTCGTGCAATGCAGTCTGCAACTGATAATGCTGAGAACGTCTTAGGCGCTCTTAGCCGTACGTACAATCGCGAACGCCAGGGCGCAATTACCACTGAGCTCAATGAGATTATCGGTGGTGCTGCAGCATTGGAGGATATGTAATGTCAGATATGCAAGTAGAGACTTCTTCCTTTGAGGAAGCTATTCTCAACAAGCGCAATCAGCACGTTGACGATGGCGTAATCGTTCGCGTAGTTGGACCAGTTGTCGATGTTAAGTTCGACGGACCTGTTCCAAGCATCTATACCGCACTGACGGTAGAGGATGACACGCCTGTTGGTCACGTCAGCACCGTTCTTGAGGTTGAGTCTCAGCTTCCCGGTGGTGTTGTTCGTACCGTCGCTATGTCGTCAACCGATGGTCTTCAGCGTAACCTTCGCGTTAAGGACACCGGCAAGCCAATGATGATGCCTGTAGGCGAGTCTACGCTGGGCCGCGTCTGGAACGTCATGGGTCAGCCAGTTGATGGTGGAGAAATTCCTGAAGACGTTGAGTTTTATCCAATTCACCACCCAGCACCTCTCTTCGAAGAGCTCACTACTGAGACAGAGATTTTTGAGACGGGCATCAAGGCAATCGATCTTCTCGAGCCTTATGTTCGAGGCGGAAAGACTGGCCTCTTTGGTGGCGCTGGCGTTGGTAAGACCGTTCTGATTCAGGAGCTTATTAACAACCTGGCTCAGCAGCACGGTGGTACCTCCGTATTCACCGGCGTTGGAGAGCGTACTCGTGAGGGTACTGACCTCTTCCTTGAG
>JAGZWL010000041.1:0-9607 GCA_018378955.1 Atopobium sp. | reverse complement strand
TGGCGCGTCCTTCCTTGCAGCATGCGTTCTACCAGGCATTACCGCAAGCGCTATCTGCGAGGCATTTGGTTGGGAGCGCGGAGCCGACCGTAGCTGGCAGGAGGCCCCTGTCTACCACGGCATTATTACAACCGTCCTGGTTATTTCAGCGCTGGTTGTCCTGATCCCGGGCATGAGCCTCTTTGGCATCATGATGGCTGCCCAGGTCATCAACGGTATTCTGTTGCCGATTTTGCTCATCTTTATGGTTATCATCGCGGCCGACAAACACATCATGGGCAAGTACGCCAACGGCCGCATCTGGAACGCGCTGACCTGGTTTACCATCATCACCGTTATTATCCTGACCATTGTGATGTTCATTCTGCAGGCCATGGGCTTGTAGCACTTGTAGTTCCACTGGCACGTGAGCTCCATGCATTGGCGAGCAACGTGTAATCACAGCACAAAAACAGGGCGAGAAGATCGATCTTCTCGCCCTTTGTTTTATGCATTTAGCTGCTGTTTATTACTTGCTTGCCTTGTCAAACTCGTCCTTGAAGTCAGAGAACATCTTGCCCATGCGGCCAAGCTGCATACCAAAACCCTTAGCGGCCTTGTTTGCAGTAGCCTGCGTAGATGATTTGCTTGCAGGCTTAGCAGCTGTGCTCTTGTCAGCGGCTTTGTCCGAAGCGGCCTTTTCTGCAGCGGCGACCTGCTCCTCCGCAGATGGCTTCTCGAGGCGAACGTCCTCTGCAGCAACGGGAGCTGGGCGCTCGGAATCGTCTTCTGCATCGGGCTCGGTAGCGTCTTCGATAGCTCGCTTTGCCTTGGCCAGCGTCTTACCCAGGGCAAACGCGCCCTTCTCGGTAGCCTCTGCAACAGCCTTTCCGGCTTTAGCTGTAGCTTCGGAAGCCTTAGCGGCAGCGGCTGCGTATCCCTCGCCTGCCTTTGCAGCTAGTCCGCCAGTGAGCTGGGCATCTGCTGCTTCATCGGAGAGGACCATTGCACCGTTAGAATAGCCCAGCAGCCACTCAGGTTTGATGGCAAACGAGCCTACCAGCGCCTCAGATCCGGCACCGTCACCCACAAGAAATGCCGAGACCACTCCAGTGACCTGGTCAAACTCTGCGCCACTTACGTAGCCCAGACTTTTTCCGCTCTTAGTGCGAGCTTCCATGCCGTGCCATAGAATGCAGGTATCAAAGTCCAAGTTCAAGCGCTTGATTGCTGCTTTATCGACGTTATTCTCGGGATCTTTTACGCAAAGCCCCTGCTCAATGGTCTCCAGAGACTCCAGCGTGACAAACGCATCATCCTGCTTAATCATGCCGGCAATATCGGGCTTCTGAACCATCACGCCTACCACCTGCGAGGGTTGGCCCTGTTTGAAGGGAGCAAAAACCACGTTGTGAATTTTTCCTAACTTGGAAAACCGCTCTTCTCCCACATGCTTGCCCTTTGTAGCAGGCTTTTTGGGGAGAAGGACCTTTGCGCCTAAGAGCTCGGTTGTTTTCACGTGAAACCTCTCTATAAAAAACGGGACGTCATAAGGCGTCCCGTCACATTGCTTGTAAGTGAGGCTTATGCCTCCTGGTAGCCCTCGCCAGCGTGCTCCTGCTCGTGGGACTCAACGTTCTCGATGCGAACAGCCTGAGCCTCAGCGGTTGTGGCGGTTGGCTCTGGAACAACAAAGGAGTCTGCAACAACATCAGCAGCATCTGCGACAGTGTTAGAAGCAGAGGTCACAGCATCAGAAAGTGACTCACGGAGCTGATCCATGCGCTCGCGAGCAAGGTCAACCTTAGCGCGGAGCTCGTCGGTCTTTGCGTCAACAGTAGGCTTGACCTCGTCAATCTTAGTGCTCACAACCTTAGATGTGCGCTCATAAGAATCAAGTGCGGAATCCCATGCGTCATTGACAGCATCTGCAGCCAAAGCGCGAGTCTCCTCGCCGGAACGTGGAGCCAGGAAAAGACCAGCTACAGCGCCAGCAGCAGCACCAAAAATAGCGCCTAGAAAGAAACCAGCAGACTTCTTGCTCATAAGTACCTCCTGTTAAACAGCAAAACGCTGTACGTAATCATACCGCAATACGGGCGTTTATCGAACGGGCTTTGGACGAGGAACGTTAATCATGTTCCAGTCGTCTGGGACGTCGGTGACCTCAGAGTCGTCAGTGGCGTCCTCGGCAGCTGTTGCCTCGGCGAGCTCAGTTGCGATGGGATCGGCGTCGGTAGCGGGGTCGGCGACGGTTGCGGGCTCAGCGACGTCTGCGGGCTCGGCGTCGGCTGCGGGATTGGCGTCGGCAGCGGGCTCGGCGTCGACAGCGTCGATGCCTGCGACCTCGGCGTTGTTCTCCTCAGCGTCAGCAGCCTCAGCCTCAACTGCATCAGCTGCTGCGGCATCAGCGACGTCCTCGGAGGAGTTGTCGGCAGCGTAATCCTCTGCTTCTACGCTCTCTGCCTGGAGCGCAGCGTCCGCCTCAGGTTCTGCGGAGTCTGCAAGCTCATCGGTCTTCTCGCCGTCAAGGCTCTGGATGAGCGCAACGAGGCCAGAGACGATTGCATTGATGTCTGGGTCGGCGTCCTCCTGGTTGCCATATGCCCAGTTGAGGAGCCATACAGCGCTGGAAAGCGAGGCTGCAACCAGCACGTCATCTGGACATGCGAGGATGATCTCGTAGAGGCCGCGACGGGAATCTACCAGGGAAGTCTTACCAGAAGCAACGTCTCCCGCAAGGTTGGTCAGGGCCAGGAGCTCGACGGTTACGTGCTCAAGCAGGTGCGCAACCTCGGTGTCGTTGGCAACAAGGCCAAAGCGAGCGTCGGCGTCACCCAAGCACAGGTGCTCGGAAAGACCTGGCAAAAGCTCAAGTACGCGCTCAGTTGCCTCAGCATTTTCCGAGGTCAAACGTGGCGCTTTTGCCGAAAACTCAACGGTAGCGGTCAAGTTTTTAGGTCCTACCACAACTTTTTTGATAGAAATCAACTGCGCCATTTCAACCTCTTTCTATTGGTTCACTCTATTGTAATCATTCTTTTAGTTATTCATTTTCTGATGTGTCAGAGTTTTCGCCGGCTGGCTCAGATTCACCGTCTACCTGTGGTTCTGGGGCAATTACACGCAACAAAGATAGTCGGCGACGACGCATCGACTGCACGCGAAACACGTAGCCATCCTTCTCAAACGCCTCACCTGGACGAGGCAGATGATTTGCCAAATCCAGCACAAAGCCCGCGATAGTCTCATACTCCTCGGACTCCCCTACCGGCCATCCAAGTTCAGCTGCATCATTAAGCGAGAAACGACCATCTACCAGCCACTCTCTATCAGAGAGCTGTGTCAGGTACTTGTTGTCCGGATCAAACTCATCCTCAATCTCGCCGACAATCTCCTCGACGATGTCCTCAACGGTGATAACACCAGCGGTTCCGCCGTACTCGTCAACCACGATGACCATCTGGTCGCGACTTGTCTGCATCTCAGTGAGCAGCGGAATGATGTCTTTGGTATCGGGTACGTAGTCAGCAGAACGCACGAAGCGCGCGATCTTCTCGTCGCTAGCGTGCTGGTCAAGCGCCGGCTCCAGCAAATCTTTGATGTGAGCGATGCCCACGATGCGATCGATATTCTCGTGGTAGATAGGGATGCGCGAGAAGCCCGTCTGGCGCATGACGCGCAGGACCTCGGCGATAGTTGCGGTGTCCTCCATGGCGGTCATGTCAACGCGCGGGACCATTACCTCGCGGACAACAGTGTCGCCCATCTCGATGACCTCGTGGATCATGGATTTTTCTTCTTCAGAGAGGTCCTCGGAATCCTTGACAATGTAGCGGAGCTCTTCCTCGGTGACCTCTTGATGGTCGTTGGTAGTGTCAATGCCCATCAGCGTGGTAACCGCATCTGCCGAGGCAGACGTGATGAACACGAGTGGACGCACAATCTGCATGAACGCCTTCATAGGGCCGACGACTGCTTTGGCCACTGCCTCGGAGTTTGCTAGGCCGATGCTCTTTGGAACCAGTTCGCCGATGACCACGGAAAAGAAGGAAACAATCAGCGTAATAGCCACGACAGCTAAAGGAAGCGCCAGGTCAGCGTGGACACCAATGCTAATAAGCCAAGTGCCAAATGGCGCGGAAAGGCTTGTTGCAGCAAATGCTGAGGACGCAAAACCTACCAGGGTAATTGCGACCTGGATTGTTGCGAGGAAATATCCGCGATCAGTGGCGATGTCAATGACAGCAAGGGCTCTTGGATCGCCCTCGTCCACGTCCGCCTCAAGTGCCGCGCGACGAGAGCTGACAATAGCCATCTCAGCCGCAGAAAAGAAGCCGTTTACCAGGGTAAGCAGCAGAGTTATTCCAATACTTAACGCAATGTCCATCGAGTGTATGGGCACCTACCTCTTCGAAGTTACTTTTTGTACAGACTATTGTACTCTAACGCGCTCTACCTTGTAGTCTTCAGGAATTTGACACAGTCTCGCCATGAAACGCTGAGAGGTTGACGGTGTCGGAAACGGCAGCGTGATGGCGCCGGTTGAATATGTGGTTGTGCAGTGGCTGCGCGACAGGTGCAACGATACTATTTTGATGGCACCGATCGCTGTTTTCTCCGTGGATTTGGCTAACAAACAGCTGTCGGTTCTGGTTATCAAGCAGTTCTCAATATTTGATGCAAAATTTTGAATAACTTGCCTTAATAATTCATCCACATGAATACGTAACTTTTACGCCTAAAATTATGTGCCCAAAACGGTAAAAAATGCGTTTAGTTGGGGTTGAAAATTAAAAATTTGCCAAAATAACCCCAGCTAAGACGATTTTTTACCGCTTCAAAAACTTTTATCTGGGGAAACACTATATGCAGAAACCTGTATTCCCCAACTAAACGGATTTTTTACCACTTCAGCGTCATTCGGACCATCTTAGGGAACTTTTTAGGATGTAGCGGAGTTACCACTCCAAGGTTAACCTGCTGAATCTTAGTGTTTTCAGGTTTGCTAACCTCTAGCTGTCAATTACCCACTAATTGACCTGCAACGATGTGTGCTCTTCCCCGCTTGTCCATTCTGCTCCCTCTACAGCAAAAGACCCCCGCATTCAGCATGAATGTGGGGGTCTTGCTCAATTTAGTGCTTGATTAGAGCTGCTTGCCAGCCTCGACCAGGTCCTTGACCTGTGCACGAACGGCATCCAGGTCCTCGTCGGAAGGAAGCCAACCGATAGCGTAAACAGGCAGTGGCATAGTAAACTCTGCTGCCTCAAGCTCGGCCTGAACCATCTTTGGTCCAAGTGGGGCCCAGCCGTAAGAACCAAACGCAAAGCCAATACGGTGGTCATTCTTTGGAGAAAGACCGCTCATATAGGTCAGGAAGGAAGAAACGGTAGGCAGGAACTTAGAGTTCAGCGTAGGCGAACCAACGCAGACATACTTGGAATCCAAGAAGTGATACATGACATTGGAGATGTGAGTCTCTTTGAGGTCGATGAGCTGGGCAGGAATACCTTCAGCCAGAAAACCGTCTAGGAGAGCGTGAGCCATCTTGTCGGTTGAGCCCCACATGGAGTCGTACACAACCAGGGCCTTCTCCTCAAGCTTGCCGGTAGTCCACTCCTCGTACTTGGAGATGATGTCGGCAATGTGGGAGCGCCATGCAACGCCGTGAGCTGGGGCGATAATATCGATGTTCTCCAGACCAATGCCCTTAACTGCGGTAACAGCAGAGTCAGCCTGACGACCGTAAGGGAGAACGATGTTTGCATAGTACTTGCGAGCCTGCTTCATAACCTCGCAGTAGTCGGACTCGTCTTCAAAGCGAGTAGTTGAAGCGTAGTGCTGACCAAATGCGTCGTTGGAGAAGAGGATCTTATCGTAGTCAGAATACGTGACCATGTTGTCTGGCCAGTGGACCATTGGGGTCTGCACAAAGGTCAGGGTGCGCTTACCAATGTTGAGTGTATCGCCCGTCTTTACGCCGTTGACGTTGATATTCTCGCCATAGAAAGCCTTAAGCTCCTTGACGCCCTGAGGTGCGCTTGCGTAGACCTCGGCGTTTGGCGCAAGCTCCAGAATGCGAGGAACGCTGCCGGAGTGGTCCATCTCAATGTGGTTGCAGATCAGAACGTCAATCTTTGCTGGATCGATGATGCTCTTGATGCGCTCGACCAGCTCCTCGGAGAATGGACGCTTGACGGTGTCAATGAGCGTGACCTTCTCATCCAGGATAAGGTATGCATTGTAGGTGATGCCCTGCTCAGTGGTGTAGCCGTGGAACTCGCGAGCGTTCCAATCCAGGGCGCCTACAAAGTAGACATCGGGTTTGATTTCGACAGAACTAAGCATGTGTCCTCCAAAGACCACAGTGCGAAAATTTGACACTACAAGGATATCATTTGCCGGCTAGTGAATGTATGTTCACGTAAACTTTCCAGAAGTTGTCCGAATCTAAATTCTTTCCGTGCTGGAATCTAGATTTTCACTTTGTCCGAATCTAAATATTTTCCTTGCTGTTATGTTCTTTTGACAGTGTTACCATAATTTACATAGGTCTAAAACGTATCCGGAGAGGGGAACCTATGAAAATGCTACGCGCAATGCGTGAGCCACTGAAGTATGTTCAGGGCAAAAATGCTTGTCTCGAGTTCGAAAAAGAGATGGGCTACATGGGAAAGCGCTTCCTGTTTGTTTGCTCTAACAGCGGCTACAAAGCAACCCACGACATGATCGAGCAGAGCTTCGAGGGCAAGGGCGACTATTACCGTCGCTACGAGGTCTTCGGTGGCATCTCTTCCAACGGCGAGATTAACCGCATGAAGGCTATCGTCGAGGAGGACAACATCGACGTAGTCGTCGCTATCGGCGGCGGCAGCGCTGTTGACACCGCAAAGGCAACCGCATATTACGCTGGTAAGCGCATCGTTATTCTTCCTACCGTTGCAGCTACCGACGCTCCATGCACCGGCCTCTCCGTTATTTACAACGATGACGGTTCCTTTGACAAGTACCTCTTCTACCCACAGAACCCAGATGCAGTTATGGTCGACACCCAGATCATCGCTAACGCACCTGTTTCCTTCCTGGTAGCAGGCATGGGCGACGCACTGGGCACCTACTTTGAGGGCCGCGCATCTATCCGCACCGAGTCTCCTTCCCTTGAGGGAACCGGCATTACCCGCGTCGGTATGGCAATTGCTAAGGAGTGCTACCTCACCCTTCGCGATTACGGTTCACAGGCAATTAAGGCTTGCGAGAACAACGTTGTAACCCCAGCTCTTGAGGCTATCTGCGAGGCAACCGTCTACATGAGTGGCGTCGGCGCTGACAACGTTAACTGCGCAGCAGCTCACTCCTTCTACAACGGCCTCACCTCCCTTGGTGGCCACAGCGCACCTCACGGCAACTGCGTTGCTTTTGGTACCCTGGTCCAGCTTGTTCTTGAGGGCGTTCCTCAGGAGGAGTTTGACGAGGTCCAGGACTTCTGCCTTGAGGTTGGTCTTCCAACTACCCTCGAGGAGGTTGGTATCACCACTGACGAGCAGATCAAGAAGATCGCTGAGGCTGCTTGCGTTCCTGGCGAGACCATCCACAACCTTGCTGGCGACGTCACTCCTGACGAGCTCTATGCAGCTATCGTTCAGGCTGACGCTATGGGCCGCGCTCTTAAGGCTTAGGCTTCTAGCTGCACGCTGCGACGCGACACACGTCGACAAGCCGCAACAGCACATTCGCTTGATACAGAAGAGGGACCGCAGATGCGGCCCCTCTTTTTTGTTACAGTTTTGATGTGATGGCGAGAAGTGCGGGCAATGCTGCAACGGTACACAGCACAGACGAGGCTCGCACCGAAGCGGCAGCGTCGACACGCCTACAGGCCCAGCACCTGCTTGATGTCCGCAGTAATCAGCTCGGAATCCAGATGACTTTCTCGCATAAGCTCCGCGATGTTGACGCGGTCGTAGAAAGCCTTCTTGACGCCGTAGTTCAGCACGCGTGCGGAAGAAGTTCCCAGGTAGCTGGCAATATTCTGTCCCCAGCCGCCCTCGATGATGCCGTCCTCAATGGTCACGATGACGTCGTGGTCTTTTACAAGGTTGTCGAGCAGATTCTGGTCAACGCCCGAGGCAAAGTATGGCTTGACCAGCGTGGCTTCAATTCCCAAGGTGGAGCTGAGGGCCTCAACGGTTTTCTCGCCAAGGTTGTAGAAATCGCCCAGGGCAAGAACGGCCACCTTGGAGCCCTCGCGCGTGACCTCGTAGGTGTTGAGGGCGTCGAAGTTTGTGCGGACTGGGCCCTCGGCATGGATCACAGGACCGGAAGGAATTGCGATGTAGACAGGGTGTTTGTCCTGGTCAAGCGCCCAGTCGAGCATGGCGATGTACTCCTCGGCGTTGGACGGCGCGAGGTACACCATGTTAGGGATGTTTGCGATCATGGAAATGCTGCTGAGGCCCTGGTGGGTGGCGGCCATCAAGCCCCTAATGGAGCCGGAGCCCACGATAACCGCAGGATTCTGGTTGAGCGCCAGGTCCTGAGTTAGCTGGTCGTAGGTGCGCTGGATGAAGGTTGCGCTTGAGCCCCAAATCACGTGCGCGCCCGCGTGAGCCGCGCCGGAAGCCATCGCAACTGCAGTTTCTTCGGCGATGCCCACGTCAAGGTAGTGCTTACCCAGCTCTTCTCGGCGTTCCTGCGTAAGACCAAGCAGGCCAGGAACAGCCGACATAAGCACCAAGAACTTCGAGTCAGTCTTTGCGCGCTTGAGGGCATACTCTGCGAAGATGCTGGCATACGACTCGGAAGAACCGGATGCAGGGCTCTGACCAGTCTGGATGTCAAACGGCATGTGCCAGTGCCACTTCTCCTTGTTTGCCTCCGCGGGAGCGTAGCCCTTGCCCTTGAGCGTATTGATGTGGACCACAACCGGATGAGTCGAGTCTTTTACCTGCTCAAATGCGGCGATAAGAGCCTCGATGTCGTTGCCGTCGTTGACATACAGGTAGTCCAGGCCCATCGATTTGAAGAGGTTATTCTCGGCAGCTCCGTTAGTGCGACGCAGCTCAGCAAACTGGTCATACATGCCGCCGTGGTTCTCGGCGATGGACATCTGATTGTCATTGAAGACGATGATAAAGTTGCTGTTCAGCTCGCCGGCAACGTTCAACCCCTCAAGCGCCTCGCCACCGGACATGGAGCCGTCGCCGATAACTGCGATGATGTTCTCCTTGCCGCCCATGATGTCGCGAGCTTTTGCTAGGCCAAGCGCCAGGCTGATGGACGTGGAGGTGTGGCCGATCTTGAAGAGGTCATGCGGGGTCTCGGCGGGGTCGGTGTAAGGAGACACCGAGTCGTAGAGCGCGGGATCCATGTATGCCTGCTTGCGGCCGGTGAGCATCTTGTGCGGATACGTCTGGTGCGAGACGTCGTAAACGATATGGTCAACAGGCGAATTGAACACCGTATGGAGCGCGATTGTTGCCTCGACGATGCCAAAGTTTGGGCCAAAGTGGCCGCCATGCTTTGACTCCATGACCAGCAAGTTGTCGCGAATCTCCTGCGCAAGTACTGCACGAGTATGCGCGTCCAGCTTCTTTACGTCTTCCGGTCCATTGATATGCTCTATATA
>JAGZWL010000040.1:0-9655 GCA_018378955.1 Atopobium sp. | reverse complement strand
TAACAAAATTACCCTGCAAAAAGCTCAGTCGGTAATCGTCGTCTCTAATGGAAAGCGAGGGTCGCATGTCTTCTGGCAGCATAGCCATAAAGCAGAATTGGCACGCGTTTACGCAGGTCTTGATGCCATCAAAGAGCACATCAACAAAGTCAACGCCCCAGTCTTCTCCGGACTCACGTTCAAGCACGCACTCATAAAGTGCGTCATCACCAGGAACAGAAACTTCAAGCTCACAGAGGGAGCCGTCGGCCTCCCAACGCCAATCAATCAGGTCTTTTGGCACTACGCCATTGACCTTCTCGATAATCATGCCTGGCTCAAGGCCAGCCTTCCACGCAGGACTACCCTCTTCAACGGACTCAATCAGTGCGCCAAGTCCACCAGATTTTGTGTTTCCGTAGTCTGCGCGCTGTTCCATATTAAGCGCCTACGATTTCCTCGATGGCTGATTTAACTGCGTTGATGTGAGCTTCTGGTGTAGAAGCTCCTGCGGTAATACCAATATGCTCCGCACCTTCAAACCAAGAAGCCTCTAGCTCATCAGCGCCTTCAATATGGTAAGTTGCGGGGCAATAGAGCTTTGAAATTTCTGCCAAGCGAGTAGTATTTGCAGAAATCCTGCCGCCAATAATAATCATGACGTCAGACTCTTTTGCAAGCCTCATGCACGAGTCCTGGTGGCCTGCGGTGGCCTCGCAGATGGTATTCATGACGCGAAGCTCGTCAACAAGCGGAAGTACCGCGTTAACCACCTCAGAAAGCTTTGCAGCGCTCATGGTAGTCTGAACCACCAGACCAACCTTCTTTGCAGCTCTCATGGCGTCCGCCTGAGCGGCAACCTGTTCCACGGAGTCTATGGCCAAAGATCCTGGCACGTGCGCCAGTGTAGCCTCTACCTCAGGATGTCCTGACTCTCCTACCACGTACACGGCATAGCCCTGCTTGGCGAGAAGTTCTGCGGCTCCGTGAGCCTTCTTTACAAACGGACAGGTTGCATCTAACACGTCAACACAGCCGTCCTTGGCAATCTGCTCCTCTTGGGGAGTTACGCCATGGGTGCGCAACAATAGCGCACTTCCTTTAGCCGCAGAGGCAGAATCAACAACCTCTACGCCCTGGTCTTTAAGGGACGTAACAACGCGAGGGTTATGGATAAGCGGACCAAGCGTGCGTACGGGCGCATGAGCATCTTTGACGGCCTGCTGGACCATCTGAAGAGCTCTTTCTACACCGTAACAAGCACCTGCTTCATCGGCAATTTTAATAGTAGGCACGAACTAATTCCTTCCGGGATGCTCTTTGAGCATTGCATCTCTCAGTTCGTATACCCGCTCCATGGCCATCTCTTCCATCTCTTTTGCCTGATCTTTACGTTTTGTAGAAGTCAGATCACTAAAAGAGACCTTCTGACCTGCGCGAAGATAAACCTTAACCGGCTTAACCAGAGGTGAACCTTTTTTCTTAATATCAAGTGCGCCAATAATTGCCAGTGGCTGGACATCTACCTTGGCAAGCTGTGCAATAAGCGCAAAACCACCGTGAGTTTCTCCGCGCTCAGTATTGCTTCTGACTCTTGTGCCCTCAGGGTAAATAAGAAGCATTTCTCCTCTAGAAAGAGCCGTAGTTGCGCGACGAATTGCCTTCATATCGGCAGTTCCGCGGTCTACTGGAATGCCACCTAGTCTAGAAAGCGCCCACTGAAGTGGTTTGAATTTGTTGAACTCGCTCTTGTAGATGGTTCTAACGGGAATGCCATGAACAAACAGGTGGACAACGGTAACAATGGGATCCAAGAAGGTTGGGTGGTTCATGATAAGAACGCGAGGGGTCTTATCGCCAACAAAGATCTGGTCATTGTCCCAACGCCACCTGAACCAGATTTTTGTAATAAGTCCAAGCACACTAACTGCCAGCCACTTAAAGAACTTGGCAGGAGCTGGAAAATCAGCAAGCGCGGTATCGTAATAATCATCAAACGAGTTTCCGCCAAAAGGGCGCAAACGCTTAGATGCTGCTATAGAAGACTTTTTCTCGGAGCGCTTAGGCTCTTCTGTGTGAGACTTCCCGTCATCAGAAGCGTTACCCTCTGATTCATTTCCCTGGTGAGAAGACCTATGGTTACGGGCATCTCTTTTACCAAGACCTGGATGCAGGGCAATAATTGCTGCAATGACCTCTTCAACAGATAGCGCAGAAGAGTCAATGTGATGGGCGTCTTCTGCAGCGCGCAGTGGTGCTGCCTTACGCTCAGAGTCAGCCTTATCACGAGCCTTGATGTCTTCGAGGATCTTCTCCTCGCTCTTGGCGTCTACCTTGGCATCGTTTCCAGTAGCTGCATCTCCACCCTGACGCTGAACAGCGCGACGGTGAGCGCGTGCTGCTGGATCTGCGGTCAAGAAAACCTTTACATCTGCCTCGGGGAATACCACGGTGCCAATGTCACGGCCTTCTGCGACTACATCGCCATTCTCGCCAGCGCGACGCTGAAGCGTGACCATAGCCTCGCGGACCTCAGGAATAGCTGCAACAGCGCTTACGTTTCTATCTACCTCTGGGGTACGAATCTCTGCTGTAACGTTTGAGCCGTTTGCGAAGACGGTCTGGCCGTTTGCGGAGTTGCCAAACGAGATGCTAATGCTGCGGGCAACCTGAATGATTTTCTCGGTATCAGTCATATCAATGCCCTGACGCAGGCATTCTACGGTTACTGAGCGATACATTGCGCCCGTATCAAGAAAAATCAGATCCAGGCGATCAGAAAGTGCGCGAGCAACCGTAGACTTTCCGGAGCCTGCTGGGCCGTCAATAGCAACAATCATTATTTATCCCCCTCGGTGACACCCCAAATGTCACGAAAATCGTAAAAACTTGGCTCAGTGGAACGACGAATAACCTCTTCTGGATCAAGGTTAAATCCACCAAGCTTGAAATCAGAACTGCCTGTACTAGTAAAGAAGATTGAAGAGACATTTGCAAGATGTACATTCCAACTAGAACTGCCTGGGATGCCAAAAATCTCTGCCATCATAGAACGCAAATAGCCGCCGTGAGAAATACAAACCGTGCGTCCAGAAAGGTTGGAAAACTCGTTAAGAATGTTGCGGCACCTGCTTCTTACCTGCTCATATGACTCTGCTTCTGGAGCAGGTATGGAATGGCCGTTTTTGTCTGAGGCCCAAGGAAACGTAAGGCCATAGGGCTTTAAAATCTCTTCTGCATCAGCAAAACGCTTGCTCTCCAAAATGCCAAAATCCATCTCTGCAAGGTCGTCTTTTACCTCGCAGGAAATACCAAGCTCGGCTGCAGCCATCTGGGCCATGTCTTTGCAGCGAGACAACGGAGAGGTCCAAATTCTATCTGGATGAAATGCAACAAGCGCGCGCACTGCATGCTCTCGCTGTTCAACGCCATGCTTGGTGAGCTCAACGTCTCTTCTACCGCTAAAAAAGCGCTGCGTATTAGCCACGCTTTCTGGATGGCGCATAAACAAAATGCGATGAACCTGAGCTGGAACTTCAAATGGCTGCATTATGTCTCCTCTCTGGGCGTGTTTAAGCTGTTTGACGTGCGCTTAGAAATCGTGCAACTAATAATTATTTGCTGGCATGTAAAGGCATGATGGGAGAAGCACCAGGCTCTCTACCAATAGTGCGCTCCAGAGAGGCAACTTCCTCATCGGTAAGAAGTCTCCACTGTCCTTCTTTAACGCCTGTAAGGTGAAGCGGCCCAAACGTGTCTCTGTGGAGTGCAAGAACTCTATGGTGAATAGCCAGAAGCATTTTCTTAACCTGGTGCTTTCTGCCTTCTCTAATAGTTACGCTGACCAGGGAGTTTGGCTCTCCTCCACCGATTTTTCCTAAACCCTGTGGGGCGAGAAGTGCCTTCATCTTGGCATCGTTGGATACAATCTCAACCTCAGCAGGAGCAGCAGGACCATCTTCAAGCTCAATACCTTCACGCAGGCGATTTAGCTGCTCTTCTGTAGGTGTACCTACTACATGAGCAACATAGTGCTTCCATACATGCTTTGAGGGATGCAAAAGCTCTTGTGCCATCTGGCCATCGGTAGTAAAGAACAAAAGACCCGTGGTATCCATATCAAGACGTCCAACAGGGAAAAGTCCCGGGTATCTGTCAGTGGGAACCATGTCCACAATGGTTGGTCTACCCTGGGGATCTTTCATAGTGGTCAGATACCCTGCAGGTTTGTTGAGCATCAAGTAGACGGGTTTCTCGGCAATTGAGCAGACAATACCGTCAACTGCAACAACATCTACCAGCGGATCAACCTTACTGCCAAGCTCGGTGACTACCTGGCCGTTTACCGTGACACGACCAGAGGTCATCAGGCGCTCGGAGCCACGGCGACTAGCCACTCCTGCGCGCGCCAAAAAGCGCTGCAGGCGCATGGGGACAATACGCTCTTCTGCCACGGCCTATGCATCCTCTTGCGTATCGTAACTGTCTCCCAAAAGGGAACGTTCATCGTCAATGTCTTCTGCGGCTTCTTCAAGCGTTGAAGTGAAGCTTCTGCCAGAAAGTCTCTCGCGAATAAACTGCTTAGACTCCTCATCAGGGGCAAAGTCTTCCAGCGGCGGCAACTCTCGCAAAGACTTGAGGCCAAAGCGCTCTAAGAAAAGGGCTGTTGTGCCATAGAGAATGGCTTGTCCCCTATCTGCCTCTTTGCCCACTTCACGCACAAGGTTTTTCTCGCGAAGTGAAGAGATAACACCATCAGAGTTAACACCACGAATGGCTCGGACGCCCTCACGAGTAACGGGCTGGTGATAAGCAATAACCGCCAGCGTCTCAAGCGCTGCCTGAGAAAGGCGGCGTGTGTCCCAAGAGAGCACAAAATCGCTAACCAGCTGATGGTGAGCTGGGTGCGTAAAGAGACGCCAACCGCCGGCTACCTCTCTGAGCTGAAAACCCCTGTTACAGCGTGTGTACTCCTCTGCAAGCTCTTTGAGCGCTTGGGCAACCTCGGCAGGAGCTGCATTGGTGACCTTGGAAAAGTCGGCCGTGGTGATTGCATCTGTTGCAACCAAAAGCAGTGATTCAAGTGCACCTTTGAGCGACTCGGAATCTAAATAGGTAAGCTCTTCTGCCATAAGTTATTCCGCCTCTTTCTGTGCTTCATCGGGCGTTTGAGTTAACGATAATAGCGTCTGCTGGACGTCTTGGAGCGCATTTTGAGACAAGCTAAATCCTTCAAGATCTGGCTCATCACCAGATAGTTCTTCTAGTTCCAAAAGAACTGACTCATCAAGCTGGTATGAATCTGCGCCCTCTATGTGCTCAATCTCAATCTCTCCAAAGATGACATCCTGCTGAACACGAACAAGACCGCGCTTAAAGAGCTCAAGCACTGCCAAAAAGTTTGCAACCACAATTTCTGGCGTATCTTGACCGTCTAAGAGCTCAGAGAACGTCACTTTGCCCTTAGAGCGCGTGAGTCGGTCCACAGAAGCTACCGTCAGAGCTACTGGGAGCCTTTTTGGCGCCACATGTTCCGCTTCAAGCAAGAATGTCTCACGTTTTGAGTCAATGTCCGCACAGATGACAGCAAGGCTTCTGAGGGTAATGCCCTCAAGATAGTCTGGCATGAGATTCAAGAAATCAGGATCTGGGCCCACTGAGCGTGGGAACATGTACGACTCTGCCTCCATGCGGCTACCCAGCGCAGCGCCCGCATTTCTGAACTGCTTATAGGCAATAAGGCGAGCAATAAGAACTTCTCGCGCCTCATCAGGAGAAAGCCCGTCAAGCTCGTCATCATACTCATCTTCATCGTATGAGCTTTTGAGTGAAACGTCTTGAGGCACCAACGCATGAGCTTTCATGTCCAAAAGCGTTGACGCAACAAGGACAAAGTCACTGGCAACGTCTAGGTCAAGCTCTTCCATGGCGTCAACTTCTGCCAGGTACTGATCAGCAACCTCAGAGATAGAAATAGAGCCGATGGCAACTTTTTGCCTACTTACTAGCTGAAGCAGCAGGTCAAATGGGCCAGAATATGTTGCAGTGTTTACTTTGTACGACATTAGATGATTCTCGCAAGCAGGCTCAAAATGACGTTAGAAATGCCCCCAATAATGGACGAGAAAAAGCCGGGTGCAAAGAACATGAGTCCCACTACAGCAATCATACAGTAAGGCTCAATGGCGTAAAACTTTTGACGGTTTTTCTCGCCAAGAAAATATAACAGCAGCTTAGAGCCGTCCAAAGGTGGAATTGGCAGCATGTTAAAGACTGCCAGGCTTACGTTAATCTGAATGTAGAAGATTACCAGCGAAGAAACGTAGTACATTACCAGCGGATTATATGCTGCACTAAATGTAACAGCTAGCGCGTTGAGCAAACGCAACAAGAGTGCACCGAGAAACGCCTGCAAGATGTTAGAAGCTGGACCTGCGAGTGCTACAAGAATCTCGTCACGACGACGATCTTTGAGGTAGTTGGGGTTATAGGGAACGGGCTTTGCGTAACCAAAGCTAGGACCACCCATCAATACCAACATAAACGGCAAAAGAACCGTACCGAACAAGTCAATGTGTGCCAGTGGATTGAGCGTCAAACGGCCAGACATTTTAGCGGTAGGGTCTCCGCACTTGTATGCCACAAAGCCATGCGCAACCTCGTGAACCACAATGGCAAAGATTACCAGTGCAAATTCAGCGAGCGTTGTCAAAAGCGTTGGAAATGATGTTAAAGCAGTTGGCACAACAATCCTTATCCTACTATCTGCAAAAACACACAGACAGATACTTACGTAAGCTTCAATTACCTAATAATTTTACCCAAGATTGGCAAAACTACCTACTCATCAATGTCTGCTTCCATTTTTTCTGAAAGCTCCAACCATTCAGCCTCAAGCGCAGGAATCTTTTTGGAGAGTGCCTGGTATTCAGCCATACACTCATCAAATTTTTGCGGATCGTTATAGAGCGCCTCGTCGGCCATAAGCGTCATGAGCTCATCGTAACGCTTATGAGCAGGAGTAAGTGCAGCTTCAACCTCGTCCAAGCGCTTCTTAGTCTCCCTCAGCGCACGACTTCTACGGTTGCGCTCCTCAGCCTCAGCTCTTCTCTGCTCCTTAGACTTCACATTGCGAGAAGAACCTGCAGCTTGACCTGCCTCTGGGCCAGAACTCTTAACCGCTCTTGCACCCGAAGTTCCATACGAGGACATCGTCTTGCTCGACGTCTCCCCCTGCGCTGCTGCTTGAAGCTCTGCCAGCTTAAAGAGGAAGTAATCGTAGTTACCGTCATAGACCGTAACCTTGTGGTCACGAACGTCCACAACTTTGTTAGCTACAGCTCTAACCAGGTGCTCATCGTGACTGATTAAGATGATAGTTCCTGGGAAGTCAACAAGTGCCTTCTCTAGAACGTCAACAGAGTCAATATCCAGGTGGTTAGTTGGCTCGTCTAGAAGCAACAGTGGATCTGGAGAAACCAGCATCTTAGCAAGTGCGAGACGGGCGCGCTCGCCGCCAGATAGCACATTTACGCGTTTCTCAACGTCATCGCCATGGAAAAGGAAGGCTCCAAGCAATCTACGCTCTTCAGAAGTAGTCCAGCCCGCAGCAACGGTATCAAGCTCTGCAAGTACCGTATTTGCAGGATTGAGCTCTTCAAGCTGGTGCTGTGCATAGTAAGCTTCAGTGACGTTTTGGCCCAGGCTAATCTGTCCCGCATCTGGCTTAAGCTTACCAGCAATAAGCTTCATAAGAGTAGATTTACCAGCACCGTTAGGGCCAACAAGCGCAACGTGATCTCTTCGATACAGCTTAAGGTCAACGTTATCGTAGACAAAGTTATCCTCATACGATTTAGCCACGCCCTCAAGAGAGATGACGGTATCTCCGGTACGAGGAGGTTCTGAAACCTAAAATGCATGTGATGAGATTGCTCTGGAAGAACTACCAGCTCTTCACGGATCTTCTCGACCTTTGCCACGCGCTCTTGAACCTGTTTTGCCTTGGTAGGCTTATACCTAAATCGCTCAATGAAGGTCTCCATGTGAGCAATGTCGCGCTCTTGAGCTGCACGTTTAGCACGAAGCTGCTCAAGATTTTCTTCTCGCTGATGCAGATAACCAGAATAGTTTCCGGTATACGTGACAAGCATACGATTCTCAAGCGCCGCCACGTGCGTTACGCATGCATCCATGAACGAGCGATCGTGACTTACCAGCAAAACCGTACCGTCATATGACGATAAGAACCTCTCAAGCCACTGAACAGATTCCAAGTCCAAGTGGTTAGTAGGCTCGTCCAAGAGCAAAACATCAGGACGACGTAACAGGAGTTTTGACAAAGAGATACGCATCTGCCAGCCGCCCGAAAACTCTTTAGCTGGCTTATCGAAGTCTTCAACGGGAAAACCCAGTCCCGCAAGAATCTGGCGAGCTCTACTCTCTAGTTCATAGCCACCAAGACGCTCGAAACGCTCCATAGCATGAGCGTAGTCTTCAAGATACTTATTGAGCGTTGCACCTTCGGGAGTTTCGGCAATTTTGATTGAAAGGTCGTTAACCTTTCTTTCCCACTGTTTAATCTCATGGGCAGATTCGATAACCTCGTTGAGGGCAGTTCTATCTCCCATGAGCTCTGTCTCTTGCTCAAGGTATCCAAGAGTAGCGTCTTTTGCAAAGGTAACAGTTCCCTCATCAGCAGACTCTAGGCCCATGATGATCTTTAGAAGCGTAGTCTTACCCGCACCATTAGGACCAACTAAAGCCCAACGCTCACCTGCATTGAGCTGAAGTGTTGCGTTTGAATAAAGGACTCTGCCGCCAAATGACTTAGAAATCTTATCCGCAAGAGCAATCAAGTGAACTCCTCATACATATCTGAACTGGATAAGTATAAGTCATTCACTTGATTTACGTGGTGAATTATGTAAATGAAACCAGGCTTATGAAGATTTATTGACGCTTCTTATGAAGGAAAAGAGCAGCACCAGCAACAACAACAGTTGCACCAGCAACGCCAATAATCAAAGGTAGCGTAAGCGCATTATCACCGGTATTTGGAAGAACGGACTTCTTAACCTTCTTAGCCTTTGGGGTCTCTGGCTGAGGCTCTGGTGCTGGAGTTGGCTCAGGCTGTGGCTCTGGAGCAGGTGTTGGATCTGGTGCAGGCGTTGGAGCAGGAATACGAGGATCAACAAAAGTTACTGTGGCAGTAGTATTTGTACCAGTGATCTGACCAACACGAACCGTAGTATCAATCTGGTAACCATCAATGGTGGTGAGCTGTGTGATGGTAGTGGAAGTGTTACCCATAAGGTTAGGAATTACAACAGAGCCATCTGCACCAGTTGTAAGAGAGTAGCTTCCGTCAGCCTCCATGGTGAGAATACCGGTCTGAGTAAATGGAGGTGTTGGGATACGAGGTCCAGCAACGTTTGCGGCAGTAGCCTTAAGAGTTGCACCAGCAATAGGATTGCCGTCTGTATCAACAACCCTAACAACAATATGACCTAAGAGTGGCTGGTTCTCCATAATGTCCCTGACAGTCTCACTAAAGCCAATTGCAGCACCATCAAAGATGTGAGAAACAGAATCTACATGAGGGACATAACCGTCCTTAAAGGTAGTCTGCTCAACACGATAAGCGCCATCAGGAATGATTGGAGATCTGAAGTAA
>JAGZWL010000039.1:0-9843 GCA_018378955.1 Atopobium sp. | reverse complement strand
AGGTTCTGCTCAGGCACATCGGGGCGCTGAGGAGCCTGTGGAACGTTATTTGCCATGACTAGTTCTCCTTAGGGAAGGAAGGAGGAACTGGAGCACCTGGAGGCACTGGTGCACCCGGCACGGTTGGTGCTGCTGGAGCTGCAGGTGTCGCTGGAGCTGCAGGCGCCGCTGGAGCTGCTGGAGCCGCAGGTGCGGGTGCGGCGGGGGCAGCAGGGGCCGCAGGCGCGGCTGGAGCTGCGGGGGCCGCAGGGGCTGCTGGAGCCGCGGGCGCAGCGGGAGCAGCGGGTGCTGCGGGTACTGACGTGCCAGGAATGACTGGCTGAACAGCTGCGCCGTCCTTTGTGGTGGCCATATCCTGAGCAATCTCGGCAGAAACGCCAGGGGCGCCTGCCTCAAGACCAAGGAAGACTTCCTCAAGAGAGGCATTGCCGCGAATCTCGTCCGTTTTACCTGCGGCAAGAAGCTTGCCCTGACGAATAATTGCAATTTTATTGCAGAGTTTCTCGACAACCTCAAGAACGTGTGACGAGAAGAACACGGCAGATCCACGGTCAGCAAGCTCGTGCAGCATCTTCTTGAGCTCGAAGCTTGCTGCTGGGTCCAGGCCAACAAATGGCTCGTCCAAAATGATAAGCTTTGGCTCGTGGAGCAGGGCGGAGATCAGAACCAGCTTCTGCTTCATGCCGTGAGAGTAGCTGCCAATGGCATTTGCCAGGGAATCAGTGATGCCCAGGCGGTTGGCCAGCGTTGTAATGCGCTCGACGCGGTTCTCCGCAGGAACGCCAAAAATGTCGCAGACGTAGTTGAGGTACTTGATGCCGCTCATGAACTCGTAAATATCTGGATTATCTGGGACGTAAGCGATGACCTGCTTGGTGCCAACAGGGTCAACCAGCACGTTCTTGGAGTCCACAAAGATGACGCCGCCCTCAAATGGCTGAGCACCAACGATGGACTTGATGAGCGTGGTTTTACCTGCGCCGTTGTGGCCGATAAAACCGTAGATGTCGCCAGGCATAACGTCGAGCGAAAGGTTAGAAACAGCTACCTTGGAGCCATACTTCTTGGTGAAATGTTGAACGCTCAGCACGGGAACAACCTCGCCAGGTGTTGCTGGAGTTAGTGCTGGAGCTGGAGCCGGGGTCGCGGCAGCTGGAGCTGCGGGTGCTGGAGCTGCGGGGGCTGCAGGCGCTGCGGGTGCGACGGGAGCCGCGGGCGCTGCGGGGGCAGCAGGTGCAGTTGGTGCAGCTGGCGCCGCTGGAGGTACGGGAGCGTTAGGAACGGGTGGCTGTGGAATGTTGTCGGCCATGCTAGTTTCCTTCTTCCATCTTGTCTGTCTTATTCACACGAGTGTTATTTGCTTTTGGAGTGCGCTTTGCCCTTCTCAGAGCGTCGCGCAAAATCCATTCTACCTGAGCGTTAGTTGAACGCATGTCGTCTTGCGCCCAGCGTTCAACCGCCTCCCAGACTTCTGGAGCTACACGAAGTGGATATTGTTTGCGAGGTGCCATGGGTTTCTCGCCAAGCTTTACTGC
Source organism: Atopobium sp. (assembly GCA_018378955.1). Taxonomy (GTDB): domain Bacteria; phylum Actinomycetota; class Coriobacteriia; order Coriobacteriales; family Atopobiaceae; genus Lancefieldella. The sequence continues at coordinate 8,308 of JAGZWL010000039.1, read as the reverse complement.
TGCAAGGAACCGGTGTTAAGAACAGGCTGGGCCTCGGACTCGCCGCAAAGAACAACCATGAGGTTGGATGCCATGACGGCCTTGCGGTCCTCGTCGAACTCAACGACGCCATTCTCGGAGAGCTGGGTGAGAGCCATGTCAACCATGGAAACAGCGCCCTCGACAATCTTCTTACGTGCAGCGATGATTGCCTCTGCCTGCTGGCGGCGGAGCATTGCCTGCGCAATCTCAGGAGCGTAGGACAGGTGCGTGAGGCGAGCGTCGTCAACGGTGATACCAGCGACGGAAAGGTTGCGGCTCAGCTCGGACTGAAGCGCCTCGGAGACTTCCTCGATGTTGGAGCGCAGGGTAATTGCGGTGTTGGACTCGGACTCGTCCTCCATGTGGTCGTAGCTGTAGATGCTAGCGACGTGCCTGAGTGCGGTCTCTGCCTGCATAGCAACGTAGCTGTCGTAGTCGTCGACGTCAAAGAGGGCCTTTGCGGTATCGCTGACGCGCCAAACAACAACCTCGGCGATCTCGATTGGGTTGCCCATGCGGTCGTTGACCTTGAGGACATCGCCGTTCAGCGTGCGGGCACGAGTGGAAATGATGGAGGTGTGCACGTTGACCGTTGGGACACCTGTGCCTGAGGCGAGCGAGGAAAGATCACCCACGTTTGTAGAAAGAGTCTTGGCGTAGTAAGGATTTGCCCAGCGAAGACCCTCGTCCTTAACGGTGCCAATATACTTACCAAATAGTACGCACACCTTTGCCTGACCAGGCTGGAGGCTGAACAGGCCACTTGAAACAAACAGGCCGGCAAAGAAGAATACCAGTGCGCCAATGATGCTTGGGAATGACGGATCCAGGCGAGGATTTCTGTCTGCAGCGATAGCGCTGAGTACAAAATTGGCCAAAAACAGGGCTGCAACTGCAAAAAGAGCAATGGTAATCAGCAGGAACAGCCAACCACTCTTGGACTTAATGATTTTCTCGGTGCTCATAAGATCTCCTTTGTGACAATGAGCTTTATGTTGGCATCATTGTGATATCACTTTGATTACAAGTCAATAGAAATTTTTATTTAAATGTTGTTTAAAAATAGCAGGTGAGACGGTGGTTTTGACGGCCTCGGCGCGTGGCATGAGACGAGCGCTTGGTCGCACAAGGTGCGTGTGGCGCGTGGCGAGAAGTTCGTCTCTTCGAGAAAAGTAACCGACCTGTAAGGCTTGGACTAAGCGCGCCTGATTTCTTCAAAGAATCTGTAACTTTTGCCTAAATACGTTAAAGAAACTGTGGATTTGCCTGATTTCATCAAAGAATCTGTGCCTCAAATACAGATTCTTTGCACTTTTCAGGCGGACCTTTCGTGACGTGACTTTTGAATCCGAGGTTAATTTCATGAGCGCTCTCATGGAGCCTGATTTTCTCGCCATGTCTGAATGATTTGCCGGAAAAGTACACCTTATCTGAGCGATTTGCCGGTTTTTCTCATCATGTCTGAGTAAATTTACTCAGACATGATGAGCTTTTCAGGCTCGTAATCAGAGCCAATCAAAAAAATGGGGAGAGGTAGCTTGATCGCAAAAAACACACCTCGGGAGAAGCCCCAAGGTGTGTTCGGTGTGCACTATTACCTGCTCGCAGGTGCTGCACGCAGCCGGCGTGCGTCGCGCTAGTTGATACGAGCGTCAACCTCAAGCCAACCGAGCTGCTCAATGTTACCCTTGACGTGCTCGCAAGACTTGCGCCATGCCTCAATCTCGGAGTCGGAGAGCTCGGGCACAAAGACCTTCTCGACACCATTGGCGCCGATAACTGCAGGAAGTGAAGAGTAGAAGCCAGAAACGCCATACACGTCGTTGAGCAGCGTGGAGACTGGCGTGATCAGCTTGGTATCGTGGACAATAGCCTTGATGACCTCGACGGCACCGTTTGCAATGGAGTACTCGGTGCACTGCTTGCCGCTGTAAGTGACGTAACCGCCCATGCGACCAGCTTGCTCAAGCTCTGGGAGGTCAAAGGTCTTGCCCGTCTGAGCTGCAACTTCATCGAGGGTGAGGCAGCCAATGGAGACATGTGACCAGCAAGCAAACATGCCGTTGCCGTGCTCGCCGAGCATCCAAGCGTTGATGCAAGATGCTGGATAGCCGGTAGCGCCGGAAAGCGCATGGCGGAGTCGAGCGGAGTCCAGCGTGGTACCGGAGCCGATGACCTTATTTGGATCGGCGCCGGTCAGATACTGGAGCTCAGTAGTAACAACATCGCATGGGTTTGCGATATTGACCCAAACACCATCGAAGCCTGCGTCTGCAATGCGCTTAGCGAACTTCTTGGCCTCGTCAGTGGTGACGAAGAGCTCACCATCACGACTACCTGCTGCAGCCTCAATATGGCCAGCAGCATTAACAATAATATCGCAGCCAGCAAGCTCCTCGTAACGGTCATCTACTTCATAGACACGAGCGGGATGTGGATAAAAAGGCATTGCGTCCAACAGGTCGTTTACCTGAGCTTTGCACAGGACTTCGTTTGTATCACTAATAAAGAGCTCGGTAACAAGTCCCTGGTAAAGCAGGGCGTTTGCAACATGCGCGCCAACATGATTAGCGCCGATAATACCAATTTTGCTGATGAGAGCCATAATCCACCCCTTTATCTCGTCCAAAATTACTGTGCCTGATAGCCTAGCGGTTTTTTGCATAAACGGGCAACGATACAGAAAGACGAAACAGATTAGATACAACAGTCACCTCAACGTGCCATTAAAACCTGTAAACGGTATAGTAGTAATCCAAGATTTGGAGAGGAACTATGGGATACAAGACACCAACATGCTCTATTGCGCGTAGTTGCGGAGGCTGTGAATGGCTTTCGGTCCCCTATCCTATCCAACTTAAACGCAAGCAAACGCAGGTAGAAGAACTTCTCGCCCCACTGGCAAGCATCAATAACGTAACTATCGAGCCCATTCGTGGAATGGACGAGCCTCTGGCGTATCGTCACAAAGCAGCAACGCCATTTGCGCCGGGTAAGGGCCGCACGGTTCGCTCCGGTTTTTATGCAAGCGGAACGCACAAGATTATTGCCTCAAAGGAATGCCTGGTAGAAGATGGTCGAGCTCGCGCTATCCTCAACGACGTAGCCTATCTTGCCGGCCAGTTCAACATTCACGCCTACCAGGAGGATCGCGGCAAGGGAGCACTTCGCCATGGCGTGGTTCGCTGCGGATATGCCACCAACGACGTCATGCTGGTACTGGTGGTCAACGGCCAGCACCTGCCTCATGAGCAGGAGTTTATTGCTGCGCTTCGTAAGGCGCACCCCGAGCTGACCAGCATCTTCTTGAACGTCAACCAGAAGCGCACCAACGCAATCTTGGGGCGAGAAACCCGTCTGCTTTGGGGCTCAACGTCTATGAGTGACAAGCTTTTGGGCTGCACGTTTGAGATTGGCCCAACCAGTTTCTACCAGACAAACCCCCAGCAAACTGAGGTGCTCTACCAGCTGGCCATCGACGGCGCGCTTGCTGACTCCGAGCAGACCGGCGACGCGCAGGCCAGCGCTACGTTGACCGGCACTTCCACTCAGGAAGTCACTTCTACACAAACCAGCAACCTGCGAGTTCTTGATGCTTACTGCGGCACGGGAACCATTGGACTTTGCTTGGCTCACGCTGCTGAAGCTCAAGGTATCAACCTCTTGCTCACTGGCGTTGACCAGGTTGAAAACAACATTCAGATGGCTCGCAGAAACGCTCGAAACAATAACCTTGAAGCCGAATTTATCTGCGATGATGCCACTCGCTACATGCAAGCTCTGGCAAAAGACGGTCAGAACTTTGACGTTATTATTCTTGACCCTCCTCGCGCTGGTTCCACGCCCACCTTCCTCAAGGCAACTGCCCAGCTAGCCCAGAAGAAAATCGTGTACGTAAGCTGTAACGTTGTAACGCAGGCCAGAGACCTCAAAGTCCTTCTCGACAGTGGATTTGCCATTGAGCGCGTGACGCCTGTGGACATGTTCCCTCACACCAAGCATGTGGAATGCGCTGTGATGCTTTCTCGGGCTTAGATCAGCGTAACAAATTGAATTGAGCAGCTATGAAAACGGTAGAATTTGGAAAACAACATAACGACGTAATCATGCTGCTTCACGGCGGCGGTTTGTCTTGGTGGAATTATAAAGCCGAGGCTGAACTGCTGAAAGATCAATATCACGTTGTGCTGCCAATCCTTGACGGACACGCAGGTAGTGACAGTGATTTTATAAGTATTGAGGAAAACGCAAGTCAGCTCATTTCTTTTATCGATAAAGAATTTGGAGGCTCAGTTCTCCTTATTGGAGGGCTATCCCTTGGCGCACAGATTTTAGTAGAAATGCTGACGCAACGAAACTCAATTTGTCAAAACGCCATCATTGAAAGTGCGTCTGTCATTCCGTCTAAGCTGACAAATCTCCTGATCAAGCCAACGTTTTCTCTAAGTTATGGCTTAGTAAAAAAGAAAAGCTTTGCTCAAATGCAATTTGACTATCTTCATATTCGTAAAGATTTATTTGAAGACTATTATCGGGACACATCACAAATCTCAAAAGAAAACATGATTGCATTCTTGGAAGCAAATACATCCTATGAGATAAAACCCGGCCTTCAAGATGTCCACGCCAACATCCATATACTTGCCGGCGAAAAAGAACAGAAAAAGATGATCTGTTCAGCAGAACAATTACATAAGGCACTGCCTAATAGCGTTCTTGAAATAAAGAAAGACTTATATCATGGCGAGTATTCCATCAATTACCCAGAGGAGTATACAAAAGAACTCCTAGACATGATTTGCTACATATTAAATAAATCAGCATGACTTCCCGTACGAGAAGCAACAAGTATAAGCTCGTCTTTGTGAATAGCATAAATCAAAAGCCAGTCTGGTTGAATATGGCATTCTCTAAACCCTTGGTAGGATCCAGTAAGAGCGTGGTCTTTGTGTTTGAGGTCTAAAGCTTCCCCAGCGCAGAGCTTGTCAAGCACCTCTTTGAGTGGAGATATATCAAGACCTCGCTTTTTAATGCGCTTGTAATCCTTCCGAAACTTAGAAGTTGCTTGAAGTTTAAGCATATAACTTAAACCCCTGCATTAAGGTCTTCGAACAGCTCATCTGCGGTGTTGTAGGATGTTGCTTGAATTTTACCTGACATGATATCGCGTGCTTCTTCCATAGCAGCCACTGTTTCAGCATTAAACTTTGGGATTTCCACTTTAAAAGGAAGGCCGCCGTGCAAAATGCACTGGCGCAAGAAGATGTTTACGGCACTTGACATATCGATGCCAAGGTTTTTAAACAGTTCATTTGCTTCTGTTTTGACATTACTATCGATGCGAATTTGAGTAGGACTTGTTGCCATAGTATCAGCTCCTTTTAAGGTTATTTTGATACAAATGGTATACGTTGTCAATCAAATAACAGATGATTATTCGATTTGTTTTGTTTGTCCGACGTTATTTTTTCCTTGAATTCTCAAAGCAAGTGTAACGTTTAATGATGGTAGACTTCTCAAAGGCACTTACAACTCAGGAGCTCCCGTGATTATAAAAAACGAAATACCTCTTTTAGAATATGACGATACCTCCTCAGAGGTTATTTCAGCAGATCACGAATGGACCGCAGGCCAGCTGCCAGAAAAGTGCCTCTTTGCATTTCTCGGAGACGTTGTCCATGATTACGCCAACCAGCACGGAGCAGAAGTCGTAGAAACAATCGTGACCGTTTCTCGAGATATTAAAGTCTACGTTTTAGATTCATATGGCGAGAAAATCTGTTTAGTTCAATCCCCTACTGGATCTGCTTCATCCACACAGGTAATGGACATACTGGTTACCTGTGGATGTAAGAAAATAATTGCAGTTGGTTCATGCGGCGTTCTAAAAGAGATACAAGAAAATGCCTTTCTCGTCCCAACCAAAGCTCTTAGGGCGGAAGGGACGTCCTATCACTATCTTCCAGCATCAAGATATATAGAGCTCGACGAAGATCCAATTTCTGTCATAGAAGAGACCTTCAAAAAAGACGGCCTCTCTTTTGAAACGTGCACCACCTGGTCTACTGACGGTTTCTTCCGTGAGACAAAGGAAATGGTTGAGTATCGCCTGCAAGAAAGATGCTCAGTTGTAGAAATGGAATGCTCGGCACTAGCCGCCTGCTGCAGAAAACGAGGAGCTCAGTTTGGACAGTTCCTTTTTACGGCAGACTCTTTGGCAAACGTTCATGAATATGACGAGAGGGACTTTGGTAAAGATTCGCATGAAAAGGCACTGCTTCTTGGTCTGGAGATAGTAAAGAACTTTACCTAAGCCATCGCTAGACATCTGCACTTACTGCGTTTCAAAAATTTAAGCGTACAATTGTTAATGTGCACTACTTAGCTTTTCATCAGGGCATTTTTTACGACTAGTGAGGCTCGTATGAAAGTTCAGCAGCTCATCAAAGATACGTGCGCGATAGTCTCTGAAGACCTCGGCAAAGAAAAAGCAGATCAGATTGCACAGGCAGCTCAAACGCGATTCGAGGCGCTCTGTGCAGAAAACTCATCAGATTCCAAAGAGCTTCGCGCTCATTCTTACAAGCGCATTTACCCTGGTATTGCGGTATATGAGGCCCTGCGCGCAGAGGGCATCCCTCAAGAAAAGGCCGTCTGGTATATTCGCGAGTATTTCCAGCGATTTGCAGCCAAGCGAGTCCCGCTCTTCCAATGGACAATCAAGACGTTTGGCCTTGCGCGCAAGTTTCCTCGTCTCTTTAAATCAGGTATCGAGAAAAGCTGCACATCAAGCGCGGGATTTGCCTTTGAGTATCCAGAAAGTCATGGTAACGAAGCTCGCCTCAATATTGTGAGCTGCCCCTACTATGAGATAACCAAAAAATATGGCTGCCCCGAAATAACCGCTGCATACTGTGATAGTGACGATGCAGGATACGGTAATCTGCACCCGCAGCTTATTTGGGGTCGTACAAAAACCATAGGCCACGGTGGCGATTGTTGTGATTTTCTCTTAGAGTATAAAGAGAACTAATCGCAGGTAAACGCCTTCTGCCTGCGCCGTCGCTAGAATCTTGTCATCTACATGACGTGCGCTGAATACGTCTACTAGGAGTTTTTTATGCAAGAAAATCGTATGTTTTCTGACGTCAAGCTGGCAAAAAGACTGACTCCTGCTTGGCTTAGCCCCTTTTTTGCCTTTTTTACTATGATTGTTGGACAAATTGTCGGCGCCATTGTAATGGCTTTCTCAGCAGCTCTTGCCGCAGTCCCCTATTTCTTAGCAAATCCACAGCTTACAGATCGTCTTTCTAATCCCTCAAATATGCAGGAGCTTTTTGGAGATTACTACCTCCTACTCTCACTCTTTTCTTTCGTCTTTATTGCTGGTCTCTTTTTACTATGGGTTAAGTTCTTTGAACAGCGTCCGATTGCTACCCTAGGATTTTACAAAGACAACTGGAAGAAAGAGCTGTTCAAAGGCTTTGGTCTAGGAATTCTTCTCTTCTCTGTTGTGATGTTGATCCTCATTTTGACCGGATCTTATCAATTAGTTGGCACTACTTTTACGCCTTATGCATTCGGCTTTGTTCTTCTCACTATTCCGTTTTGGCTGATTCAGGGCGGAACAGAAGAACTTATCACGAGGGGCTGGCTTCTTCCTGTCATGGCAGAGAAGTCCAATAAAATTATTGCAATCGTGGTTTCGAGCAGTCTATTTGGTCTTCTCCATATGTTTAACAGCGGCTTTACCATGCAGTCTCTGATTGACCTGATTCTTTTTGGCATCTTAGAGACGTTCTATATCATCAAAACTGACAATCTCTGGGGAGCCGCTGGCATTCACGGAGCCTGGAACTTTGCTCAGGGCAACATCTTTGGAGTTCTGGTAAGCGGTAGCACTACAGGCAGTTCTTTGCTGCAGTTTGCCCCTGGCAGTGGCCCGGATTGGCTTACCGGCGGTAGCTTTGGCGCAGAAGGTTCCATCGTTTGCACGCTTGTTATGCTGGTAACTATCCTGATTCTTGCCTATCAGCTCAGGAAATCTGGCAAGCTCTTTACAAAGAAGCCTACCGAGAAACCCGGTGAGCCCACAAACGCTTCTTCATAACTAACCAAATTTCATTAAATTCTAATTTCATAGATAGTTTGATTTTCTTGTCACCTCCTCCTTATAATTAAAATAACAAAGGAGGAGGTGTTTTATGTCAAAGAAACAAATCAATCTATTTGTAGGCTCTATCGGAGCTTTTATCGGAGTATTTGTTTTTATCGCTTATATTCCACA
>JAGZWL010000038.1:0-9849 GCA_018378955.1 Atopobium sp. | reverse complement strand
GAAATGGGAGGCAGTTCATATGCGGGTGATTATGATTCTGCAGCGTGTTAGCGTCGGCTTTTAGGCCTGGCGCACAAAATAGCGCAGCTTTGGTAGGTTTTGCCGAAGAATCGACATGTTCCTAATCAAGATAGCAGGCAGCTAGGTGATCGCACCACCTGATATGCATATCTATGCATAAACATAACCTAATATGCTAGAAAATGAATAGCGTCATATAAAAGATTTAACTATAGGTAAATTCCGCACCTAAGGAACACACCTAAGTCGGATAATCTGCTCAATTGCAGGCATATTACACTTCTAAGTCAGATATTCTGCATGTTTCAGCTATTTTCTGCGTCATGTATACGTCTTTTTAACAGATTATCCGACTTAGGTGTGTTTTGAACTGACTCCTATTTCTCGTGTCCAAGAAATGGCGACCTGTAAAAGGTCGCCTTCTGTGTTCGCTTAATAAATGATGAAGCGTAAGTCTTACTTAGCAGGAAGAATAGAAGGAGTGACGCAGACAACATCCTTAAGTCCTGCGGCTTTGAGCTCTTGGATCTGCTCGTCAGTTGCACCTGTATCAGTAATCAGAAGGTCAATATCCTCTGCAGAACCAAACTGGAAGTTGGAAGTAGTGCCCAGCTTAGAAGAATCAGCAACAACATAGTGCTTTCTAGAGCGCTTGAGCATCTGAGCGTTAATTGCTGGCTCAGGGGATGTTGCAGAAGTAAGACCAAATTCTCCCGAGAAACCCGTGCAGCCCAAGAAGCATTTAGCAGCAGTAATGTGCTGGATGCACTCAAGAGCGGTATCACCAGTCATGGAAGCGCGTGGAGGACGGATGTCACCACCAGTAAGGATGATAGAAAGATCGTGGATGTCCTCAAGCAACAGCGCCTTGCCGTTGTTTGTAACAACAGTTACGTCGTGAGCATCAATCCACTCAAGCATCCCAAGAGCAACGGAGCTGGTGTTGATGAAGATGCAATCGCCATCCTCAACGTAGCGAGCGGCTTCGCGGGCAATTGCTTTGTTAGAGCGAATCTGCCTTGAGCCAGAAGGACGACCATAAGGATTAAGCAGGGTAGCAATGCCATACTGACGAGTCAGGATGCCGCGCTTCTCAAGAAAGTCCAGGTCACGTCTGATAGTCAAAGAAGAGACCTCAAAGTGATCAGCAAGCTCTAAAACACTTGCTTGTCCCTCTTTTTCTAGCAGCTCAGTAATTGCCTCGCGACGTGAATCTACGTAAGCCTTACTCCTTTTCATAAATGCCCTCCCTTTATGAGCAACATTTTTTCTTTGAATGTTCATTCATCAATAAAATAGAACATTAGAAGAAGGATATCAAGATATTTCAGAAAATAATAGTATGAATATATATGAATGTTTTAGATTATAAAAAATTTAACATATAAACTTTACATGGGATAATAGAAGGCGCTTCAATTACGTTCATAAAAACATGAACATTTGTATAGCTACTTGGACAAAAGATACGCTGAAAAAATATGAACAACTTTGATTACTGTTTGAGTAAAATTGATTGAAGTTAAGAACATTTCATGGCATATTATCAAGTTATTAAGACTTGTCATGAGGCGGCTTTGGGCCAATGTGTCTCATTAAGAGAAAGGCAAGGTGGTGCTGTGTTAAGTGATCTCCTTACCGAAGACCTGGTGCAGCTCAATGTTGTAGCTTCTAACTGGGAAGATGCAATTAGAAAGTCTGCGCAACCACTCGTCGATAACAAAAAAGTAACTGAGGGCTATGTTGATGACATCATTAAAGGTGTCAACGAACTTGGCCCTTATATTGTTATTACCGAGCATGTTGCTCTTCCTCACGCACGTCCTGAGTCCGGCGCGCTTGAGCCTGCAGTAGGCATTACCGTGCTCAAGGATCCTGTTGAGTTTGGCAGCAAAGACAACGATCCAGTTAAGTTCCTTTTCCCACTTGCTGCAAAAGATAGTGAAGGCCACCTTAGTGCCCTTCAGTCTCTTGTTGAATTGCTGAGCGATCCAGATTTCTTTGCTCAGCTTGAAAAAGCTCAGTCACCAAAAGATGTTGTGGACCTTGTCCACGCAAAGGAAGGTAGGTTGTAATGGCTGATAAGAAGTTCCACGCACTGGTTTGCTGCCGTGCAGGTATGGGTTCTTCCATGATGCTCAAGATCAAGATTGACCAGGTCATCAAAGAGAATGATCTTCCAATCGAGACTGAGCACGGTAATCTGGATTCCCTGATTGGTTTCAATGGCGATCTTGTTATCACCATGTCTGACCTCACCGATGAGCTCAACGCTGACGATCGCGTTCCTTCTGCAGTTGGTATTACCAACATTGTCGACAAGGCAGAGATGAAGGAAAAGCTCACCGCTTGGCTCGCAGAGCACAACGCATAAGCTCCCCTTTGTATCTTTTTGGCGGGAGTTTCTCGTCATACGCAACACAGGTTGCCCTCGGCGAGAAGCTCTCGCCAAACCTTTGACAAGAGGTACTTGTCACGTGATTTAGAGAACTTATCTGAGTAGGTTCGTCGGTTTATTTGCTGAAAGGGATTACGCATGCTCAATGCAATTCTCATGCAGCTCAGAGACACAGCCGTCATCATGGGCATTATTGCTCTTGTCGGCCTCTTGCTGCAGAAGAAGTCCGCTGTGGACGTCTTCTCCGGAACTGTGAAGACCATTATTGGCTTCATGATCTTCAACATTGGTTCTAGCGCTATGTCCGCTCAGGTCAACATCTTCAGCGACATGTTTAGTCGTGCATTCGCTGTTAAGGGTGTTGTTACCCAGGTTGAGGTCGCAACTGCTCTTGCACTGAACACCTACGGTACCGAGGTTGCTCTTGTAATGGTCCTTGGCTTCATCATGAACCTTGTGTTTGCCAAGATTACCCCATTCAAGTCTGTCTTCTTGACTGGTCAGCACTTCCTGTACTTCTCCTGCGTACTTGCACTGGTCTTCATTGCTCTTGGTCTCCCAATGTGGGTCACCATTGTTCTTGGTGGCGTCATTCTTGGCTTCTGCGGTGCTGCACTGCCTTCGTTGTGCCAGCCATTCGTAAATAAGCTTGTTGGTGGAGACTCCATCGCAATCGGCCACTTCAACTGCATCGGTTATGCATTCTCCGGTTACGTTGGAAAGCTCTTTGCTAAGAAGAACGAGGAGGACGGCGAGAAAGAGGCTAAGGAGCTCCCAGAGTTCTTCAAGCTCTTCAAGGACTTTGTCTTCTCCGTTGCTCTCTTCATGATTGTTCTGTTCTACGTTGTTACTATTGCATGCCTTGTCACCGGTCACTTTGGCGACACCCTTGCAAACAACAAGCCATTTACCAGCTACTTTGGTAACGATATGTGGTGGATTTGGCCATTCCTTGCTGGTCTTCAGTTTGCTGCTGGTATGTCCGTTCTTGTTTACGGCGTCCGTCAGTTCATCGCTGAGATCACCGCTGCATTTGTCGGCATCTCCGAGAAGCTCATTCCAGATGCACGTCCTGCAGTCGACTGCCCTGCAATCTTCCCATTTGCACCAAACGCTGTCATCATCGGCTTCATTGGCTCCTTCCTTGGCGGCCTTGTCGCAATGGCGCTTATGGTTGCATTCCACAGCCCAACCATCATGATTCCTGCAGCAGGCATCTGCTTCTTCTCTGGTGGTACTTGTGGTGTTTGTGGTTACGCTTACGGCGGATGGCGCGGTGCTCTTCTTGGCTCCTTCCTGGTTGGTATCTTCCTGACCGCTGGTCCTCTGATTCTCTATCCTGCATTTGCTCAGCTGGGAATTGCAGAGGCATCCTTCCCTAACGTTGACTACAACATCGTTGGTTCTATCATCTACGGCATCGGCTCACTCTTTGGTCTTGCCTAAGCCTAGATTTCTGTAGTACCTACTCAGCTCTACGGTTTCTTAGGGCGCTCGTGGAAAGCCCGCGGGCGCCCTTTTAAAAGCTTCACAACAAGGAAAAACATGGCAGACGAGAAGAACAACAAAAGTGTTACTGAGTCAGTGCTTGGCGATATGTTTGGCCTTAGCGTTGACAAAAAGCCTGCTCCAGAGCTTCCTGAAGATCAGGTAGTTCTAGAAGTTCTTGAAGACAGAACTCGTTTAATGGTTCAGGGAATTCTGTACTTGCTTATGGCGTTTGCTGCTCTTGCTCTGACATTTTTCTTTTGGGTTTACGCCAATGTAAGCGGCAATATTTTGGGTCTTGTTGGCGTTATTGCAGGACTCACCATTACGTGGTTCGCATCACGCGCCATGGGAAAGCGTTTTAGTCGTTTTGCCAGTGGTATTCATGTTATTGATTTTGGTCAGAAACACGTATTTATCTTTGCAAAATCCGACAAGAGAAAAGCACTTGTCGTTCCTTATACCAAGATTAAAAGCTACAAACTCATCCGACAGGGCAAGGCGCTGCGCCTACTTTTTGAAGGCGCTTGGGTAAGCCATCCTTCAGGATTTGAATTTGTAGACATCAACCGTCCTTTTATGGCCTCCACTCTTGATGAAATTCAGGGGCAGATTGAGCAGCTTATGGCTCAACACAAGGTCAAAGAGACGCGTTAATTCATTGCGTAGTAAGTGTCTTTGAGCTTGGACTCACAGACAGATAAGGAGTTGTAATGGCAACTGAAAAAGAGCAGGTTCAGGAGTTTCTCTCCATTGTGGGAAAGTCGCTCCATCAGTATATAGAGAGCATCGATTTTGACGCACTCTCCGCAGCTAAAAAGCTTATTTTAGACGCAGAGGCAAAGGGCGGCCGCCTGCACGTAACTGGTATTGGTAAGCCAGGTCACGTCTCTGGTTACGCAGCATCGCTCTTCTCGTCAACCGGAACTCCAACCTACGAGCTTCACGGCACCGAGTGCGTTCACGGATCTGCTGGTCAGACTCGTCCTGGCGACGTTGTTATTGCTATTTCCAACTCTGGCGAGACTGGCGAGCTCAAGGCTACGGTAACCTGCCTTAAGAACGTTGGCGTGCACATTATTGCGCTGACCGGTAATCCAAACTCTTGGCTGGCAAACGAAGCAGAGGTTGCTCTCATTGCAGGTGTTGAGCAGGAGGGCGATTCCATGAACAAGCCTCCACGCGCTTCTATCTTGGCAGAGATTATGGAGCTCCAGTGCCTCTCTATCCTGCTTCAAAACGAGTACGGCCTTAATCCAGAGCAGTACGTTAAGTGGCATCCCGGTGGAGCTCTTGGCGCGTCCATTCGCGAGGGCAAATAACCCCAGATAAACACTGTAAAGTATACAGAGGAGTTTGAATGTCAACATTTAAGGGCGTTATTGTTCCTATGGTTACGCCGTTTAACCGCGACGAAGAGCAGTCTATCAACTACGAAGCCGCTGAGCAGCTTCTGGAAAAGCTCATCTCCGAGGGCGCAGACGGTATCTTCACGTTTGGCTCCAACGGTGAGTTCCACGTTTGTAACCCTGACGAGAAGATCAAGTTCTCCAAGTTTATTATCGAAAAAACCGCCGGTCGTCTTCCTGTTTACGCAGGAACCGGCGCATGCTCAACAAAAGAGGCTCTCTACATGAGCCGTGAAGCAGAGGCAATTGGTGCCGATGCACTTTCCGTTATCAACCCTTACTTCCTGGGCATTTCTGACCAGCAGCTGGTTGAGTACTTCAAGACAGTTGCCGCAAGCGTCAAGATTCCTGTCCTTCTGTATAACATTCCTAAGGGAACCGGTAAAAACATCTCTAAAGAGGCTGTTGAGCAGCTGGTAACCATTGAAAACATCAAGGGTATTAAGGACAGCTCCGGCAACATTGATAACCTCAAGGATTACCTGGACGCTGCCGCCGGTCACGATGTTGACGTGCTTGTAGGCTCTGACGGAAAGATTTCTGAGGCTCACGCCCTTGGAGCTCAGGGCACTATTGCGGGTACCGCAAACCTTATCACCAAGGTTGTTGTTGATCTTTGGAAGGCTCTTGAGGCAGGAAATGCAGAGGAGGCAGCCCGCCTGCAGGCAGAGATTGAGCCAATCCGCGATATCCTGCACCTTGGAAGTACTCCTCAGACCCTCAAGCGCTCTCTTGAGCTTGCTGGATATCCTGTTGGTCCTGCTCGTTTCCCTGTTACAGAGGTTGTAGAGGGTGTTGACGAGAAGATCTATGCAATGCTTGACTATTACGGAATTGCTCATAACTAAGTATCAAAAATGACGGGTTTCTCGCCAGCTCAATAGGGTAGTGCGAGATACGTTTACAAGGAGATGTTGTATATGAAGATGCAGAAAGCTGCTGTTTCTCAGGCACTGGTTGATACCTGTGCGTTTGCAGTTGTTCGCGTCCCAACGGTTGAGCGTGGTATTGAAATTGCTGAGGGTCTTGCCGAAGGCGGCGTTCACGCAATGGAGATCAGCTACACCCTGCCAAATGCAGGCGAGGTTATTACTGCAATTAGAGAGCGTCTTGGCAACAAAATGATCGTTGGTGCAGGTACTGTTATGGAGCCAACAACTGCTCGTCTTGCTATTATGGCTGGCGCACAGTTCATTGTTGCTAACTGTGGCTCTGACGAGGTTGCTCGTATGTGCAACCTGTACCAGATTCCTTATGCACCTGGTTGCACCACAATGACTGAGGCAAACCACAGTCTTGAGATGGGTGCTGCTTTTATTAAGTGCTTCCCAATCTCTAACGTCTATGGTCCTGAGCTGGTCAATCTCTTTAAGACACCAACTCCTTGGATGCCTTTGATGGCTTCTGGTGGCATTAACCTTGATAACCTTGCTGAGTGGCTTGAGTGCGGCATTGACTGCTGCGGCATGGGAAGCCTGCTCACCAAGGGTTCAAAAGAGGAGATTGCTGCTAACGCAGCTAAGGTTCGCGCCATCATTGATGAGACTCGCGCAAAGATGCAGACTGCATAACAGGTGCAGAACTACCTTGCAGGTGACGTATAACTAACGCTCAACAGCGTTTTTCTCGCGATTTTTAGACCGTCTCTTCAGTAGAGAAGAGGCGGTTTTTCTGTGGATGAACTGCGTGACGTATAACATACCTGCACTTTTGGTAAAATAAACTCTGTATCTGTCTCTTCGGAGTAAGAAAAGGAGCAACTGTGGCTAATCATTTTCGCACTGATGAGCAACAGGAGTCCTCGTTTGATGACCGTTTTGGGGTAATTTCTCAGGATGATCTGAACCAGCTTGACCAGCAAGATGTTGTGGCTGATCAAGTTGAAATCCAGGACTTTTCTGCTGATGTGCCAGTGGCCCAGGCTGCTGAACCTGTAACAACTGTATCTGATCCATTTGCTTCAGGAGTAGAGCCTGTACACGTGGTAACTGCTGAACAGCAAAATAACCCTGAGCAGGCGCCTCTTGATCGCGCAAAGTTCTTTGCTGACCTTGCTCAAGACGCACCTAAGGTAGAGCGTACTGGTACTCCAACCATTTCTTTCAAGAACGCTTCGCTTGTGTATCCATCGCAGCCAAACCGTCCAGCACTTGATAACATCAGCGCTGATATCTACCCAGGTGAGTTTGTCTTTGTAGTTGGACACTCTGGTTCCGGTAAGTCATCTCTCTTGCGTCTTATCACGCGTGAGCAGAAGGCAACTCACGGACAGGTTATTGTTGCTGGTCAGGACCTTACACGTATGCGTAACTCCAAGGTTCCTTATCTGCGTCGTCAGATTGGTACCGTCTTCCAGGACTTTAAGCTTCTGCCCGATAAGACCGTCTATGAGAATGTTTCCTTTGCACTTGAGTGCATTGGCAAGCCTCGTTCTGTCATTAAGGTACAGGTTCCTGAGGTTTTGCGCCTGGTAGGACTTGGACAGAAGATGGATGCTTATCCAGATCAGCTATCCGGTGGTGAGCAGCAGCGTGTTTCCGTTGCTCGCGCAATGGTTAACCGCCCACCACTGCTTATCTGCGACGAGCCTACGGGTAACTTGGACCCAGCAATTTCTCTGGGCATCATGAAGCTTCTTGACCGCATTAACCGTGCGGGCACTACGGTTGTAATGGCAACACACGATCGCGAGATGGTTGACTCTATGCGCAAGCGCGTTATCGCACTTGAGGCCGGTCATATTGTCCGCGACCAGGAGAAGGGAGGCTATGGCTACTATGGGGCTCTCTAATTTTGGATACTCTCTGCGTGAGGCCGGAAGCCACTTTAGAAGGAACTGGTCTACCGCTCTTGGTGCAATCGTAACCATCTTCTTGTCACTATTCATCATCGGCCTGTTTATTCTTGGCTCCGCTCTTATCGAGAACATGGTAGGAAGTGTCGAGAACCGCGTTACTATCCAGGCATTTCTTTCAGATGATGCAGACCAGGCTGCAGTAACTGCTTTCCAGCAAGAGGTTCAAGGCTGGGATACGGTTGAGTCTGTAACCTATAAGAGCAAAGATCAGGCTCTTGAGGAGTACCGCACAACCATGAGTTATCGCAATGCTTCCGATGCGGTTTCTGCTCTTGATGGCCAGAATCCTATTCCTGCATCTCTTGTGATTAAGCTCAAAGATCCTAAGGATGTTCAAGACGTTGCTCAGCGCATTGCTTCTTCATCATCTTTTGCAGCTATTGCGGATAACAAGAGCAATCCATCTGGTGATGTTCAGTATGGCCGTGAGACCGTTGAGCGCCTGTTTAGCGTAACAGCATACATTCGTATTGGTGCTATTGGTCTTGTTGGACTTCTGGTATTTGTTGCCTTTGTCTTTATTAATAACACCATTCGCCTGGCCATTAATGCTCGCCGCCGTGAGATTGCAATTATGCGTCTGGTCGGTGCATCTAACGGCTTTATTCGCGGACCATTCCTTATGGAAGGCGTGCTTGAGGCTCTTATCGGCGCTCTTCTCGCCATTGCCGTTCTGGTTGTTGGAGCCCACATGCTTCTTCCTGTTATGGCAGAAAGCATGACCTTTTTGACCTTTGCTATTCCTACAACGGTCATGCTGGGCATGAGCGGCCTTCTGCTGCTCCTTGGCCTGCTTCTTGGACTCTTTGGTTCCGCTATTGCTATGGGCCGTTATCTGAAGGCATAGCAACTAAGCAGCTTGGTACTTCAATTGTCAAAGCGAAGTATCAATTAAGAAAGTTTTTTTGCCTTGAGATTGCAAGGTAAGACCTCGTGAAAACCGCTCACGGGGTCTTTTTGCGTTAAACGGTATTTACCAATTTGCAGGTAGAATGATATTTTTAAGCGTGAATTGTTAGGCCACGTACTTGAATGGGAGCCAAGTATGGAGACCAATCTGTATAAGTTCCAAGCGTTTACCTCTGCGGCGTATCACAGTAGCTTTACGGTAGCAGCAGAAGAGCTAGGATGTACTCAGTCATCGATCAGTCGTATGGTTGCAAGTCTAGAGAAAGAGTGGGACGTCCGCTTGTTTAACAGACATGGCGGCTATGTAAGTCTGACTCCTGAGGGAAAGACGCTTTTGCCTGTTGCAGAAGAGGTGTGCCAGGCTTATAGCAAGCTGAGCAATCAAGTGAATCGCGTCAGTGCTATTGAGATGGGCGATCTTGTTATTGCAGCGCCTTCGAGCTTTCTTTCACGAGCACTGCCAGGTCATTTGAAGAAGTACATGACCGATCATCCAAACATCAAAGTTGAAGTTATTGAGTGTACGTATGGAGAAGCCCTGCGTCTTATTAGCAAGGGTAAGGTGGATATTAGTTTTACTATGACCCGCGCAACTGAGCAGGGATTTACTTCAACTTTATTTGATCATGATGAGGTTGTTGTTGTTTCTCAAAAAGGACATTACGAGAAGGACCTTGAGACAATTCCGGTTAAGCGTCTTATTGAGGAACCCTTTATTGTTGATATTGAGACAGCTCCTCTGCTTCAGAAGCAACTTAAAAATGCGC